>NZ_JBSGFR010000021.1:0-155018 GCF_053603475.1 Actinoplanes sp. NPDC004185 | reverse complement strand
CGTCTGGCTACACACCTACAACCACCACCGCGCCCACACCGCACTCGGAGGCCAACCACCCATCACCCGCGTCAACAACGGTCTTGGTCCCTACACCTAGCCGCTGCGCCGGGAGAGGTGCTCGGCCACCGTCGCGACCAGGTCCGCTGCCGCGTACGGCTTGTCCAGGAAGCCGTCGCAGCCCGCCTTCAGCGCCGCCTCCCGGTCCTGCGGGAGCACGCTCGCGGTCACCGCGACGACGGTCGGCCGGGGGCGGCCCGCGGCGACCGTGCCCGCCGCCAGCTCGCTCGCCAGGGTGAGGCCGCTGCCGTCCGGCAGGTTCATGTCGAGCAGGATCAGGTCGATGTCCTCGGCGCCGAGTCGGGTCCGCGCGGTCGCCAGCGTCGACGCGTCCAGCACCTCGGCGTCGCGGACGGCGGCGATCTGGGCCCGGGCCAGCACCGCCTTGACCAGGGTGCGGTTCAGCTCTTCGTCCTCGACCAGCAGGATCCGGGGTTTCTCGGCCGTCACGGAGTCTCCTTCGTATCCTGCGCGGTGGTTCCGGATCCGTCCTCGGCGGCGGTTCTGGATCCGTCCTCGGCGGCGGTTGCGGACCCGTCCTTCGCGGTGGTCGCGGGCTCGTCCTTCGTGGCGGTGCCGGAGCCGCCGAGCAGCGGGGCCAGGGCTTCCCAGCCGTCGCCACCGGCCATCGCGGTCGCCACCACGCCGCCGGCCATGGCCGTGGCCACCAGCGGGGCGGCGTCGCCGGGCGTCCGTGACAGGCCCGCCGCGGCGGTGAGCCCCAACACCGGGGTGTGCCGGGTGGCCGGGTCCTGCTCGATGGCGGCCAGCATGCTGAACCCGTCCACCTCCGGCGACTGCATGTCGCAGACGATCAGGTCGAAGTGGCTCTCCCGGCTCAGCGCCAGGCCGTCGCGCCCGTCGGCGCAGGCCACCACGTCGGCGCCGCCCGCGCGCAGGCCGTCCTCGATCGCCTGGCGCACGTCGTCGTCGTGGTCCACGACCAGCACCCGCGGCACCGGCCGGTGCGCGATCTTGCGGGCCAGCGCGCCGAGCAGGGCCGCCTGGTCGACCGGCTTGACGAAGTAGTCGTCGGCGCCCAGCGCCAGCCCGGCCTGCCGTTCGTCGATGATGGTGACGAAGAAGACCGGGATCCCGGCGAGCCGCGGGTCGGCCTTGAGCCGGCGGATGACCTCGAAGCCGTCGATGCCGGGCAGGGCGACATCGAGCACGATCGCGTCGGGCGGGTGGGCGCCGGCCGCGGTCAGGCCCGCTTCGCCGGTGCCGGCCACCTCGACGTGGTAGCCCGCGCCGACGAGCTGGGTGCTGAGCAGTTCCGCGGACTGCGGGTCGTCCTCGATCAGGAGCACCCGGGCGCCGGCCTCCGGGCCGTGGTCGAGCTGCAGGACCGGCGCGGCCGGCAGCCGTACGGTGAACGCACTGCCCTGTCCCGGCGTGGAGATCACGCTGATCTCGCCGTCGTGCGCCTCGACCAGCCGCTTGGTCAGCGCGAGTCCCAGACCGGTGCCCGCCCGTTGCCGGTCCGGATCGCCGACCTGCTGGAACTCCTCGAAGACCCGTTCCAGGTCCTCCTCGGCGATGCCCACTCCGGTGTCCGCGACCGTCACCTCGACGACATCGCCGGACTGGGCCACCGTGACGGAGATCGCACCGTCGTCCTGGGTGAACTTGATCGCGTTGGACAGCAGGTTCTCCACGATCTGCCGGAACCGGACCCGGTCCGCCAGGGCGGTGGCCTCCGCCGGCGTGGTGGTCACGGTGAGGTTCTTGGCCGACAGCAGCGGGGCCAGGCTGGTCAGCAGCTCACTGACCGCGGTGTCGACCCGCAGCGGGGCCAGTCGCAGATCCAGCCGGCCCGCCTCCACCTTGGCCAGGTCCAGGATGTCGTTGATCAGGCCGAGCAGGTGCCGTCCGCTGGTGTGGATGTGGTCCACCCAGTCGGCGGGCACCAGGCGCCGGTCGCCGTCGGGCTCCTCGAGCCGCATCAGGTCGCTGAAGCCGATGATCGCGTTCAGCGGGGTCCGCAGCTCGTGGCTCATGTTGGCCAGGAACGAGCTCTTCGCCTGGCTGGCCCGGGTCAGCGCCTCGACCGAGGTGCTGAGCTCGGCGGCCAGCCGCCGGTGGGCCGCGGTGACCGCCTGGCGTTCGGCCAGCACGCCCGCCTGGCCGCCGAGCGCCGCGAGCAGCCGCAGGTCGTCGTCGCTGAACAGGCTGCGGTGGCGGTTGAACAGCAGCACCGCCCCCTCGGCGTCCGGGGGCACCGGCATGCTCAGCACGGTCACGAAGTCGTCGCCGAGGTCGTCACCGAAGTGGGCGACCAGGGCCGCGTCGCTGTCCCGCAGCCGGGCCGGCTGGCCGGCCCGGATCAGCGCGGTGACGTCGGCGAAGCCCAGGCCTTCCGGCGCGGCCGTCGGAGGCCCGGCGTACGCGGCCGGGGCCAGCATGCCGTCGGCTCGCGGCATGAGGACAGCCACCGCGTCGGCGCCGGTCTGCGCCCGCATGATGTCGGCGTAGGTCTGCCAGACCTGCTCGGCGGACTCAGCGGGCGCCCGCAGCAGCCGCTCGGTGACCGACTGGGCGGCCGTGGCGGAGAAGGCCCGGCGCAGCCAGTGCGGCGGCACGAAGGCGACCAGGTAGCCGAACCCGCAGACCAGGGCCAGGACCCGGTTGGCGGTGTCGAACACCGGGCTGGTGCCGGGCACCGCGGCGATGCCGATCAGCACGATCATCAGCCCGAAGGCGGCGGTCGCGCCGGCCGCGATCATCAGCCGGGCCCGGTTCGCGCCGGTCCGGGTCCGGGCCTTGCCGAACAGCAGGGCTGCCGCGATGAGCTCGGCCACCAGGAACGACGTGACCGCGGCGAACAGCTCGGCCGGGCGCAACGGGCGCGGCGCGAACGCCAGCCAGGCGGCGACCACGGCCTGCACGATCAGAATGGTTCGCTGGAGCCAGACCGGCACCGACCGCAGCCGGGCGGCGAGCCGCACGGTGAGGTACGGCTGGGCCAGCAGCGCGGTCAGCGAGACGGCGTTGACCCACAGCGGCAGGGCCTCGCCGTTGATCCGGCGGGCGATGTCGACGCAGAACAGCACCGTGCAGGGCGCGAAGACCAGCGTGACGTCGCGCTGCAACGGGTCGCGTCCGTGCAGGTAGCCGACCAGGGCGCGCAGGAAGAGCACAGCGAAGGTGAACTCCGCAGCGAGCAGGACGAGGGGACTCCAGTCAACGCGCATATCGGGACTAACTGTAGCGTTTCAGGCAGTCGCGGAGACCGATACGCTTACCCCCGGACACTCCAGGAAGGTAAGTGGGCATGCAGCGGTGGCGCGGGTACGAGGCCGTACCGGGCGGGTTCGGCCGATCGGTGGTGACCATCGGCGTCTTCGACGGGGTGCACCGCGGCCATCAGGCGATCATCGGGCACACCGTGAAGCGCGCCCGCGACCTCGGTCTGCAATCGGTCGTCGTGACGTTCGACCCGCACCCCGCCGAGGTGGTCCGTCCCGGCTCGCACCCGGCCGTGCTCACCGAGCCGGTGCGCAAGGCCGAGCTGATCGAGCAGCTCGGCGTCGACGCCCTCTGCGTGGTGCCCTTCACCCCGGGGTTCTCCCAGCTCAGCGCCGAGGCGTTCGTGCACGACGTGCTGGTCGACGCGCTGCACGCCGCGGTCGTCGTGGAGGGGGACAACTTCCGCTTCGGCCACAAGGCCGCCGGCGATCTGGCCATGCTGACCCGGCTCGGGCGCACCTTCGGCTTCACGGTCGAGGAGGCGCCGCTGGTCGCGGAGCAGGATCTGGTCTTCTCGTCGACGTACATCCGCAGTTGTGTCGACGCCGGGGACGTCTCGGCCGCCGCCGCCGCGCTCGGCCGCCCGCACCGCCTGGCCGGCGTGGTCGTCCGCGGCGACCAGCGCGGCCGGGAGCTGGGCTTCCCGACCGCCAACCTCATGTGTCACCGCTATGCGGCCATCCCGGCCGACGGGGTCTACGCCGCCTGGCTCATCCGCGGCGGCAAGCACGGCGGCCCGCAGCCGGCTTCGGTCTCGGTCGGCACCAACCCCACCTTCTCCGGCCGCGAGCGCCGGGTCGAGGCCTACGTGCTGGACTTCGCCGGCGACCTGTACGGCGAGCGGGTCAGCCTCGACTTCGTCGCCCACCTGCGCGAACAGCGGGTCTACACCGGCATCGAGCCGCTGGTCGCGCAGATCCGCGAGGACGTCGAGGAGACCCGGCGGCTGCTCGCCCGGCCGCAGATCTGAGCGGCTGATAAGCTTTCCGTGACGTCGGCTATTCCGACGACCGGACTCGCCTGCCTGCCCGACGCCGCGGGCCGCGAGCCCGCCCCGCAGGGGCGGGACACCGTATGAATCGGCAACACAGAATCACGGAGAACATGGCGCTCGACCAAGAGACCAAGACCAAGATCATGACCGAGTACGCGACCCTCGAGGGCGACACCGGGTCGCCCGAGGTGCAGGTCGCGATGCTCACCAAGCGGATCGCCGACCTGACCGAGCACCTCAAGGTGCACAAGCACGACCACCACAGCCGTCGTGGTCTGCTGCTGCTGGTCGGCCGTCGCCGCCGCCTGCTGAACTACGTCCAGAAGAAGGACATCGCGCGCTACCGGACGCTGATCGAGCGTCTCGGCCTGCGCCGCTGATTCGACGGGGGGAGTGGCCGCCTGGCTGCTTCCCCCGAGCTCTACCCACGGACCCGCGCGGCACCAGGCCACCGGCCCCGGTCCTCGGTAGTGGTTCCCGAGCACGTCAATCTCGGGCACTTCGATCGAAGACCGGCCAGCCTCTTCCGCGCTGTGTGAACCGCCGGGTCCTCGACGAAGGAGTACCGCACCACATGACAGAGCAAAAGGCTCTCGGCACCGAGACTCGCACCGCCGTCATCGACAACGGGTCGTTCGGCACCCGCGAGATCACTTTCTCCACCGGCCGGCTGGCCCGCCAGGCCGCCGGTTCGGTCATCGTCCAGCTGGGCGAGACCACCGTGCTCTCCGCGACCACGGCCGGCAAGCAGCCGAAGGAGCACTTCGACTTCTTCCCGCTGACGGTCGACGTCGAGGAGCGCATGTACGCCGTGGGCCGCATCCCCGGCTCGTTCTTCCGGCGCGAGGGCCGTCCCAGCGAGGACGCCATCCTCACCTGCCGCCTGATCGACCGGCCGCTGCGCCCGTCGTTCACCAAGGGCCTGCGCAACGAGGTCCAGGTCGTCGAGACCGTCCTCGCGCTCGACCCGCAGCACCCGTACGACGTCGTCGCCATGAACGGCGCCTCGATGTCGACCAAGCTCTCCGGCCTGCCCTTCAGCGGCCCGGTCGGCTCGACCCGGGTCGCGCACATCGACGGCCAGTGGGTCAACTTCCCCACGCTGGAGGAGCTGGCCCGGGCCACCTTCGACATGATCGTCGCCGGCCGGACGCTGCCGGACGGTGAGGTCGCGATCATGATGGTCGAGGCCGAGGCCACCCCGCAGGCGCTGAGCCTGATCGCCGCCGGCGCGCCGAAGCCGACCGAGGAGGTCGTGGCCAGCGGTCTCGAGGCCGCCAAGCCGGCCATCCGCGAGCTGTGCCGCGCGCAGAGCGAGCTGGCCGAGGTCGCCGCCAAGCCCGTGCTGGAATACCCGGTCTTCCTGGACTACCAGGACGACGTGTACGCCGCCGTCTCGGACGCCGCCAAGGGTGAGCTCGCCGAGGCGCTGAAGATCGCCGGCAAGGCCGACCGCGAGGAAGCCCTCGACCGGGTCAAGGCCAAGACGGTCGAGCTCGTCGGCCCGCAGTTCGAGGGTCGCGAGAAGGAGATCAGCGCGGCGTTCCGCTCGGTCACCAAGTCCGAGGTGCGCAACCGCGTGCTCCGCGAGCAGGTCCGCATGGACGGCCGCGGCCCGCGTGACATCCGCCCGCTGTCCGCCGAGGTCGGCGTGCTGCCGCGCGTGCACGGCTCGGCGCTGTTCGAGCGGGGCGAGACCCAGATCCTGGGCGTCACCACGCTGAACATGCTGCGGCTGGAGCAGTCCCTGGACACGCTGTCCCCGGACAAGTCCAAGCGCTACATGCACAACTACAACTTCCCGCCGTACTCGACCGGTGAGACCGGCCGGGTCGGCTCGCCGAAGCGGCGCGAGATCGGCCACGGTGCGCTCGCCGAGCGGGCCCTGGTGCCGGTGCTGCCGACGCGCGAGGAGTTCCCGTACGCGATCCGCCAGGTCTCCGAGGCCCTGGGCTCGAACGGCTCCACCTCGATGGGTTCGGTCTGCGCCTCGACGCTGGCCCTGCTCAGCGCCGGTGTGCCGCTGAAGGCGCCGGTCGCCGGCATCGCCATGGGCCTCATCTCCGACGAGGTCGACGGCAAGACGGAATACGTCACGCTGACCGACATCCTGGGCGCCGAGGACGCGTTCGGCGACATGGACTTCAAGGTCGCCGGCACCCCGGACTTCGTCACCGCGCTGCAGCTCGACACCAAGCTCGACGGCATCCCGTCGGACGTGCTGGCCGCCGCCCTGCAGCAGGCCCACGACGCCCGCACCACGATTCTCGGCGTCATGGACCAGGCCATCAACAGCCCGGCCGAGATGAGCGAGTACGCCCCGCGGGTCACCAGCGTCAAGATCCCGGTCGACAAGATCGGCATGGTCATCGGCCCGAAGGGCCAGACCATCAACGCGATCCAGGACGAGACCGGCGCGGACATCTCGATCGAGGACGACGGCACGATCTACGTCGGCGCGACCAACGGCCCGGCGGCCGAGGCCGCGGTGGAGCGGATCAACGCCATCGCCAACCCGACGATGCCGAAGGCGGGGGACAAGTTCCTCGGCACGGTGGTGAAGACGGCCGCGTTCGGCGCGTTCATCTCGTTGCTGCCCGGCCGCGACGGCCTGCTGCACATCTCCAAGGTGGGCGACGGCAAGCGGGTCGACAAGGTCGAGGACTTCCTCAACGTCGGCGACAAGGTCGAGGTCTCGATCGCGGACATCGACAACCGCGGCAAGATCTACCTGGACAAGGTCCGCCCCGAGGGTGCCGAGGCGCCTGCGGACGCGCCCGCCGCCGCCGGTGGCGAGGGCTCCGAGGGTGGCGGCCGCCCGCCGCGCGAGCGCGAGGACCGCGGTCCCCGTGGTGAGGGTGGCGGCGAGCCCCGTCGCCGTCGTCAGCGTCCCAGCGGCGACCGTAACTGATCCACGCATGACAGACAGCAACCGCGGGCCGGCCGAAAGGCCGGCCCGCGTTGTCACCCGGACCCTGCAGGACGGCGTGAAGCGCACCGTCCTGCCCTCTGGTCTGCGCATCATCACCGAGGCGATCCCCACCACCCGCAGCGCCGCTCTCGGCGTCTGGGTCGGGGTCGGCTCCCGGGACGAGACCCCGGCGATGTCCGGTGCCTCGCACTTCCTCGAGCACCTGCTGTTCAAGGGCACCGAGAAGCGCACCGCGCTGGAGATCTCGGCGGAGATCGAGGCCGTCGGCGGCGAGACCAACGCCTTCACCACGAAGGAGTACACCTGCTACTACGCGCGGGTGCTGGACGCCGATCTGCCGCTGGCCGTGGACGTGCTCTGTGACGCGGTCGCGGGCTCGATCCTCGACCCGGCGGATGTCGAGACCGAGCGCGGCGTGATCCTCGAAGAGATCGCCATGCACGACGACGAGCCCGGCGACGAGGTGCACGACGTCTTCACCGAGGCGATCTTCGGCGCCGACACGCCGCTGGGCCGGCTGATCTCGGGCTCCGAGCAGACCATCTCGCCGATGACCCGCACCCAGATCAACCGCTTCTACCGGGCCCGCTACAAGGCGCCGCAGATCGTGATCACGGCGGCGGGCAACCTCGACCACGCCAAGGTGGTCAAGCTGGTCCGGGCCGCTTTGGCCGGCAGCCCGCTGGACGGCGACCTCGCCGAGCCCGCGCCCAAGCGTGGCTCGTCCGGTGCCGTCCGCGCGCGCAAGCCGGTCACCCTGGTCCGGCACCGCGACACCGAGCAGGCGCACATCGTGCTCGGCTGCGCCGGCATCAACCGGGCCGACGAGCGCCGGTTCGCGCTCGGCGTGCTCAACAACGTGCTCGGCGGCGGCATGTCCAGCCGGCTCTTCCAGGAGATCCGGGAGAAGCGCGGGCTGGCCTACTCGGTCTACTCGTACGGCAGCCAGTACGCCGACGCCGGCCTGTTCGCGGTCTACGCCGGCTGCGCCCCGGGCAAGGCCGAGGAGGTGCTCGCGCTGATCCGCGCCGAGCTCGCCACGGTCGCGGCCGACGGCATCAGCGCCGGTGAGCTGGCCCGCGGCAAGGGCATGGTCAAGGGCTCGTACGTGCTCGGCCTGGAGGACACCGGCTCGCGGATGAGCCGGCTGGCCAAGTCGGAGCTGCTGCACGGCGACCTGATGGCCGTCGACGAGCTGCTGGCCCGGGTCGACGAGGTCACCCTCGACGAGGTCAACGAGCTGGCCGCCGAGCTGCTGTCGAAGCCGATGTCGCTGGCCGTCGTCGGGCCCTTCGACGAGAACGCGTTTTCGAACGCCCGCTAACCTGGGACGCCGTGACCATCCTCAGCCCTCCGCCCGTACACGAAGAAGCGACGCCGGACCGGCGCCGGCGCCGGATCATCGGCATGCTGATCTGGGCGGTCCTGTTCGCGGTCGGCACGTACTTCATCGGCGTGCCGACCAGCGACCCGCTGATCGCCTTCGGCTGGCTGTGGCTGGCCACCATCGCGTGGCGCAGCGACCTGCCGTGGCGGCAGCACCTGCTGTTCCTGCGGGACTGGCTGCCCATCGCGCTGCTGCTGGTCGTCTACAACATCTCCCGCGGGTACGCCGACGACCTGTTCCGCCCGCACGTCACCGAGCTGATCCATGCGGACGAGGCGATGTTCGGCTGGCTCACCGGCGGCCAGGTCCCCACCACCTGGCTGCAGCAGCACCTCTACCAGCCCGGAGTGGTGCAGTGGTGGGAGGTCGTGGTCACCCTGATCTACGTCTCGCATTTCCTGACCGTGCCGACGGTCGCGGTGATCCTCTGGGTGCGGTCCCGCGCGCAGTGGGCCCGCTTCGTCCGGCGCTGGTTCACCCTCTGCGTCTTCGGGCTGATCACCTACTTCGTCTATCCGGCGGCGCCGCCCTGGTGGGCCTACCAGGAGGGCTACCTGAGCGAGCACGTCGAGCGGATCTCCACGAACGGGTGGGATGCGATCGGCCTGCACGGCGCCGGCAACACCCTGAACGCGCTGCAGGTGGAGGCGTCCAACCCGGTGGCCGCGATGCCGTCGCTGCACACCGCCTGGGCCATGATGGCGGTTGCCTTCTTCCTGCCGGTGGTGCGCCGGCGCTGGTGGCCGCTGCTGCTCGCGTACCCGCTGGCGATGACGTTCACCCTGGTCTACACCGGGGAGCATTACGTGATCGACGTGCTGGTCGGCTGGGCCTACGTCGCCGGCGTGTTCCTGGTCGTGGGGCTGGCCGAGCGCTGGTGGCGCAACCGGCACCCGGCTGGATGACAAGCCGGCGACCGGTGTTGAATTGACCGGGTGACAGACGAGCAGCAACCGATCCGCGTCGGCGTTCTCGGTGCCCGGGGCCGCATGGGCCTCGAAGTGTGCAAGGCGGTCGACGCCGCCGACGACCTCGAGCTGGTGGCGATGGTCGACCAGGGCGACTGGCTGTTCAACGCCGCGGACGCCGGCGCCCAGGTGCTCGTCGACTTCACCACCCCTGACGTGGTCATGGACAACCTGCACTGGGCCGTGGACCAGGGCATCAGCATGGTCGTCGGCACGACCGGCTTCAGCGAGCAGCGCCTGGAGCGGGTGCGTTCCTGGCTGGCGCACAAGCCCGAGGTCGGCGTGCTGATCGCGCCCAACTTCGGCATCGGCGCGGTGTTGATGATGCAGTTCGCGGCCCGCGCGGCCCGCTACTTCGAGTCCGCCGAGATCATCGAGCAGCACCACCCGCGCAAGCTGGACGCCCCGAGCGGCACGGCCACCCACACGGCCAAGCTGATCGCGGCGGCCCGGGCCGAGGCCGGCCTGGGCGCGATGCCGGACGCGACCAAGGAGGAGCTGTCCGGCGCCCGCGGGGCGGACATCGACGGCGTGCGGGTGCACGCGGTGCGGGCGGCGGGCCTGGTCGCCCACCAGGAGGTCCTCTTCGGTACGCACGGCGAGACGCTGACGATCCGGCACGACAGCCTGGACCGCGCCTCCTTCATGCCGGGTGTGCTGCTGGGCATCCGCTCGATCGTGAACCGCCCCGGCCTGACGATCGGCCTCGACGCGCTCCTCGACTGACTGCCGTCTCGCCGGGGCCGACCTCGCGCCGGCCCGGGTCAGTCGAGCGTGAGCCCGGCGGCGGGCCGCCTCGCGCCGGCCCGGGTCAGTCGAGCGTCAGGCCGGCGGGCAGGCCGGTGACGGTTGCCGAGCCGGTGGCGTCGACCCGGACGTCGACCGGCGTGCCGGCGATGCTGAGGCCGCGCACCTCGACCGGGCCGAAGGGTGCGCCGGCCAGCGGCCGGAGGCGGACCCGGCCGCCGGGCACGTCCGGCTCCAGCCCGATCACGGCCTGCGTCATCAGCACCGCGGCGGCCGCCGACCACGCCTGGGGCCGGCAAGCCGCCGGGTACGGCATCGGCCGGCTCAGCGCCGCCCGGGCGTCCCCGGCATGCAGCTCGGGCAGCCGGTGGCCGAACGCCTCCGCCGCCGTCAGCAACCCGTCGATCAGCACGGCCGCCTCGGCGCCGAACCCGGCCCGGGCCAGCCCGGCAGCCACGATCGCGGTGTCGTGCGCCCACACCGAGCCGCAGTGGTACGACAGCGGCGCGTACCCGCCGTCGAGGGCCGACATCGTGCGCAGCCCGTACGCGCCGGACATCGCCTCGCCGCCCAGGGCCGTCGCCACCGCCCGTTCCTCGGCCGCGTCGAGCAGGCCGGTGCCCAGCAGGTGGCCGATGTTGCTGGTCAGTGAGTCGACCGGGCGCCCATCGCGGTCCAGCGCCAAGGCCGGGTAGCCGACGTCGAGCCAGAACGCCGCCCGGAAGCGGTCGGCCAGCCCGGCTGCGTACTGCCGCCACCGGTCGCCGCCGGGCCGGCCGAACGCGTCCAGCAGCGCCGCGCCGTCCAGCGCGGCCCGGTGGGCGTAACCCTGCACCTCGGCCAGGGCGATGGGCGGCTCGGCCGGCCGCCCGTCGTGGAAGCGCACCGCGTCCCCGGAGTCCTTCCAGCCCTGGTTGGCCAGTCCGTGCCCGGTCGTGTCGCGGTACGCCAGGAAGTCGTCGCCGTGCCCGGCCAGCCAGCCCAGCGCCGCCTCCAGGTGCGGCAGCAGCTCGCCGACCTGCGCCTCCGGCAGTCCCCAGCGCCAGGCGTCGTGCAGCAGGCTGATCCACAGCGGCGTGGCGTCGATGGTCCCGTAATAGGCGGGGGGCAGCCGCAGGCCGTCCGCCAGGACGAACTCCTGCCGCCGCAGCTCGTGCAGGATCTTGCCCGGCGCCTCGGCCGCGGCCGCGTCGATCCGGGTGCCCTGCCGGCGGGCCAGCACGCGGAGTGTCCCGGCGGCGGGGCCGGTGCCCACCGGGAGCAGCATCCGGGCCGCCCAGATGCTGTCCCGGCCGAACAGTGTCAGGAACCACGGCACCCCGGCGGCGAGGTAGACGTCGTCACCGTCGGCCAGCCGCAGGCCGTGCAGGTCGTCCAGGGAGCGGGCCACCAGCCGGCCCAGGCGCTGGTCGCCGGAGCGGACCCGGGCCGGGTTCCAGTCGTGGGAGCGGGTGGGGGCGTGCACCGCCGCGGAGGGGTCGTCCACCCGTACGGTGAAGGTCAGGGTCGTGTCCGTGCCCGGCGCGAGCGTGACCGCCCAGCGCAGCCGCCCGCGGTCGTCGATCTCGGCCCGGTCCGCGCCGACCGTGACGGTGACACCATCCCGGGCCCAGGTCAGCCCGCCTCCGGCGGACCGGCCGGCGGTGGCCGGGGTGGTCGGGCCGCCGGACCTGACGGCCTCGATCGGCGCGAGGTCGGCTGCCAGCTCGACGGTGACCACCGTGCTGACCGGCTCCGGGGCGGCCGAGCTCAACCGGATCTGCTCGTCGACCCGCCCGGGGGTGACCGTGCGGGTGCGGTCGATGCGCAGCCGCGGGTCGAGCCGGCGTGTCAGCGCGACGAAGTGGACCGTGCCGCCTCCCGCTTCGGCGTGGCCGATCGGCTCAGGCTCGTGGTCGTCGAGCAGCAGCACCGCCGCGGAGAGCACGCGGACGTCCGCGTGGAACACGCCCTGCACCCCGGCCGCGCGGATCTGCCCGTCCGGCCCGGCCAGCGCCATGGTCGGCGCCGCCACGGTGGTGACGAGCTCGTGCAGGAGCGGCTGGAGACGCGGCATGCTGCCCGCTCAGGAAGCCTCGGGCGGCTGCGGGTCGACGGCGACGTGCAGCCGCAGCTGGGGGACCAGCATGTCGTCCACGTCCAGCGCCCGGCCGGCGCCGTCGGGCTCCCAGCCGGTGGAGACGAGGAACTTCTTCATCGCCTCATCCGCGTCGTACGCCCAGGCCACGGCCGCCTTGAACGCGTCCTCGCGCCACAGGTCGACGGTGGCCGCGAGCAACCGGCTGCCGTGCCCGCGGCGGCCCCAGCGCGGCTCGACCAGCAGGTCGGTGATCGCCGCGACGTCGTCGGGCAGCGGCGGCTCCTCGGGGACGAGCGCCTGCTCGTCGGCCGGTCCGGAGGCCGCGAAGCCCACCACGTGCGACGCCGCCTCGCCCTGCTCGACCGCGATCAGCACCCGGTGCCGGGGTGAGGGCGGGGACTCGATCGCCTCGGCCCAGCCCCGGGCCAGGTAGGCCTCGTCCAGGTTGGCCAGGACGTGCGCCGGGAACATCCGCCGGTATGCGGTCCGCCAGGTCGTCAGCTGGATGCGGGCGATCTCGCCGGCATCGGAGGGACGGGCGGGACGGACGAAGCCGAGTGCCATGCCCGGCAGCCTACAGACGGGTTTGTCGTACCCCTCGGCTAGCGTCCTGGTCTGTGGCCGTACCCGAATCTCTCTCCGTCGCCCAGGCCCGGCGCATCACGCTCGCCGCGCAGGGTTTCGCCGACCCCCGGCCGGGTGGCGCCACCGACATGCGGCACCTGCGCCGGGTGCTGCGCCGCCTGCATCTGATCCAGATGGACTCGGTCAACGTCCTGCAGCGGGCCCACTTCATGCCGCTCTACAGCCGCCTCGGGCCCTACCCGACGGCGCTGCTCGACCGGGCCGCCTACCGCAGTCCCCGGCTGCTGTTCGAGTTCTGGGGGCACGAGGCGTCGCTGATCGACGTCGAGCTCCAGCCGCTGTTCCGCTGGCGCATGGCCCGCGCCCAGGACTACGCCTGGGGCAACATGCGGCGCATCGTGGCCGAGCAGCCCGAGCTGGTCGCCTGGGTGCTCGACGAGGTCCGGCAGCGCGGCCCGCTGACCGCCGCCGAGATCGAGCACGACGCCCCGCGCAGCAAGGACCACTGGGGCTGGAACTGGTCGGTCGTCAAACAGGCCCTGGAGTGGCTGTTCTACAGCGGCGAGGTGACCGCCGCCCAGCGCACGACCTCCTTCGCCCGGCGTTACGACCTGCCCGAGCGGGTCCTGCCCCGGCACGTGCTGGAGGCGCCGACCCCGTCGCCGGAGGATTCGTTCCGGGCCCTGGTCGCGCTGGCCGCCCGCACGCTGGGAGTGGCCGCCGAGCCGGAGCTGCGCGACTACTTCCGGCTGCCGGTGGCCGGCTTCAAGCAGGCCCTGGCCGAGCTCATCGAGGACAAGGTGCTGCTCCCGGTCACCGTGCGCGGCTGGAAGGGCCCGGCCTACCTGCACCACGAGGCCCGGCTGCCGCGCCGGGTGCGGGCGGCGACGCTGGTCAGCCCGTTCGACCCGCTGATCTGGGAGCGCGGGCGCACCGAGCGGCTCTTCGACCTCAACTACCGCATCGAGATCTACGTTCCCGCCGCCCAGCGGCTGTACGGCTACTACGTGCTGCCGTTCCTGCTCGGCGAGGAGTTCGCCGCCCGCCTCGACCTCAAGGCTGACCGCAAGAGCGGTGTGCTGCAGATCCCGGCCGCCTGGATCGAGCCCGCCGCCGACCAGGAGGAGACCGCCGCCGCGCTGGTGCCCGAGCTGCACCGGCTGGCCGGCTGGCTGGGCCTGCACACGGTCGCGGCACCGCAGCGGGGCGACCTGGCCGGCCCGCTCACGGCCGCGCTGAAGCTTGCCTCCGCGGGTGTACCGTGACGCCCATGAGCAGTGCGACCGACCCCGTCGCGGTCCACCCGCAGGTCGACGGGCCGGTGCACGGCCCGCACCTGCCGCCGCCGCACTTCGAGCCGGCCCAGTTCGAGCCGGCCCAGCCTGACCGGGTCACGCGGTTCGTGCAGCGCAAGTGGCGCGAGTCGCCGATCTGGGTCGCCCCGGCCGCGATGCTGGTCTGCATGGCCGGCGCGGTGGGCTACACCCTGGCCACCCACCCCACCGAGGCGAACGCCGGTGCGGCCCCGAGCTGCCTGCTCAAATACACGACCGGCTTCATCTGCCCGGGCTGCGGCGGCACCCGCGCAGCGTGGTATCTCCTGCACGGCGACATCCCGGCGGCGGCCCGGCACCACGCGCTGTTCGTCTTCGTCGTCCCGTTCCTGCTCTACATGTACGTCGCCTGGGCCGGCCGCCGGCTGTTCGGCTGGCGGCTCCCGCAGCTGGACCTCAGCCCGGGCGTGATCGGTGGCTTCATCGCCGTCTGGGGTGTCTGGAGTGTCCTGCGCAACTTGCCGTGGGCGCCGTTCACCGCCTTCTACGTCTGAGCCCGCGGCCCGGGGCACCGGCGACGGGGAAACCACTCCGGCCGTCCGATAAGTTGTCGGTATGACGCACGACCATCCGCGGCCCTTCGGCCGGCTGCTCTCGGCCATGGTGACCCCGTTCACGGCGGACGGCTCGCTCGACGTCGACGGCGCGGCCAGGCTGGCCACGTGGCTGGTGGACGAGCAGGGTCACGACGCCCTGGTGATCAGCGGCACCGGCGGTGAGTCGCCCACGACCACCGACGCCGAGAAGGAGACGCTGCTGCGCGTCGTCGTCGAGGCGGTGGGCGACCGGGCCCGGATCGTCGCGGGCGTCGGCACCAACAACACGGCCCACACGGTCGAGCTGGCCCGGGCGGCGGAGAAGGCGGGCGCGCACGGCCTGCTGGTCGTCACGCCGTATTACAACAAGCCCCCGCAGGCCGGTCTGATCAGGCATTTCACCACCGTCGCGGACGCCGTCGGCCTGCCGGTGATGCTCTACGACATCCCGCACCGCGCCGGCGTGCCGATCGCCACCGAGACGCTGGTCCGGCTGGCCGAGCACCCCGGCGTCGTGGCCGTCAAGGACGCCAAGGGCGACCTGGCCGGCAGCGCCGACGTGCTGCGCCGTACGGACCTCGCCTACTACTCCGGCGAGGACGCCGCCATCCTGCCGCTGCTGTCGATCGGCGCGGTCGGCGTGGTCGGCACCTCCACGCACTTCATCGGCCCCCAGACCAAGGCCATGATCGAGGCGTACGAGCGCGGCGACACCGCCGGGGCGCTCGCGCTGCACCGGCAGCTGCTGCCGCTGTTCACCGGCATCTTCCGGACCCAGGGCACCATCCTCGTCAAGGCCGGCCTGCGCGCCCTCGGGCTGCCCGCCGGACCCGTGCGCTCACCGCTGGTCGACGCCACCGAGGCCGAAACGAACCAACTGCTCGAGGACGCCGCCGCGGCGGGACTGCACCTCGGCACCAATTAGAGAGGCCTCGCACTTGAGCCAGGCACACGTCGAGCTGGAACCACCACCGCCGCTGCCGGAGGGCGCCCTGCGCGTCATCCCGCTGGGCGGTCTCGGGGCCATCGGCCGCAACATGACGGTCTACGAGTACGACGGCAAGCTGCTGGTCGTCGACTGCGGAGTACTCTTCCCGGACGTCGAGCAACCCGGCGTCGACCTGATCCTGCCCGACTTCGACCCGATCCGGGAACGGCTGGAGGACGTCCAGGCGATCGTGCTGACCCACGGGCACGAGGACCACATCGGCGCGGTGCCGTACCTGCTGGCCCTCAAGCCGGACATCCCGCTGGTCGGTTCCGAGTTCACCCTGGCGCTGGTCGAGGCGAAGCTGGCCGAGCGGCGGCTGGACCCGTACACGCTGACCGTGCGCGAGGGGCAGACCGAGCGGCTGGGCCCGTTCGAGTGTGAGTTCTTCGCGGTCAACCACTCGATCCCGGACGCGCTGGCGGTGGCCGTACGCACGCCGGCCGGTCTGGTGCTGCACACCGGCGACTTCAAGATGGACCAGGTCCCGCTGGACGGGCGGATCACCGACCTGGCCGGGTTCGCCCGGCTCGGCGCCGAGGGTGTCGACCTGCTGCTGTCCGACTCGACCAACGCCGAGGTCCCCGGCTTCGTCACCCCGGAGCGCGACATCGGCCCGGTGCTCGGCGCGCTCTTCGCCAAGGCCCGGGGCCGGATCATCGTGGCGAGCTTCGCCTCCCACGTGCACCGCGTCCAGCAGGTGATGGACGCCGCCTACGAGTACGAGCGCAAGGTCGCCCTGATCGGCCGCTCGATGGTCCGCAACATGGGCATCGCCCGGGACCTGGGCCTGCTGCGCATCCCGGACGGCCTGCTGGTCAGCCTGGACGAGGCGGCGCAGATGCCGCACGACGAGATCGTGTTCATGTCCACCGGTTCGCAGGGCGAGCCGATGAGCGCGCTGGGCCGGATGTCCACCGGCGACCACCGGCACATCACCATCGAGTCCGGCGACACCGTCGTGCTGGCCAGCTCGCTGGTGCCGGGCAACGAGACCTCGGTCTACCGGGTGATCAACCAGCTGGCCCGGGCCGGCGCCACGGTCGTGCACAAGGACACCGCCAAGGTGCACGTCTCCGGGCACGCCCCGGCCGGCGAGCTGCTCTACCTGCTCAACGTCGTACGCCCGAGCAACCTGATGCCCGTGCACGGCGAGTGGCGGCACCTGCGCGCCCACGCCCAGCTCGGCATCGAGTCCGGGGTCGCCCCGGACCGGGTCGTGCTCTGCGAGGACGGCGACGTGGTCGACCTGGTCGAGGGGCACGCCCGGCACGTGGGCCGGGTCAAGAACCGCTACGTGTACGTCGACGGCCTAGCCGTGGGCGACGTCAGCGAGTCGCTGCTGACCGAGCGGCGCATCCTCGGCGACGGCGGCTTCATCTCGGCCACCGTGGTGATCGACTCGGTGACCGGCAAGGTGGTCGGCGAGCCGAGCATCTCGGCCAAGGGCTTCTCCGAGGACCCGCAGGCCTTCAACCCGGTCATCCCGCTGCTGACCGCCGCCCTGCACCGTTCGGCGGAGGACGGCATCACCGACACCCACCAGCTCCAGCAGGTGGTCCGGCGCACCGTCGGGCGCTGGGTGAACGACGCGTACCGGCGCCGGCCGATGATCGTGCCGACCGTCGTGGAAGTGTGATCGGCAGCCATAGTTTTCTGTGAATACCGGATTTTTTGATCCGGCCGCGACCTCCTTGCGTATCTGAGGGCACGGTGCCGCCCCCACGGCACTCGATGCGAGGGGAGTTACGGATGCAGCGGAGAACGGTCGTCGCGCTTGCGGCGACGGTGACGGCAGCGGGAGCGGCGGTGGCGTTCACGCTGCCGTCCATGGCGGGCACGAACGCCGGCCGCGGCCCTGCGTCGCAGTCGAGCGGCGGAGTGGCCCCCCAGCTGCTCGCCGCGATGCAACGGGACCTCGGGATCAGCGCCGACCAGGCCACCGCCCGGGTGAAGCGGGCCGCGTGGGCCAGCGGGGTGGCGGCGCAGCTGCGCAGTGCTTCCGGTGACTCGTACGCGGGCTCCTGGCTCGGCAAGGACGGCACCACGCTGAACATCGCGATCACCGACGCCGGCCTGGCCGGCAAGGTGCGCGCGGCCGGGGCCACACCGAAGCTCGTCGAACGCAGCGTGGCCCAGCTGGACCGGGCCAAGAAGGCGCTGGACGCCGAGGCCACCAAGGCCGACCGCGACCTGCCCGGCTGGTACGTCGACGTCGCGGCGAACCAGGTCGTCATCCAGGCGCTGCCCGGTGACACCGAGCACGCCGAGGAGCTGGCCGAGGACGCCGGCCTCCCCGACGAGGCGGTGAAGGTGGTCGTCACCAAGGCCGCCCCCAAGCCGCTGGCCGACGTCATCGGGGCCGAGCCGTACTTCGTCAACCTCGGCGGCGGCCAGGCCCGCTGCTCGATCGGTTTCGCGGTCGAGGGCGGCTTCGTCACCGCCGGGCACTGCGGCGCGGAGGGCACCCAGACCACCGACCGGGAGAACCAGGACCAGGGCGTCGTCGTGGCGTCGGTCTTCCCCGGCACCGCGGACATGGGCGTGGTGCAGACCAACGCCGACGTGACGCTGCAGCCGTTCGTCAACGACTTCGACGGCAACGCGCTGCCGGTCGGCGGGAGCACCGAGGCGCCGGTCGGCGCCGCGGTCTGCCGGTCCGGTTCCACCACCGGCACGTTCTGCGGCACCATCCTGGCCAAGAACCAGACGGTGAACTACCCGGAGGGCGCGGTCACCGGCCTGACCCGGACGGACGTCTGCGCCGAGGGCGGTGACTCCGGCGGCCCGTGGCTCTCGGGTGACCAGGCCCAGGGCGTGACCTCCGGCGGCTCGGGCGACTGCACGGCCGGCGGCGAGACGTTCTTCCAGCCGATCACCGAGATCCTCGAGGAGAACAACCTCACCCTGCTCACCACCGGCGGCGCCGGTGGCGGCGTGAACGCGGGCACCCCGCCCGCCGAGGCGACCACGGCCCCGCCGGTCGAGTCGGCCGAGGCGCCGGCCGGCAACAACGGGAACGGCAATGGCAACGGCAACGGTCACCACCGCCGGGGTCACCGCAACTGACCTGACGCACCACCCGTAGACGTGCTGCCCGCGCAGGCCATCCTCCGTCCTGCGCGGGCAGCGCTGCGTCGCCTACCGTTGGCGGCGTGGGCTACCGGATACTGATCGGCGCCGCCGTGGGCGCGCACTTCGCGTTCCTGGCCTTCGGCATCTTCGGCGGCTTTCTGGCCTGGCGCTGGCGCCGGCTCATCTGGCTGCAGGTCGTCAGCGCCGCCTGGCTCCTGATCATCGTGGTCGCCCGGCTGTCCTGCCCGCTGACCTGGCTGGAGGACCGCGGCCGGGCCGGCGCGGGCCTGCCGCTGCGCGAGGGCGGATTCCTCGACAACCACGTGGCGGGCGTCTTCTACCCGCACGGCTACGAGTGGGCGGCGCGGATCACGGTCGCCGCGCTGATCCTCACCTCGTGGATCGGCCTCGCCGTGCGCTCAAAGCTCCGCGACCGCGTCGGCTAGCTCACAGCCGGTCGCGATCCCGCAGATCATCACCTGGTCGAGCTGCTCCGGGGTGACGCCGCGCTCCCAGTCGCCGACGACCTCACCGACCACCCGCACCGCGCCGTCGTCGGCCGTGTGCACGTACGCCTTGGGCCAGAGCCGGTCGTGGTTCCAGGCGTTGCAGAAGGCGTACAGGCGGGGGACGTCGTCGGTGCTGAAGACCGTCCGGGTCAGCGTGCGGACCTGGAGGACCTCCTCGTCCTTGCCGAGCCGGAAGAAGTAGATCAGGCAGCCCTGCCAGTTGCCGCCGATGTCACCGTCGTCGTCGACGAAGTGGGCGAACCGGCGGGCGTTCAGCGCGTCGATGATCATGTCGTGGCTGAGCGGTTGCGGCGCGGACATGCTGTTGATCCTAAACGGGGGAAAAAGCGAAACCCGGTCACGGTGCGGCGCGCGTACTCGCGAGAGTGATCCCGTTACGGTAGGGCCATGGCGGGCCGTACTCCTCCGGCGAGCCGGGGCCGCGCCGCGTCCACCACGCGCGGTGCCGCGACGTCGCGCGCCCGGCAACCAGCAGCCCGCAAGACGCCCGCCCGCAAGGCCCCGGCGAAAAAGGCAGTGCCGCGCGCCCGGGCCAGGAGCGCCACCCGGGCCCGGCCCGGAGTCGGATCGGTGCTCGCGACCGGGATCGGCCGTGGCGTCGGTGCCCTCTGGATGGGCGTCGCGCACAGCGTCGGCTGGGCCGCCCGCGGCGTCGGCCGGCAGGCCGCGACCGCCAAGGAGATCGATCCCGAGCACCGCCGCGACGGCGCCGGGCTGCTCATGCTCGGTCTGGCCATCCTGGTCGGGGTGGCGGTCTGGGCGGGTTCCGCCGGCCCGGTCGGCGCCCGGCTCAACGACGCCATGCGGCTGTTCTTCGGCAGCCTGGCAGTGCTCCTGCCCTTGCTGCTGCTCTACGGCGCGGTCCGCTTCATGCGCAAGCCCGCCGACCCCGAGCACCGCGGCCGGTCCGTCGTCGGCTGGAGCGCGCTGGTCGTCTCCACCGCCAGCCTGCTGCACGTGTCCCAGCGCCCGGCCGACGACATGGAGATGACCAGCTCCGGCGGGCTCATCGGCTACGGCGTCGGCTCCCTGCTCGAGAACGCGGTGACGGCCTGGGTGGCCGTACCCCTGCTCGTGCTGCTGTTGATCTTCGGTCTGCTGGTCATCACCGCGACCCCGATCAACAAGATCCCCGAGCGGCTGATGCTGCTCACCGACGTGCTGCTGGGCCGCTCGTCGGCCCGGGCCCCGCTGCCCGATCCGGACCTGCCCGACCTCGACGAGCCCGGCGACGAGGAGCCCCAACGGCGCGCCCCGGCCCGCCGCCGGCAGGGCTCGCTGGCCGACATCGGGCTCGCCCCGGACCCCGACGACCTCGACGTGGACGACGACCCGATCGTGCACGACACCGTGCTCGTGCCCCGGGGCAAGAAGGTGCCGGCCAGCCGCAAGGCGCCCGAGCCGCCGGAGCACTCGCCGCTGCCCACCCGCGCCGAGCAGCTCGACATCTCGGCGGTCGAGGGCGACTACCGGCTGCCCCCGCCGAGCCTGCTGGGCAAGGGCGCGGCGCCGAAGTCCCGCAGCAAGGCCAACGACGAGATCATGACCGCGCTGACCGGGGTCTTCGACCAGTTCAACCTGGACGCGCAGGTCACCGGCTTCACCCGGGGCCCGACGGTCACCCGCTACGAGGTCGAGGTCGGCCCCGGCGTCAAGGTCGAGCGGATCACCCAGCTCTCCCGCAACATCGCCTACGCGGTCAAGTCGCCCGACGTGCGCATCCTGAGCCCGATCCCGGGCAAGAGCGCGGTCGGCGTGGAGATCCCGAACACCGACCCGGAGAACGTCTCGCTCGGTGACGTGCTGCGCTCGCACGCGGCCACCGCCGACCACCACCCGATGCTGGTGGCGCTGGGCAAGGACATCGAGGGCCGCTTCGTGGTGGCCAACCTGGCCAAGATGCCGCACATCCTGATCGCGGGCGCGACCGGCGCGGGCAAGAGCTCCTGCCTCAACTCGCTGCTGGTCTCCATCCTGACCCGGGCCACCCCGGACGAGGTGCGGCTGCTGCTGGTCGACCCGAAACGGGTCGAGATGACCGCCTACGAGGGCATCCCGCACCTGGTCACGCCGATCGTGACCAACGCCAAGAAGGCCGCCGACGCCCTGGAATGGGTCGTCCGCGAGATGGACATGCGCTACGACGACCTCGCCGCCAACGGGGTACGCCACATCGACGACTTCAACCGCAAGGTCCGCAGCGGCGAGATCACGGCCCCGCCGGGCGTCGACCGGGTGATGAAGCCGTACCCGTACCTGCTGGTGATCGTCGACGAGCTGGCCGACCTGATGATGGTCGCCCCGCGCGACGTCGAGGACTCGGTGGTCCGGATCACCCAGCTGGCCCGCGCGGCCGGCATCCACCTGGTGCTGGCCACCCAGCGTCCCTCGGTCGACGTGGTCACCGGCCTGATCAAGGCCAACGTCCCGTCCCGGCTGGCCTTCGCCACCAGCTCGCTGGCCGACTCCCGGGTCATCCTCGACCAGCCCGGCGCGGAGAAGCTGCTGGGCCGCGGCGACGGCCTGTTCCTGCCGATGGGCGCGTCCAAGCCGGCCCGGTTCCAGGGCGCCTGGGTCGACGAGAAGGAAATCGCCGACGTCGTCAAGTTCTGCAAGGACCAGCGCGAGCCGGAGTTCCGCCCGGACGTGACGGCGCCGCCGGAGAGCAAGAAGAAGCAGATCGACGAGGAGGTCGGCGACGACCTCGAGGTGCTGATCCAGGCGATCGAGCTGGTGGTCACCTCGCAGTTCGGCTCGACCTCGATGCTGCAGCGCAAGCTGCGGGTCGGCTTCGCCAAGGCGGGCCGGCTGATGGACCTGATGGAGACCCGCGGCATCGTGGGCCCGTCCGAGGGCTCCAAGGCCCGCGAGGTGCTGATCAAGCCCGATGAGCTGGAAGAGACCCTCGCCACGCTCAGGGTCGACTGAGGGCCTGTCCTGCCGACCAGGACGGCCTGCGCCGGGCCCAGCTTCCGCCTCGCGGCGCGGTCGGAACGGCCGAATACAACCCCGGTATTCGACCGCCCGGCCCACTTGCGACGCGAAACCTGGACCTCGGCTCGGCGCCGCCCTGGTCGGCAGGACAGGCCCTACGGGCGAAGGCACGGCAACGCGCGCCCGGTAGCCTTGTCGGAGTGTCGGTAACCCCTGCCCCCCGCCGTGTCGCCCTGCTCACCCTGGGCTGTGCCCGTAACGAGGTCGACTCCGAGGAGTTGGCCGCCCGTCTCGACGCCGGTGGCTGGCAGGTCAGCACGGATGCCGACGGCGCCGACGTGGTCCTCGTCAACACCTGCGGCTTCGTCGAGAAGGCCAAGCAGGACTCCATCGAGACCCTGCTCGCGGCGGCCGACACCGGTGCGAAGGTGGTCGCCGCCGGCTGCATGGCCGAGCGGTACGGCAAGGAGCTCGCCGAGAGCCTCCCCGAGGCCCAGGCCGTGCTCGGCTTCGACGACTACACCGACATCGCCGCGCGGCTCGACGGCGTGCTCGCCGGTGAACGGTTCGACGCGCACACCCCGCGCGACCGCCGGGAGCTGCTGCCGCTGACCCCGGTCGCCCGGCAGGCGGCCAAGGTCGTCGTCCCCGGGCACGCCACCGTCGACGAGCACACCCCCGCGCACCTGCGTCAGGTGCTGCGCCGCCGCCTCGACAGCGGCCCGGTCGCCAGCCTCAAGCTCGCCAGTGGCTGCGACCGGCGGTGCTCGTTCTGCGCCATCCCGGCCTTCCGGGGCGCGTTCGTCTCCCGTGATCCGCAGGAGCTGCTGGCCGAGGCCGAATGGCTGGCCGGCACCGGCGTCCGCGAGCTGGTCCTCGTGAGTGAGAACAGCACCTCGTACGGCAAGGACCTCGGCGACCCGCGCGCCCTGGAGAAGCTGCTGCCGCAGCTCGCCGCGGTGCCGGGCATCGTCCGGGTCCGGGCCAGCTATCTGCAGCCCGCCGAGACCCGTCCCGGCCTGGTCGAGACCATCGCCACCACGCCGGGCGTCGCGGCGTACTACGACCTGTCGTTCCAGCACTCCAGCGAGCCGGTGCTGCGCCGGATGCGCCGGTTCGGCTCCACCGACCGGTTCCTGGAGCTGCTCGCCTCGGCCCGCGCGCTGGCCCCCGAGGCGGGCGCGCGCAGCAACTTCATCGTCGGCTTCCCCGGCGAGACCCGGGAGGACGTGGACGAACTGGTCCGGTTCCTGACCGAGGCCCGGCTGGACGCCATCGGCGTCTTCGACTACAGCGACGAGGACGGCACCGAGGCCGTCGGCCTGTCCGGCAAGGTGGACGAGGACGAGATCAAGCTCCGGTACGCCGAGATCAGCGAACTGGCCGACGAACTGTGCGCCCAGCGGGCCGAGGACCGGCTCGGCTCGGTCGTCGAGGTGCTGGTCGACACGATCACCGACGGCGAGGTCGAGGGCCGCGCCGAGCACCAGGCGCCCGAGGTCGACGGTTCCACCCTGCTGGTCGCCGGCGAGCAGGGGGTCGACCTGGCCGCGCTGCGCCCCGGCGACTTCGTCCGGGCCCGGGTCACCGGCACCGAGGGCGTCGACCTGGTGGCCGTACCCGTCGAAATGATCTCCGCGGCAGCGGCAGCGTCGTGACCGACGAGCCGGTGCCGGTGGCCGCCCCGCGGCCGGTTTCGCTCTACAACCCGGCCAACGTGCTGACGGCCGCCCGCATCGTGCTCGTTCCCGTGTTCGTCGCCTTCGTCATCGTGTCCGAGATGACGGAGTCCGGCTGGCGGATCCTGGCCTGCCTGACCTTCTGTGTGGCGTCCGCCACTGATTTCGCGGACGGCTGGATCGCCCGGCGCTACGAGCTGGTGACGTCGTTCGGCAAGGTGGCGGACCCGATCGCGGACAAGGCGCTGACCGGCAGTGCGCTGGTGCTGCTGTCGGCGTACGACCGGTTGTCGTGGTGGGTGACGGGCCTGATCCTGGTCCGCGAGTGGGGCGTGACGGCGCTGCGTTTCTGGGTGATCCGGTACGGCGTCATCCCGGCCAGCCGCGGCGGCAAGCTCAAGACGGCGCTGCAGATCGCCGCGATCGCGTGGTTCCTGTGGCCCGTCCCCGAGCCGTTCGACCTGGTCGGCACGGTGCTGATGGTGGCGGCGCTGATCGTGACCGTGGTGACGGGTGTGGATTACGTGTTGCAGGCGCTGCGCCTGCGCCGGCGGGCTGAGCGGGTCTGAGGACGCGCCCCGCCCGCACTTGGCAGAATCGGGACATGAGCGAAGGCAGGATCGATGATCTCGGGGTGGCCGCCTCCGCGGTGGTGCACGCCCTGGCCGAGCGGCACCAGACCCTGGCGGTCGCGGAGTCGCTGACCGGTGGCCTGCTCGCCGCCACGATCGTCGAGATCGCCGGGGTCAGCGCGGTGTTCAAGGGTGGCGTGGTGGTCTACGCCACCGAGATGAAGCACACCCTGGCCGGCGTGCCCCGGCAGCTGCTGGACGAGCGCGGCCCGGTCGATCCGGACGTCGCCCTGGCCCTCGCCGAGGGGGTGCGGGAGCGCTGCGGCTCGGACTGGGGCCTGGCCACGACCGGGGTCGCCGGGCCCGAGCCGCAGGACGGCAAGCCGGTCGGGATGGTCTTCGTCGCGGTGGCCGGGCCGGGCGGAGCCACCGTCCAGGAGCTGAGCCTGCCGGGTTCCCGGCAGGACGTCCGCACCGCGAGTGTGACGTCCGCCCTGTCGCTGCTCGTCGCCCAGCTGCGCGGATCGACCGCGGGAATCGCCGGTTGAGCTGGCGCGTTGTCTCGATCGGGTGAGTGGGTCGAAGCGGCCCGCCGCCCGTCTCAGCAGCCCCGCGGGCATTCGCGCGTTCCCGCCCGTCCCGCATTTCGGCGGGGCGGGATGTCGGTGTAGCCCGCAGCGGGTACGGTTGCGGGAAGCCTCCGGCGGTTGCCGGTGGCCCCGCCGCAGGAGGAGGTGCCATGGTCCTGCTACGCCGGGTTATCGGTGACGCACTTCGGGCGCGCAGGCAGGGTCAGCATCGCACGCTGCGTGAGGTGTCGACCGCCGCCAACGTCAGCCTGGGATATCTCTCCGAGATCGAACGTGGCCAGAAGGAAGCGTCCAGCGAGCTGCTCGCCGCGATCTGCGAGGCCCTGGGCGCGCGCCTGTCCGAGGTCCTGGGTGAAGTGAGCGGCACGCTCGCGCTCGCCGAGGGCATGGACGGTGTTCTCGCCCCGCTCGAGCCCACTCCCGTCGAGACCAGTGGTGCGGGCGCCAACCCCGTTCCGCTCACCGGCTCCCCGATCAAGGCGGCCCCGGTCAAGAAGGGCGAGGCCCCGGCCGTGCGCCAGGTGACCTCCGACGGGACGGTCTCCGTCTCCGTCCGCCAGGAGTCTCCGCTCAAGGCGACTCTGCACGCGACCCGCAAGCGCGGGCGCGACATCGTCTACGCAGCCTGATCCTCAGCACTGCCCCTACGCGTTCCGGCGTCGCCGGAACGCGTATCGGCGCGTAGCCTCGATGTCGGGGGAACCCTCGTCAGACCCTGAGATCCCCCGTAGGTCACGTGACGCCGGTGGCGTGGAGCTGACACGATGGACTTCGCGCCATCGTGAAGACCCCTCGGTCCCGCGTCGGTGGCGCGTCCGACTGAGCGACATTGAGGGGATACCGCGGATATGGCGAACCCGTTCGTCAAGGGCTGGCGCTACATGATGGCGCTCTTCGGCGCCAAGATCGATGAGTACGCCGACCCCAAGGTGCAGATCCAGCAGGCCATCGAGGACGCACAGCGTCAGCACCAGGCGCTCGTCCAGCAGGCCGCCGCCGTGATCGGCAACCAGCGGCAGCTGGAGATGAAGCTGTCCCGGCAGATGTCCGAGGTCGAGAAGCTGCAGGGCATGGCCCGCCAGGCCCTGGTGCTGGCCGACCGGGCCCGGGCCGGCGGTGACGAGGCCGAGGCGCAGAAGTACGAGTCGACCGCGCAGACGCTCGCCACCCAGCTGGTCTCCGGCGAGCAGTCGATGGAAGACCTGAAGACGCTGCACGACCAGGCGCTGTCGGCGGCCGGCCAGGCCCGCAAGGCGGTGGAGAACAACGCGATGGTGCTCCAGCAGCGCATCGCCGAGCGCTCGCGCCTGCTCAGCCAGCTGGAGCAGGCCAAGATGCAGGAGACGGTGGCCAAGTCGCTGGAGTCGATGTCGTCGCTCTCCGCGCCGGGCAACACCCCGTCCCTGGACGAGGTCCGCGACAAGATCGAGCAGCGGTACGCGAACGCGATGGGCCGCGCCGAACTGGCGTCGAACTCCGTCGAGGGCCGCATGCTCGAGGTGCAGAAGTCGAGCCTCGACATGGCCGGCACCTCGCGGCTGGAGCAGATCCGGGCCAGCATGGCCGGTGAGCAGCTCGGCGGCACCGCGGCCAAGCCGGCTGTGGAGGCGGGCAACAACGCCGCCCCCGCCGCCGACCCGGCCAGCGTGGCCCGTCTCGACGAGATCAGGGCAAGCATGAACGCCAAGCGTGGGGACACCTCGGCCACGGGCTGAGCACCCCACCCGGGGAGGAGTGAACGGTGGACGAGCGGAGCAGATACTTCCGGCAGCTCAGGAAGCTGCGGGGGTCCGCGCGGCGCTGGAGCGTCGTCGGCGGAGGGCTGACCGCTGCCGCTGCCGTGCTCACCCCGTACGCGGGCATCGGGCTCGCCGACGCGGCCTGGGCCGCGTCGGCGGGTGCGTCCGTGGCGCTGGCCTGGTGGCGCTGGAGTGACCACCGGGCGCTGGCGGCGATCCCGGCACCGCCGCCCGCCCCGCCGGCCATCCCCGGCCAGCGGCTGGTGGCGGCCGTCGAGCGCTTCCCCGCGGGCCGGCAGGTGCTGCAGGAGGTGCGGCGGCACAAGGAGCGTTACGCGCTGCGCGGTTCCGCCGTCGCCCAGGCCTGGGACAGGCTGGACCGGGCAGCCATGACGCTGACCGGGCTGGCCGGCCGGCTGACCGGGCCCGGCGAGGCCGCGATGCTGGAGGCCGCGGTGGCCGAGCAGTGGCTGCGGGACCTCGGCCAGCGGGTGGCCAGCGTCGAACGGGCGATCCCGCTCAGCCCGCCGGATCAGCGCCCCGGGATCGAGCAGGCCCACGAGAGCCTGGCCAAGCAGTTCACCGAGGGCGTGACCGCGTACGAACGGCTGGTCGCGGCCGCGGCGAGCTATGTCGCCGAGGAGGGCCACCCGGCCTCCACCCAGCACCCGGCGCTCGGTGGCCTGATCGAGGCGACCGACCGCCTGCGCGGCATCGCCGAGGGGCTGTCCGAGCTGCGGCGCCCCGCCACCCCAGCGGCCTAGGCCGAGCCTTTCGGCTGGCAGCGCGGGCACCAGTAGGTGATCCGCTCCTCCTGGTCCTCTTTCTGGATCGCCGAGCCGCAGCGCCGGCAGGGCTGGGCCCGCCGCCCGTAGACGTAGCTGGTCTGTCCCCGGCGCAGGGAGCCGGTGGTGGTCTGCGTCCAGCGTCCGCGGTTGGAGGCCACCAGCTTCTGCGCCAGCTTCACCGTGCCGGCCAGGTCCGCCACCGCGGAGACCGGCGTCCACGGCCACAGCCCCCGCAGGAAGAGCGTCTCGGCCTTGTAGAGGTTGCCGACCCCGGCGAGGTTGCGCTGGTCCAGCAGCGCCTCACCGATCGGGACGTCCGGCTTCTCGATGATCCGGCGGACCGCCTCGTCGGGGTCCCAGTCGGCGCCGAGCAGGTCCGGTCCCAGGTGGCCGAGCAGCTTCTCCTCCTCGGCCGTGGGCAGCAGCGCCACCTCGTGCAGGTGGTAGCCGACCGCGACCGAGCGTTTCGTCCGCAGCACCACCCGGATCAGGTGCGCCGGGCGGCCGGTCCAGCGCTCACCCGGCGCGTACGCCCGCCACGCGCCGTCCATCCGCAGGTGCGAGTGCAGGGTCATGGCCCGTTCGCCGCTGGTCAGCCGCAGCAGCAGGTGCTTGCCCCGGCTCGCCGACTCGGCCACCGTCCAGCCGGTCAGGTCGGTCGTCGCGAGCTGCGGCACCCGGAAGTCCGAGCCGGTGAGCACGTCGCCCTGCAGCGCGCGTTCGAGGACGCGGGCGGTGTTCCATACGGTGTCACCTTCGGGCATGGCTCTGCTCCTGCCCAGCCGACAGCATCGCAATCATCGCGGCCGGTTCCAGCGTGGCGCCACCGGCGTCGGCGGCGGCCCGGGTCACCGGATCGAGGGCCCGGTCGAGGGCTTCGTTCAGGGCGGCGGAGGTCGTGGGGTCGGTGGCCTCGGGCCGTAGTCCCCGGCGGGCGCCCTGGTGGCGTACGGCGGCCAGCAGCGTCGCACCCAGCTCGGGCCGGCCGCTCAGCGTGAGGGCGTACGCGCCGGTGTGCAGGCAGGAGAGCACGTTGCCGACGTCGTCCTCCTCCCGGAACCGGCCCAGGGCGGCACCGAGCTCGCGCAGCGCCGCGGCCGGATCCGGGTCGGCCGGGACCAGCCAGGCCCGGGCCAGCAGCAGCTCGCTCATCGCGGCGATCCAGTTCTGCCGCAGCTCGCCGGCGTGCGCGGCCGCGGCCTCGAGCACCCGGCGGCTCTCCAGCAGCTCACCGAGCCCGGTCAGGGCCCCGCCGAGGGCCATCTCACCGGCCGGCGTGGCCCACCGCTCGCCGATCCGCACACTGACCGCGATCGACTCCCGGGCCCGGACCGCGGCGGTCTCGTAGTCGCCGCGCGCCGACCACATCAGCGACTCGTAGTAGCGCAGCTGGCTGACCAGGCGCCACCCGTCCTGGCTGTCCGGCTCCGCGATCAGGGTCTTCGCCTGCCACAGGCACTCGGCCGCGCCTTCGACGTCCCCACCGATGAACCGCAGGGTGCCGGCGCTGGCCAGCGCGAGCGCCCGGTCGACCGCGGGAGCGTCCGGCGCCCCGGCCAGGGCCTTGGTCAGCAGCCGCAGGCCCTCGGCCACGTGCCCGCCCCGGAACCAGAACCACTCCAGCAGGCCCGCCGTCCGCAGCGCCGCTTCCGGGTCCGCGACGAGGTCGTGGGCCAGCGCGGCACGCAGGTTGGGCACCTCGCGGTTGAGCACCCGGATGGCGTGCGCCGAGCGTTCCCCGCGCAGCTCGGGCGCGGTCCGTTCGACCAGCGCGCGGACCCAGGCGGCCTGCGCGGCCCGGCTCGCCGCCGGTTCGGGGTCGTGCTCCCGGCAGTACGCCCGGATGATGCCCAGCAGCCGGTAGCGGGTCGGCGTCACAGTCGTGTCGGCGGCCACGACCGAGCGCGTGACCAGCGACGACAGCGCTTCCAGATCGGAGCCGACCGCCGCGGCGGCCTCCACCGTGAAGCCGCCCGCGAACGGCCACAGCCGCAGCAGCAGCGCCCGGTCGGCGGCCGGCAGCAGGTCGACACTCCAGGCCACGGCCGCCTCCAGCGTGGCGTGCGGGGCCAGCGCACCGCGCGGCACTCGGCCCAAAGCGGGGAACCGCTCACCGAGCAACGACACCAGCTCGCCCAGACCCAGCACCCGGGCCCGGGCGGCGGCCAGCTCCAGCGCCAGCGGGATCCCGTCCAGCACCTCCGCCAACCGTCGCAGCTGGGCCTCGTCGTCGGTGTCCGCACGCCAGCCCGGCCGTACCGCCCCGATCCGGTCGACCAGCAGCGCCACCGCGTCACCCGAGGGCAGGGGCGCGACCGGCAACAGCCGTTCGCCGTCGACACCGAGCGGCTCGCGGCTCGTCGCCAGGATCCGCAGCCGCGGGCAGCGGGCCAGCAGCTCGACGACCAGATCGGCGACGGCGGCGACGAGATGCTCGCAGTTGTCGAGGATGAGCAGCGCTTCCCGGTCGCTCAGGGCGGCGCTCAGGCCGGCCGGGCCCGGCTCGGCGGGCTGGTGCACGCCGGCGGCCGCGGCGATCGTGGAGACCAGCAGGTCCGGGTCCGTGACGTCGGCCAGCCGGGCCAGCCACGGGCCGTCGCCGTCCGGGCGGGTGGCGGCGTACTCCACCGCCAGCCGGGTCTTGCCCGCGCCGCCCGGACCGACGAGGGAGAGCAGCCGGGTGGCCGGCATGGTGGCTTCGAGCACGGCCAGCTCCGCCTCCCGGCCGACGAAGGCGGACAGCGGCCGGGTCACCGCCGGGGCCGTGGCGACCGGGCGTGGTGCCGCGCCCGGCCGGGCCGGCAACAGCAGGCCGGGATCCTGGGCCAGCAGGCGCCGCTCCAGGGACTGCAGGGCGGGACCGGGATCCACGCCGAGGTCGTCGGCCAGCAGGGCGCGGACCCTGCGCAGGGCCGACAGCGCCTCGGCCTGGCGGGCACTGCGGTAGAGACCGAGGATGAGCAGTTCCCAGCGGCGTTCCCGGTAGGGCTCTGCGCGTACGGCTGGGGTCAGCTCGGCCACCGCGCCGGGTGCGTCGCCCACGGCCAGGCGGGCCGCCAGCCTTTCCTCGACCGCGACCAGGCGCAGCTCGCCCAGCCGGGCCCGGGCGGCCTCGACCTCGGCGGCCCCGTCCAGATCGGCGAACGCCTCGCCCCGCCACAGCCGCAGCGCCGCGTCGAAGGCGCGGACGGCCTCGGCCGGTCGCTGCTCGTCCAGCAGCTCCCGCCCGCGGGCGACGCCCGCCTCGAACGCCGCCACATCCGTCTCCGCGCCGGTCAGCCGGTATCCGTCGCCGACCCGTTGCAGCGCCTCACGATGGTCGGACCCCAGCGCCCGCCGCAACCGCGACACGTACGCCTGCAGCGACACCTCCGGGCTGGCCGGCGGATCGTCACCCCACACCGCCGCCGTCAAGGCGTCCCCGCCGACGGGCCGGCCGCCGGCCGCGATGAGCGCGGTGACGAGCCGGCGCGGCAGCGGACCGCCCAGATCGAGGACGACGCGGCCCGCACCGAGCTCGGTCGGCCCGAGAACGCGGCAGCTCAGCACGGGTGGAGCATACAAACGCAGGCCGCTTGCAGGCAGTCTGCAAGCCGACCCGAGCACTCTGTGCCCATGACGACCACCGAGCCCGCCCGCGGCGGAAAACCCATGCCAGCTCGTACCAACGCTCGCGTCGACACCTGGGAGATGGTGCTCGTGCACCGGGTGTTCCGGCGCGAATTCCGCATCCTGCCCGCCCTGATCCGGGCGGTGCCGCCCGGCGACACCGCCCGCGCCGAGACCATCGGCTCGCACCTGGCCAACGTGGCCGGGGCACTGCACCACCACCACGAGTCCGAGGACGAACTGCTCTGGCCCATCATGCTCGACCGGGTGGGGTTGCGCGCCGACCTCGTGCACCGGATGGAGGCGCAGCACGAACGCCTGGCCGGCCTGCTCACCCGCATCGACGACCTGACCGCCCGCTGGCGCGCCCACGCCGGTGCCGAGGTCCGCGACGAGCTCGCCGACGTGCTGGCCCAGGCGTCCGGCGCCCTCGACGAACACCTGGGCGACGAGGAACGCGAACTGCTGCCGCTGGTGTCCGAGCACGTCACCCCGGCCGAGTGGAACGCGCTCAACGAGCGGGGCCGCGAGGCGATCCCCAAGAACAAACTGGCGCTCGTCTTCGTCGGCGCGATCCTCGAGGAGGCGAGCCCGCAGGAACGGAAGATGTTCCTGGCCCAGCTGCCCGGCCCGGCCCGGCTGCTGTGGCGAATCGTCGGACCGCGCACCTACGCGAAATCACGGGACAGCATCCGCCGCGGCTGACATGGTCGTCGGGTGCAGCTCGACATCACTTCAGCGGCCGAACGCCCGGACCGGCGCCCCCTCTGGTCCGAGCTCGCGGGACTGTGGCCGCGTTTCATGACCCAGGACGAGAGCGGCGAGTTCTTCTACGGCTACGAGTTCGACCACTACCCGGAGTTCCAGCTCCTGGCCGTGGACACCGACACCGGCGAAGCGGTGGCGAAGGCCCACTCGGTGCCGCTGAGCTTCTCCGGCACGATCGCTGACGGGCTGCCGGGACACGGCTGGGACTGGGTGGTCCGGCAGGCCGCCCACGACCGTCTCCGTGGCACCGCACCGGCGATCGTCTCGGCCCTGGAGATCATGGTGCGGCCGGACCTGCGCGGCCACGGGCTGTCCGCCCGCATGCTGGCGGCCCTGCGGGCCAACGCGGCGGCCCGCGGCTTCAAGGACCTGATCGCGCCGGTCCGGCCCACTGGCGCCCAGGGCAGAAGCATCGACACGTACGCGTACGAGCAGCGTCCGGACGGCCTCCCGGTCGACCCGTGGTTACGCGTGCACGTCCGCGCGGGCGGGCAGATCGTGAACGTGGCGCACACGAGCATGGTGATGGTGGGCACGCTCGAGGACTGGCGCCGGTGGACGGACCTGCCGTTCGACACCCCGGGGGCGGTGACGGTGCCGCATGCGCTCGGGCCGGTGTACTGCGACGTGGCCGGGAACCGGGCGGTCTACGTGGAGCCCAACGTCTGGGTGCACCACCAGCTGTGAGCCCTCGGCCGGGTCGGCGTTCGGCCCGGTCAGCGTTCGGCGACGCGGACTATGTCGCCGGGGCGGACCGAGAGCAGGACGACCGCGCGGCCGCCGTTCACCGCTATCGCCACGCGGCCGGCCGAGTCCTCGTACACGATCATCTCGCCCTGCTGGGCATCGGCGAAGGTCTGGGCGCGCCGGGCCTTGACCCCGCCGATCACCAGGTCCGGGCTCAGCCCGGACAGCGTCGCGCCGCCGGCGGCGAGCTGCACGTTGCCGAAGCGGTCGACGGTGAGGACCTCGGCCTCGAGCCAGCCGTCGCCGACCGCGACGACCGGATCGGGCAGCCGCACCAGGGTCTCCGGGGCGACGGCCGGCCCGGCGTCGCTCAGCGGCGCGCCGAGCGCGAGCCGCGCCGCGGCGGGGGAGAACACGTCCCGGCCGTGGAACGTGCGCGAGACGTCACCGAGCAGCCAGTCCTTGTTGGTGAGCTCGAACACGCTGTCGATGCCCCCCAGCGCCTCGGCCGCCCAGATCAGCAGCCCGTTGTCGGGGCCGACCAGGACGCCGCCGGGGGTGCCGATCGTGATGCCGCGCCGCTCCGAGCCGACCCCGGGGTCGACCACGGCGACGTGCACCGACGGCGGCAGGTGCGGCGCCGTCTGCGCCAGCACCGCAGCGCCGCGCGGCACGTCAGCAGGCGGCACGTGGTGGGTGATGTCGTTGACTCGCACATCGGGAGCGATGCGCGCGATCACCCCGCGGCACGCGGCGGCGAAACCGTCGAACGTGCCGTAGTCGGTGGTGAGGCTGATCCATCCATAGCCGCCCATGGTGGTTCACGTTACTGCCCCGGCACGGTGAGTGCGGGACGGCGGGCCGGGCGCGTCGCGGCACTTCTGGCACTGTTGATCTATGCGTCTTGTCATCTTCACCGAACCCCAGCAGGGTGCCTCGCACGACGACCTGCGTCGGGTGGCCCAGCACGCCGAGCAGACCGGCTACGACGGCTTCTTCCGCTCCGACCACTATGTCGCGATGGGCGGGGACGGCCTGCCCGGCCCGACCGACGCCTGGCTGACCCTGGCCGCCCTGGCGGTGCAGACCTCCCGGATCCGGCTCGGCACGCTGGTCACCTCGGCGACGTTCCGCCTGCCGGGCGCGCTGGCGATCGGCGTGGCCCAGGTCGACGCGATGAGCGGCGGCCGGGTGGAGCTCGGCCTGGGTGGCGGCTGGTTCGAGGAGGAACACACCGCGTACGGCATCCCGTTCCCGCCGCTGGGTGAGCGGTTCGACCGCCTCGAGGAGCAGCTCGAGATCGTCGAGGGCCTGTGGACGACCCCGGTGGGCGAGCAGTACACCTTCGAGGGAAAGCACTACCGGGTGACGAACTCGCCGGCCCTGCCGAAACCGGTCCAGGCACCCCGGCCGCCGATCATCGTGGGCGGCGCGGGCAAGAAGCGCACCCCGGCCCTGGCGGCCCGGTACGCCGACGAGTTCAACGCCCCGTTCGCGAAGGTCGCGGACCTGCCGGCGATGTTCGACCGGGTCCGGGCGGCCAGTGACCAGATCGGCCGGGCCCAGCCGCCGGCCCTGTCGGCGGCGGCGGTGCTGTGCGTGGGCCGCGACGAGGCGGAGGTCAAGCGCCGGGCGGCGGCCATCGGCCGCGACGTGGAGGAGATGCGCGGGAACGGCGGCGTGGTGGGCACGCCGGACCAGGCGGTGGAGATCCTCGGCCGGTACGCGGAGACGGGCGCGTCCCGGATGTACCTGCAGACGCTGGACCTGACCGACCTCGACCACATCGAACTGGTCGCATCAGCGGTGGCGCCGCAGCTGTCCTGACCCCGCGCGGGCCGGCCGGTGGCCGGGATGGGCGACTGCGGGGTCGTTGCGGTGGTTTGGCCCTGGTGGGGACGGTCTTGGTGGTGGCGGGGAGGAGGTGTCCGGGCTCGGGGCCTAAAGTCTGTTGCGTGGAGATTGTCACCGCGCGACTGGCTTTGCGTCGGCCCGGGCCCGCCGACCTCGAAACGATCTTCGCGATCCACCGCGATCCCGAGGCCTGCCGGCACAACCCTTCGGACCTGCTCGCCACGCGGGCCGAGGCCGAACACCTCTACAGCCGATGGGACGACCATTGGCGCCGGCACAGCTTCGGCTACTGGGTCGTCGAAGAACGCGAGTCCCGCAAGATCCTCGGCTTCGCGGGCCTCAAGGTGGTCCGCTTCCGCGAGATCGAAGTCCTGAACCTCTTCTACCGCCTCGACCCGGCCGCCTGGGGCAACGGCGTGGCGACGGAAGCGGCGACGGCCGTGGTGTCGTGGGCCGGCCGCCACCTTCCGGAGTGGCCGATCCTCGCCCGGGTCCGCCCGGACAACGTGGCGTCGCAGAAGGTGGCCCAACGGGCGGGCCTCACCCGGGCCGAACATCTGGACGACCTGGGGGAGGACGGCCTGGACTGGCTCTTCATCACCCGCTGGCCGGCGGAGGAGCAGCGCCGGCCTTGAACCGGCCCGCGGGGGCGCTTCATCCGCCGTCGCCCCTACGACGAGGCGGCCCGCCGCCGGTGGCGGGGACGCTTCCGCAAAAGGCTGGTCAGCCGCGCAGCCGCAGCCCGCGAGGCGTGGCGCGGAACCCTGCACCCGTCAACGCGTCCCGCAACGGCGACGAATGCACCGACTCCCCGTCCGCGCGTTCGACCGACATCGGGCCCAGCGCCCCCGACCGCACCGATCCCGCCAGTGCCTGCCCCGCCGCCGTCAACGCCTCCGCGTCGTCCAGATAGGACAGCAGGGTCCGGCCGCCGCGTTCGACGTACAGGATCAGGTCGCCGCCGACCAGGACCACCAGGGCTCCCGCCTTGCGGCCCGCCCGGTGGCCCGTCGCCGGCGTCGTCTCGCCGTTGCCGCTGTCCACCACGCGTTCCGGCCACGGCAGCGCCGCCCCGTACGGGTTGGCCGGATCGGTCGCCGCCAGCACCACCGCCGTGGCGCCCGTGCGTTTGGCCAGCTCGGCCGGCTCGGCCAGGGCACGCAGCCGGTCCACCGCGCCCGGCACCGCGAACTGCGCCGCTCCCAGGCCTTCCACGAAGTAACCGCGGCGGGCCGCGCCTCGCTCCTCCAGCGCGGCCAGCACCGGATACACCGCCGCGAAGCCGCCCGTCACGCCCTCGGCCATCACCGCGCCGCGGGTCACCACGCCGTGCCGTTCGAGCAGGAGGTCGGCCAGGGCGGCCGCGCGGCGGGTCGGGTCGAGGTCGCGTTCCGGCAGGCGGGACCAGCGGCCCACCATCATCAGCGGCCCGGATCGGGCCGGCATCGTCGGGCGGCCGGGGCGGCGGTACCGGGTGCGGGCGGGCGCCGCCTTCGCTCGGTGCGCGCCGCTGCTGCCGAGCAGAGCGCGCACCGGCGCCAGTGTGTCGTTGGTCAGGTGGCCGGCCCAGACCAGGTCCCAGACCGTTGCGGCCAGGGCGGTGTCGTCGGTGGCGCCGATCTTGTCGGACAGGTTGCGGAAGAACAGCGCCTGGCCGTCCGCCAGGGCGTCCAGCACCGACTGGTGCTGCGGGGTCATCGCGAACTCGTCGTCCGGGGGCGGCAGCAGCAGCGGGGCACTGTCGGCGTACGCGAGGGTCACCCAGCCGTCGCCGCCCGGGATGGAGCCCGAGCCGGCCCACAGCACCTCGCCGCTGGCGCACAGCTCGTCGAGCTGGGGCGGGGCGTAGTCGGCGACCCGGGCCGGCAGGATCAGGCGTTCCCAGGCCGAGGCCGGTGCGGCCACGCCCTGCAGCTGCTCGATGGTGGCCGCCAGGGCGTCGACGCCGCGGGAGTTGCCGCCGATCTGGTGCCAGCGGGGCAGGAACGCGGCCAGCACCCGCGGTGGCACCGGCTCGATCTCGCGGCGCAGCGCGGCCAGGGAGCGGCGTCGCAGCAGGCGCAGCACCTCCGCGTCGCACCACTCGGTGCCGGCCCCGCCAGGGGAGAACTCGCCGGAGACGACCCGGCCGGTGGCGCTGAGCCGCTTCAGGGCCTGCTCGACGACGAAGACGCCGAGGCCGAACCGGGCCGCGCAGGTGGCTGCCGCGAAGGGGCCGTGGGTGCGGGCGTACCGGGCGACGAGGTCGCCGAGCGGGTCGGCCACCGGCTCGAGGTAGGCCTCCGCGACACCGACGGGCAGGGCCACGCCGAGCGCGTCCCGGTAGCGGCCGGCGTCCTCGACGCCGATCCAGCGTTCCTCGCCCGCGATCCGGACCTGGATCGCGCGCCGGCTCGCCTGCAGGGTCGTCAGCCAGTCGAGCTCGACACCGCGGGCGGTGAGATCCGCCGCGGACAGGTCGCCGAGCAGGCGCAGGAGCTCGGCCGCGTCCTCGGCGTCGCGGGGGCTGCGGGCGGCCGTCAGCCATTGCAGCTGGGCCTCGCTCTCGGTCACCACCGTCGGGTCGAGCAGCTCCCGCAGGTCGACGCGGCCGAGCAGCTCACCCAGCAGCGTGGAGTCGAGAGCCAGGGCCGCGGCGCGACGCTCGGCCAGCGGTGCGTCGCCCTCGTAGAGGAACGCGCCCACGTACCCGAAGAGCAGGGAGCGGGCGAACGGTGACGGCCGCGGGGTCTCGGCCTCGACCAGCCGGACCTTGCGTCCCGCGATCTCGCGCATCAGGCCGACCAGCCCGGGCACGTCGAAGACGTCCTGCAGGCACTCGCGGGCCGCTTCCAGGGTGACCGGGAAGTCGGCGAACTCGCGGGCCACGTCGAGCAGCTGGGCCGAGCGCTGGCGCTGCTGCCAGAGCGGCTGGCGGCGGCGCGGGTCGCGGCGCGGCAGCAACAGCGACCGGGCGGCGCACTCGCGGAACCGGGAGGCGAACAGCGCCGACGTGCCGACCGACTCCTCGACCAGCTGGGAGATCTCCTCCGGGTCGAAGGCGACCAGGTCGGCGCCGGGCGGCTCCTCGGCGGTGTCCGGCAGGCGGATGACGATGCCGTCGTCGGAGGGCATGACCTGGCCGTCGACGCCGTACCGCTCGGAGAGCCGGCGGGCGATGGCCAGCGCCCACGGTGCGTTGACCCGCGCGCCCAGGACACAGTGCACGGTCATGCGCCAGTCGCCCAGCTCGTCGCGGAAGCGCTCGACCACGATGGTCCGGTCGTCGGGCAGGTTGCGGGTGGACTCGCGCTGCTCGCGCAGGTAGGCCATCAGGTTGCCGGCCGCCCACTCGTCGAGCCCGGAGTCGCGCAGCGAGGCGGTCGCTTTGGTGTCCTCCGCGCGGGTCAGGGTGCGCAGCCGGGCGCCGATGGCCCGGCCCAGCTCGATCGGGCGGCCGAGCGCGTCGCCCTTCCAGAACGGCATCCGGGCCGGTGCGCCCGGCGCGGGGGAGACCAGCACCCGGTCGGGGGTGATGTCCTCGATGCGCCAGGAGGTCGAGCCGAGCAGGAAGACGTCGCCCACCCGGGACTCGTAGACCATCTCCTCGTCGAGCTCGCCCACCCGCGAGGCCTTCTCCGAGCCGGCCAGGAAGACGCCGAACATGCCGCGGTCGGGGATCGTGCCGCCGCTGGTGACGGCGAGCCGCTGGGCGCCGGGCCGCCCGGTGAGCTCGTCGGTGGTGCGGTCCCAGACCAGGCGGGGCCGCAGCTCGGCGAACGCCGTCGACGGATAGCGCCCGGACAGCATGTCGAGCACGGCGTGCAGGGCGGAGTCGGGCAGCTCCGCGTACGGCGCGGCCCGGCGCACCAGCGCGGCCAGCTCGTCCACCTGCCACGCGTCCAGCGCGACCATCGCCACGATCTGCTGGGCCAGCACGTCCAGCGGGTTACGGGGATAGCGCAGCTCCTCGATCGCGCCCTCGCCCATCCGCTCGGCGACCACCGCGCAGCTGAGCAGGTCACCGCGATGCTTGGGGAAGACGACACCGCGCGAGACGGCACCGACCTGGTGCCCGGCCCGGCCGATGCGCTGGAGCCCGGCGGCGACCGACGGCGGGGCCTCGATCTGCACCACCAGGTCGACCGCGCCCATGTCGATGCCCAGCTCCAGGCTGGAGGTGGCGACCACGGCCGGGAGCTGGCCGGACTTGAGCGCCTCCTCGATCTGTTTGCGCTCCTCGCGGGAGACGCTGCCGTGGTGGGCGCGGGCGACGACCGGTGACGCTCCCGCGGCGATCGGGGACTGGGCCATCAGCGCGGCGGGCGCCCGGTCCGCCGGCTCGACCACGGCCTCGGCGGCCAGTTCGTTGATCCGGGCGCACAGGCGCTCGGCGCCGCGCCGCGAATTGGTGAACACGATCGTGGAGCGGTGCTGCTGGATCAGCTCCAGCACGCGTTCCTCGACGGCGGGCCAGATGGACGGCGTGCGCCGGGCCGCGCCGGGGTCGTCCGCGTCGACCTCGGGCACCTCGTCGAGGCGGGTCATGTCCTCCACCGGGACCTGCACCGACACCTCGATGGTCTTGCTGCTGCGCGGCTGGACGATCTCGACGGCACCGGCTCCGCCCAGGAACCGCGCCGTCTCGTCGATCGGGCGCACGGTCGCGGACAGCCCGACCCGCTGCGCCGGACGGCCCAGCATCGCGTCGAGGCGTTCGAGTGAGAGGGCCAGGTGCGCGCCGCGCTTGGTGGCCGCGACCGCGTGCACCTCGTCGATGATCACCGTCTCGACGCCCTTGAGTGACTCCCGGGCGGCCGAGGTGAGCAGCAGGAAGAGCGACTCCGGGGTGGTGATCAGGATGTCCGGCGGCGTACGCGTGAAGGCCCGCCGCTCGTCAGCCGGCGTGTCCCCGGTGCGCATGCCGACCGTGATGTCCGGTGGCGGCAGCCCGAGCCGCCCCGACGCCTGCCGGATGCCGGTCAGCGGCGCCCGCAGGTTGCGCTCGACGTCGACGGCCAGCGCCTTGAGCGGGCTGACGTAGAGGACCCGGCACCGGTGCTTGGGCTCGGCCGGGACGGGCTCGTGGGCCAGCCGGTCGAGCGACCAGAGGAAGGCGGCCAGCGTCTTGCCCGAGCCGGTCGGCGCGACCACCAGCGCGTTGCGACCGGCGCCGATGGATCGCCACGCGCCGGCCTGGGCGGCCGTGGGCGCGGCGAAGGCGGCCCGGAACCACTCCCGGGTGGCGAGGCCGAACTGTTCGAGGACGTCTGACACATGTCCATGGTGCCCCCGGGGTCTGACAGAAATCGGGGACCGCCGAAAACATCCATCCGGGTGACGGCTCCGAACCACGGGTGCAGGTCCACGACCTCATGGGTATCAATCAGACGTTGGAGCACAGGATGGGCACTCGACCAGCGCTCGCGCGCAACCGGAAGGACCATGGTGCGTACCGGTGACGTGCGGCACATTGATGAACGCAGAGCGTATGCATCGATGGCCGCCACCGACGATGCCGCAGAGGCTTCACGAACAGGAGGCACCGTGACCCATCGCGTTTCCGCCTTACGGCGCCTCGGTAGCGCGGCGGCTGCTGTTGCCGCGCTGGCGACCATCACCCTTTCCGCGAGCCCGGCCCGGGCGGCCAGTGACGGCTATGTCCGGCTTGCCCACCTCTCGCCCGACACCCCGGCCGTGGACGTCTATCTGAAGTCCGACTCGGGAACGGTCAAGGACCAGAAGTTCGACGGCGTCGCGTACGGCGCCATGTCCGACTACCTGCGCCTGCCCACCGGCACGTATTCGGTGGCGATGCGCAAGGCCGGTGCTGCCGCGAGCACCCCGCCGGTGCTGACCACGCAGGTCACGGTGGACGACGGCGCGGCGTACACGGTCGCTGGGGTGGGCCGTTACGCCGACCTCGGCCTGCGCGTGCTCAAGGACGACCTCAAGCTGCCGGGGGCGGGGGAGTCCAAGATCCGGATCATCCAGGCCTCGGTGCGCGCGCCGGTGCTCGACGTCGGCGGGGCCAACGGCAAGACCATCGCCGACGGTGTCCAGTTCGCCACCACGACCGCCTATCGCCAGGTCAACCCGGGTAAGTGGACGGTCCGGGTGAAGCCCACCGGCGGCGGCGCGACCAGCGACCTGCCCTGCACGCTGGGTGCCGGCAACGTGTACTCGCTGCTGGTGCTCGACGACAAGAAGGGCGGCCTCAAGCCGGAGCTGCACATCGACGCGGCGCGGCAGGGCGGCGTGCCCCAGGGTGGGGTGGCCACGGGCGAGGGCGGCACGCAGCCCCAGTCCCCGATGCCGATGGCTCTGCTGCTGGCCGGGGTCGCCGCGATGGCGACCGGTGGTCTGCTCGTCGGGCTCAGGCGCCGCGCCCGCTCTGCTTGAAGGCGTACCGGATGAGAGTCGTGACGCCGGAGCCCGAGGCCGGTCCCGCAGCCGGGGCCGGCCGGGCCGCGGCCCCGGACAAGCCGGCGGTACGCCGTCAAGCACGCATCCTGCTGCCCGTGGCGGTGTCAGTGCTGGTGGCGTTCGTGGTGGCCACCGGCTACCTGATGCTCCGCGAGCCCGCGGGCTCCGACAAGCTCGGCCGCTGGGCCGGCACCCCGAGCGCCGCCGCGGTGCCCCTGCAGCCGTCCGAGGACATGGAGGGTGCGCCGAACCCGTTCCGTACCGTGCCCTCGGATCTCAGTGGCCCGCCGACCCGCCTGCGGGTCAAGGTCATCGGGGTGGACACGTCGCTGGAGACGCTGAAGCTGGGCGCGGACGGTGAGTTGCAGCCGCCGAAGACCAACGAGCACGCCGGCTGGTACGCGGACGGCACCGCCCCGGGCGACGTGGGCCCGGCCGTCCTGGCCGGTCACGTCGACTCGAAGCAGGGTCCGGCGGTCTTCTACCGGCTGCGCGAGATCACGGCGGGCGACAAGATCGAAGTGACCCGCGGCGACCGTACGGTCACGTTCACGGTGACCGCCACGGCCTGGTACCCGAAGAAGGCGTTCCCGACCGAAGAGGTCTACGGGCCGACCCCGGACCGGCAGCTGCGCTTGATCACCTGTGGTGGCGTGTTCGACCGGACCTTGCGGTCGTACACGGACAACCTGGTGATCTACGCGGTGGCCGGGTGATCAGGATTCCGCAGGTCAGCTGCCGGTGACTATCCTGGTCGAAGAAGCTACGGATGGGGGCTGATGGCGGTCAGGCGCATGCTCATCGCCGGTCGGTACCGGCTCCTGGAGCCGGTCGGCTCCGGCGGCATGGGCCGGGTCTGGCTGGCCCGTGACGAGATGCTCGACCGGGACGTCGCCGTCAAGGAGTTCGTCCCGCCGGAATGGATGACCGACGAGGAGCAGGCCCGGCTGCGCACCCGCACGCTGCGCGAGGCCCGCAGCGCCGCCCGGCTCAACCATCCGCACGTGGTGCGCATCTACGACGTCGTGCACGCCGACAACCTGCCCTGGATCGTGATGGAGTACGTCCCGTCCCGCTCCCTGCACCAGGTCATCGGCGAGGACGGCCCGTTCGCGCCGGCCGAGGCGGCCCGGATCGGCCTGGACGTGCTCGAGGCGATCACCGCCGCGCACCGGGCCGGCGTGCTGCACCGCGACGTCAAGCCGCACAACGTGCTGATCGGCCACGACGGCCGGGTCGTGCTCACCGACTTCGGCCTGGCCACCTTCGTCGACGACGGCTCGGTCACCGGTCCCGGCATGGTGGTCGGCTCCCCGCAGTACGTCTCCCCGGAACGCGCCCGCGACGGGGCGTCCACCGTGGAGTCGGATCTCTGGTCCTTCGGCGCGACCCTGTACGCGGCCGTCGAGGGGCGGTCCCCGTTCGCCCGCGACAGTGCCATGGCGACGCTGATGGCGCTGGCCACGGACGAGGCCGATCCGCCGGTGAAGGCCGGGCCGCTGGCTCCCGTGCTCACCGGACTGCTGCGCCGCGAGCCGGTGGAACGGCTCACCGGTGCGGAGGTGGCCGAACGGTTGCGCCTGATCGTGGCCGAGGCCGGTCTGCTCCCTCCGCCTCCGAGGACGTCCGGGACGACGTTCGGCCGTGCGGTCGTACCCGGGCCCAGGAAGGCCCCCGACGATCAGCCCGGCCCGGACTCCCGCCCGCAGCCTCAGCCGGAGCCCGTCGAGGCGAGAGCCGAGCCGGCCGGTGGCGGTCTCGGCGCCGCCCTGGCCGAAGCCCTGCCCGGGGTCGTCTATCCGCCCGGGCCGGCCGCCGAGCGGGTGGAGCACCCCAGTGAGCCGCTCGTCCCGGCTCAGCGCCGGGCCCCGGACCCGGTCGAGCCGCCGGGGTCGCGCCGGCGGCTCCTGGTCGGCGGGCTGGTCCTGGCCGTGCTCGCCGGTGGTGGCGTGGCCGCCGGCCTGGCCCTGCGCGGTGACGACGACCGTGCACAGCCCACGGCCATCGGGTCCACGCCCAGCGTCGTCACGTCCTCGGGCAGCGGCGGCAGCTCCGGTGGCTTCAGCCCGGTGAACTGCGCCAGCCCGGCGCCGCCCGGACTGCCCCGCACTCCGGTCGCGGGGGCGGAGAAGCTGCGCGACGGCTGGGCGTTGTTCCCGGGGTGGTCGTATTTCAGCGACGCCGGCTTCCACATCGCGGTCCCGGACGGCTGGACCTATCAGACGATCGGCACCACGATCTGTTTCCGCGACCCCGGCAACCTCCGGATCCTCAGCATCGACCCCGACCGCAGCCCGCAGGGTGACCCCGTGCAGGCGTGCCGCAAGGAAGTGACCCGGCTGCGGGCCGCCGGTGACCTGCGCAACTACACCCAGCTGCGGATCGACCGGGTGCCCGGCCTGGCCCGGGCGGCGGACTGGGAATACACGTACGACGGGCGCAACGGTGACCGGATGCACGCGATGACCCGGTGGCGCGCGGCCAACGACGGCCGGGCGTACGCGATCGGCCTGATGACCCTGGATCTGGACTGGCCCGGCAATTTCGAGAAATGGGGCATGATCCAGAGCACCTTCTTCACGGACAGCTGAGATATGGCTCATTCGATATGAGTGCATAGAACTGCGTCTCTGCGATGCTCGGCGTGGCCGCCGCCACACCCTGGGCGACGGCGCCCCCCGAGCCCCGCGGAGGACACCCCGTGAGAGCAGTCCCATTGATCGGCGCGTCGGCCTTGCTCGCCGCCCTCTTCGCCGCCCCCGTCCAGGCCGCTCCCGTCCGGGCGGCCGCTGTGGCCCCGCCGGACATTCCGGTCGCGAACGTCAAGGCGCACCTCACCCAGCTCCAGTCGATCGCCACGGCGAACGGTGGCAACCGCGCCCACGGCCGGCCCGGCTACCTGGCCTCGGTCACGTACGTGAAGGGTCTGCTCGACGCGGCCGGCTTCACCACCCAGCAGCAGTCGTTCACCTACAACGGCGCGACCGGCTACAACCTGATCGCGGACTGGCCCGGCGGCGACACCTCCGACACCCTCATGGTCGGCGCGCACCTGGACAGCGTCACGGCCGGCCCCGGCATCAACGACAACGGCTCCGGCTCGGCCGCCAACCTCGAGGTCGCGCTGGCCGTGGCCCGGACCGGCTTCCAGCCCGCCCGGCACCTGCGCTTCGGCTGGTGGGGCGCCGAGGAGCTGGGCCTGCGCGGCTCCACCGCGTACGTGAACTCGCTGAGCTCGGCGCAGAAGGCGGCCATCGGCGGTTACCTCAACTTCGACATGGTGGCGTCGCCGAACCCCGGCTACTTCCTCTACGACGGCGACAACTCCGACGGCACCGGCTCGGGCCCCGGCCCGGCCGGCTCCGCTGAGATCGAGGACACGCTGGAGGCGTACTTCACCTCGATCGGTGTGCCGACCCGCGGCACCGACTTCGACGGGCGCAGCGACTACGGCCCGTTCATCGCGGCGGGCATCCCCGCCGGCGGCATCTTCACCGGGGCGGAGGGCCGCAAGACCGCGGCCCAGGTGACCCTCTGGGGCGGTACGACCGGCGCCTTCGACCCCTGCTACCACGCTGCCTGTGACACCAGCGCGAACATCAACGACACGGCGCTGAACCGCAACTCCGACGCGATCGCGGCCACCGTGTGGGCCCTGGCCGACGGTGGCGGCACCGAGCCCCCGCCCACCGGCGAGACCGTCTACTCGGACACGTTCGAGACCGCGACCGGCTGGACCACCAACGCCGGGGCCACCGACACCGCGACCCTCGGTGCCTTCGAACGCGGTGACCCGGCCGCCACCACCTCGGGCGTGGCCACCCAGCTCGGCACCACGGTCAGCGGCACCAACGACCTGGTCACCGGCGCGGCCGCCGGAGCCAGCGCGGGCGCCAACGACGTGGACGGCGGCACCACGACGATCCGGTCCCCGGCGATCACGCTGCCCACCGGCCCGCTGAGCCTGTCGTTCTCCTGGTACCTCGCGCACCTGAACAACGCGACCAGCGGCGACTACTTCCGGGTCCGGGTCATCTCCGGCAGCACCACGACCACGGTCTTCACCCAGGCCGGGGCGGCGAGCAACCGCGCCGCCGCGTGGCAGACCGCGACCGTCAACCTCTCCGCGTACGCCGGGCAGTCCATCCGGCTGCAGGTGGAGGCGGCCGACACCGGCACGGCGAGCCTGGTGGAGGCGGCTGTGGACAACGTCACCATCACCCGCGCCTGACGGACGGGGGCGTGCGGGGGTGCGGCTGCGGCCGTACCCCCGCTCGGGTTTCTCACAGCGGACTCGCAGCCGCCGCTGCTATCTTTTCCGGATGATCGGCAGTATGCAGCCGGGCTCGGCCCGGCTTCTCGTCTTTCCGGCCCGGCCATGGTGATCCTGGTCGGATTTCTGCTAGTCATCCTGGTGACGGCCGTAACGGGCTACTTCGTCGCCCAGGAGTTCGGGTATGTCGCGGTCGACCGCAGCCGCCTGCGCCAGGAGGCCGAGCAGGGCGACAAGGCCGCGGAACGCGCCCTCAAGGTCACCGAACGGCTCTCCTTCGTGCTGTCCGGCGCACAGCTCGGCATCACCGTCACCGCGCTGATCGTCGGCTACGTCGCTGAGCCGTTCCTCGGTGAGGGCTTCGCCGACCTGCTCGGCGTGGCCGGGGTGCCCACCGCGGTGAGCCTGCCCATCTCGATCGTGCTGGCCCTGCTCATCGCCACCGTCGTGCAGATGGTCCTGGGAGAGCTCGCTCCCAAGAACTTCGCGATCGCCCGCGCCGAGAAGCTGGCCAAGGCCCTCAGCCGCTCGACGCTGATCTACCTGGCCGTCTTCGGGCCGATCATCAAGCTCTTCGACAAGGCCGCGGCCCGGCTGCTGCGCCGGGTCGGCATCGAGCCGATCGAGGAGCTGCCCGAGGGCGCCACCGAGGAGGACCTCGAGCACATCATCGCCGAGTCCCGCGCCGAGGGTCACCTCGATCCGGAGCTCTCGGCGCTGCTCGACCGCGGCCTCGACTTCCGCCGCCGGGTCGCGTCCGAGGTGATGATCCCCCGCGTGGACGTGCACACGGTCCGCGCCGACGACCCGGCGTCCCAGGTCGTGAAGCTGCTCGACACCGGCCGGTCCCGTTTCCCGGTCCGCGCCGGCACCGGCGTCGACGAGATCATCGGAGTGGTCGGCATCTCGGACGTCCTGACCGTGCCCGCGGCCGACCGCGCCACAGTCCCGGTCGAGTCCCTGGCCGTGCCCCCGCTCTTCGTGCCGGCCTCGTTGCGCCTGCCCGCGGTGCTGGACCGGCTGCGCGGCGACCACCGCCAGCTCGCCTGCGTGGTCGACGAGTACGGCGGCTTCGCCGGCATCATCACCCTCGAGGACATCGCCGAGGAGCTGGTCGGCCCGATCCGCGACGAGGACGACCTGCCCGAGCCGGCCCCGGCCCGCCAGCAGGACGGCTCGTGGATCGTCCCGGCCCGCTGGCGCATCGACGAGGTCATCGACGCGACCGGCGTCGACCTGCCGGAGAGCGACGAATACGACACGGTGTCCGGCCTGGTGATGTCCGAGCTCGGCCGGGTGCCGCAGGTCGGTGACGCCGTGTCGCTCGCCTCCGGCACAGCGCTGGCGGTGCTTTCGGTGGACCGGCACGTGCCTGATGCCGTACGGCTGTCGGCCCCGCCCGGGCCCGCAGCCGTCTCCGCCACTGTTCTCGCCGCCGCTCCCGTCGCCGAGGAGGAGTCCCGATGAGCACGACCTGGGCTGTGATCTGCTCGGTGCTCCTGCTCGCCGGGAACGCGTTCTTCGTCGCCGCCGAGTTCGCGCTGGTGGCCAGCAAGCGTTACCGCCTGGAACACGCCGCCGCGGGGGGCAGCCGGGCCGCCCGGGCCGCCCTGGACGGCAGCCGTGAGCTGTCCCTGATGCTCGCCGCCGCCCAGCTCGGCATCACGCTGTGCTCGCTGGGCCTGGGCGCGCTGGCCGAGCCGGCCATCGAGCACCTGGTCCACCCGCTGCTGCACGGCATCGGCCTGCCGGACATGCCGAGCGGCATCATCGCGTTCCTGCTGGCCCTGATCGTCGTCACCTTCCTGCACCTGGTGGTCGGCGAGATGATGCCGAAGTCGTGGGCGATCACCGACCCGGAACGCTCGGCGACCCTGCTGGCCCTGCCGTTCCGCGGCTTCGTCCGGATGGTCCGCCCGGCCCTGGTCGCGCTGAACGCCCTGGCCAACGTGGCGCTGCGCCCGTTCGGGGTGCACCCGCAGGACCAGCTGGCCCAGGCGCACGGCCCGCAGGAGATGCACATCCTGCTGGAACGCTCCCGCGCGGAAGGCCTGATCGGCGCGGAGCAGACCGAGCTGCTGACCAGCATGCTGAAGCTGCAGGACACCAAGGTCGCCGACGTGATGACCCCGGACGCCCAGCTGGTGACGGTTCCGCCGGACGCCTCGGCCCTGGACATCGAAGCGGCGTCGCTGCGCTGCGGCCGGTCCCGGCTGGTGGTGGTCTCCACGACGGGCGAGGCGCTGGGCGTGGTGCACGTCCGCGACGCGATCCGGGTCACCACCCCGGGCGGGACGGCGACGGCGGCCGAGCTGATGGATCCGCCGTTCACGCTGGAAGCGGCGGTCACGGTGACGGACGCGGTGACCCGGATGCGGGCGGCCCGGGCCCAGTTCGCGCTGGTGACCCGCCGAGGCCAGGGCCGGGTCGGCTTCGTCGCCCTGGAGGACCTGCTGGAGCAGGTGATCGGCGAATTCGACGACGAGACGGACCCGGTGCCGGTCGGCCGGCGCATGCGCTGAGAGGATGGCCGGATGGTCTTCGCGAGAATGCTGCGGGCGTTCGGGGTGGGCGGACCGAGCGTCGACACGGTCCTGACCGACCCGGCCACCCGCCCCGGCGGCACCCTGCGCGGCGAGGTCAGAGTGGCCGGCGGCGAATACGACGTCCTGATCGACAACATCGTGCTGGCCCTGGTGACCCGGGCGGAAGCCGAAGACGGCGAGGCCCTGCTGGAGTTCCACCGCGCCTCGGTGGCCGGGAACTTCACGCTGCGGGCGGGGGTGCGCGAAGACATCCCGTTCACGCTGACGGTGCCGTGGGAGACGCCGGTGACGCACCTGGCGGGCAAGCCGCTGGCCGGGATGACGATGGGCGTGCGCACGGAACTTTCAGTGGCGAAATCGGTGGACCAGGGAGACCTGGACGGGGTGGAGATCCACCCGCTGCCGGCCCAGGACGAGATCCTGGCGGCCTTCGACCGCCTGGGCTTCCGGCTGCGGCACGCGGACGTGGAAAGAGGCGGGATCTACGGGGTACGGCAGGAGCTGCCGTTCTACCAGGAAATCGAGTACGCGGCGCCGGCGGAGTATGCGAAGTCCATGGACGAGGTGGAAGTGACCTTCGTGGCGGACCCGGCCGGGATCGAGGTGATCCTGGAGTTCGACAAGCGCGGGGGTCTGCTGCGGGAGGGGCGGGACACCTACGCCAGGTATCGCGTTTCGCACGACGAGGTGTCCGGGGTGGACTGGGTGCCGGTGGTGGAGGGCTGGGTGCACGAGGTGGTCGGTAAGGGGTCCTCGCCGGGGTGAGCGGGCGTTGCCGTCCGCCGGTCAGCCGGTGGTGGCGGTGGCCAGTTTGATCCCGAAGCCGACGAACACAGCGCCGATCCCGGTCGCCACGGCCGCGGACAGCCGCTGACGACGCCGGAACTGGCCGGCCAGGAACCGTCCGCCGAAGATCAGCCCGGTGAGATAGAGCGCGCTGAACACCTGCAGAACCGCCCCGAGGATCAGGAACGACAGCGCCGGGTGGGCGTACCCCGGCTCGACGAACTGGATGAAGAACGACACCACGAACAGGATCGCCTTCGGATTGAGCAGGCTGACCACCAGCGCCCGCCGGAACGGCCGCTGCATCCCCGCACTGAGCCCGGTCGGCCTCACCTGATCCGCGGCGCCCGCGGCGTTCCCGGCCGTCCCCGCATCGGCGCTCTGCTGAGCGACCGCCGCCGAATCGCCGCGGCCACGCCACTTCTGCCAGGCCCCACGGATGATGCCGAAACCCACCCAGGCCAGGTAGGCCGCACCCGCGTACTTGATCACCATGAACGCCGGCGGGTACGTCCGCAGCAGCGAAGCAACGCCGGCAGCAGCCAGCGCCATGAGCACTGCGTCGCCGACGAACACCCCGGCGGCGGCCCGATATCCCGCTCGCACCCCGCGCTGCGCGCCCACCGTCAGCACGAAGATGGAGTTCGGCCCAGGCAGCAACACGATCGCCGCCGTGCCCAGCACGTACGTCCAGAAGTCAGTGATCCCCAGCACGACTCTCATCCTCAGCGCCCCAGCGAAGCGCCGGCAGTAGCCGGAGAGCCAGATCCTTGTGTCCTTCCCCACGCCGCGCCTTACGCCGGGTCCACCCGCCGTCGCAGCAGGCAGAACTCGTTGCCCTCGGGGTCGGCGAGCACATGCCAGCTCTCGTCCCCCGTCTGGCCCACGTCGGCCGGCCGGGCACCGATCGCGAGCAGACGCTGCAGTTCCGCGTCCTGGTCGCGATCGGTCGCATTGACGTCGATGTGCAGACGCAGCTGACCCGTCTTCGGCTGCGTGGTGCGGTTGAAGACGATGGTCGGTTGGGGCCCACCGAAGCCACCGTCGGCCGGCCCGATCTCGATGTCGCCGTTGGCGTCACGCTCCAGCTCGACGTAGCCGAGCACCTCACACCAGAAGCGGGCGAGCAGGTCCGGATCGAGCGCGTCCAGCACGAGCTCCGTTATGCGGCATGCCATCCCCCCACCCTAATGAAGGTCAGCCGGTGCAGCGCCGGTCTCCAGGCGCGCCCGGAGGCGCTTCGCGGCCGCGGGCCATTCCTCCACCGTCATCGCGAACAACACCGTGTCCCGCCACGTCCCGTCCGGACGCAACCGGTGCCGTCGGATCATCCCGTCCCGCGTCGCGCCCAGCCGGGCGATCGCCTGCTGTGATCTCTCGTTGCGAATGTCGGTGTACCAGAACACCCGCTCCGCGCCGAGCACCTCGAAGGCCCGTTCCATCAGCAGGAGCTTCGCCTCCGTGTTCACCCCGGTGCGCCACCACCGACGGCCGAGGACGGTGTGGCCGATGCCGACCGCCTGCCGTTCCGGGTCGATGTCGTGATAGCTCGTCATGCCCATCACCTCGCCGGTCCGGGGATCGACCTGCGCCCACGAAACCCTCTTGCCGTCCCATTGCTCGCGGGCAGCGACAGCGATGAGCTCGGCCATCTCCGCGCTGCTCCGCGGCCGCCGGCCCGGCAGGTGCTGCCACACCTCGTCATCGTTGATCGCCGCCAGCAGGCCGTCCGCGTGACCGGGGGCCAGCGGCTCCAACGCGACATGCCGACCGTGCATCGGCGCCGCGATGTGCCACGCCGAGGTCGGTCCCGGCAGGTAGGCGGGCGGGGGACCGCTGACTCCCGCGTCCGGCTCCGGCGGACCGGCGACCCGGCGAAGCGGCAGCACGCCGGCCCAGTGCGGCAGCGACAGATCCTCCGGGTCGTCCACGACGCCGCCGGTGCGGGCTCGCACCGACACCTCGACGAGAGGCAGCGCCAGCACCGTGGTCGTCGCCAGCTCACGTGCCGTCGGCGGTCTGCTCGCCGCGCTGCGGCCGTGGCCTATCCGCTCCACCAGCGCGTCCATCGCCGCCCGCTTTTCCGACATGTCGGTGACCGGCCGGGCGTTCCCGTGCACCACCACCGATCGGTAGTTCGCGCTGTGGTGGAACTGGGAGCGCGCGTAGACGATGCCGTCGAGCAGCGTCACCGACACGGCAACCGGCACGCCGTCGCCTCTGGCCTGCAATCCCAGCCGGCCTCCGGTGGAAGCGTGCAGATACAACGTGTCCTCGACGCGGACGTGCAGCGTGGGCAGCACCCGTGGCTCACCGTCGACCACGAAGGCGACGGAACAGTCGTACGCCTCGTCCAGGATGGCGTGTGCCTTCTCGCGTTCGTAGTGCATCCGGTCGCGATTGCGGGTGGCCGTGGTCCGAGCGGTGGGCTGATAGAGGTCGGTCACGGAAACCCTCCTTGCCAACGGGGCTGTACTAGTACACAATCTCTCTTGTGTCAGCACAGTATCAGGTCACCGGATCCAGCGCCGCCTCGATTTCCGCGAGCATCGAGGCGGGGGTCCGCCTCGGCGACTGGGCCTGGGGCGATCGCCTGCCGCCCATCCGGGTTCTCGCCGACAGCCTGCACGTCAGCCCGGCCACCGTGTCCAAGGCCTACCAGGAGCTGCGGCAGCGCGGCATCGTCGAGTCCGTGGGCCGCCAGGGCACCCGGATCCGGGCCCGGCCGGCCGTGGCCAGCCCGCGTTCCGCGTTGCGGCTGCCGGTGCCGGCGGGCGCGCTCGACCTGTCGGCCGGCGACCCCGACACCCGGCTGCTGCCGTCCCTGGGCCGGCACCTTCGCCCAGTGTCCGATGAGGTCGGTCCGCCCATGGGCTATGCGGCCGCCGGCGTCATGCCCCAGCTCATCGATGCCGCCCGGCCCCGCCTCGCCGCTGACGGGGTGCCCGTCGATGCCGCCATCACTGTCACCAACGGCGCCCTCGATGCCATCGAGCGACTGCTGACAACACACCTGCGCCCGGGTGATCCGGTCGCCGTCGAGGATCCCGGTTGGGCCAATCTGCTCGACCTGCTGGGCGCCTTGGGCCTGACCGCCGTGCCGGTCGCGGTCGACGACGAAGGCCCGCTGCCCGACCGGCTCGCCGCCGCTCTGGCTTCCGGGGCGCGCGCCGTGGTGATCACGGCTCGCGCGCAGAATCCCACGGGGGCCGCGGTCACCGCCGGTCGTGCGGCAGAGCTGCGCGCGGTCCTGAGCCGCAATCCCGAAGCGCTCCTCATCGAGGACGACCACGCCGCCGAGCTGGCCGGCGTGCCGTTGCACTGCCTCAGTGGCGCGACGCAGTCATGGGCGTTCGTCCGATCCGCCTCGAAGCCGTACGGCCCCGACCTGCGTATCGCTGTCCTGGCCGGGGACGAGGCGACCATCGCGCGGGTGGTCGGCCGCATGCGTATCGGAGCCGGCTGGGTGTCCACAGTGCTGCAGCGTCTGCTGCTGAGGCTGTGGCGCGACGAGGACACCGAGGTCCGGATCGCCGCGGCAGGTGCGGACTACGACCGTCGCCGCCGTTCGCTGCGCGAGGCGCTGGCGGTGCGCGGAGTACGGGCGCGGGGTGCCACCGGCATCAACATCTGGGTCAACGTCGAGGACGAGACCCGCATGGTGGCAACCCTGCGCGATGCGGGCTATGCGGTCGCCCCGGGGTCCCTGTTCCGGATGGAGGCACCGCCCGGCGTCCGGATGACGGTCAGCCCCATCGACGACGACGGCATCGAAGCCCTGGCCGACCAGGTCGCCGCCGCAGCCCACCCCGCCGCCGTGCCCGCACCCTCACGATGACTGCCGGCTCCGGGCCCAGCCGGCGGGAACGCGCCGGCACTGCCGTCCGCGACGCGGCGGACGGCAGTGCCCGGCGCAGGCGGTCAGAAGTCGTCGTCGAAGCTCACGGACCCGCTGATGCCGACCTGATAAGCCGACACCCGGCGCTCGAAGAAGTTCGACAACTCCTGCACGTCCTGCAGTTCCATGAAGGCGAACGGGTTCTGCGAGCCGTAGACCGCGTCGATGCCGAGCTGCGCCAGCCGGCGGTCCGCCACATGCTGCAGATATTCGCGCATGTCGCCCGGCGACATGCCGGAGACACCCTGTTCCAGCAGATCCACCGCGAACTGCACCTCACACTCGACGGCCTCCGCCAGCATGTCGCGAACCTGCTGCTCCATCTCCTCGTCGAAGAGATCCGGCTCCTCCGCGCGCACCTGCTCGACCACGTCGAAGGCGAAAGCCATGTGCATCGACTCGTCGCGGAACACCCAGTTCGTTCCCGACGCGAGACCGTGCAGCAGTCCACGCGACCGCAGGAAGTAGACGTAGGCGAAAGCGCCGTAGAAGAACAGGCCCTCGATGCACGCGGCGAAGCAGATGACGTTGAGCAGGAACGCCCGCCGGTCGTCCTTGCACCGCAGCTCCCGCAGCTCGAAGACCGAGTCGATCCACCGGAAGCAGAAGGCGGCCTTCCGCGCGATCGACGGGATCTGCTCCACCGCGTCGAAGGCCGCGGCCCGCTCCGCGTCGTCGGGCACATAGGTGTCCAGCAGGTTCAGATAGAACTGGACGTGCACGGCCTCCTCGAAGAGCTGCCGCGACAGATAGAGCCGTCCTTCCGGCGAGTTGACGTGCTGATAGAGGTTCAGCACCAGGTTGTTCGCGACGATCGTGTCGCCGGTGGCGAAGAAGGCGACCAGGCGGCTGACCAGGTGCTGCTCCGCGGGCGACAGCCTGGCCAGGTCGGCCAGGTCGGAGTGCAGGTCGACCTCCTCGACGGTCCAGGTGTTCTTGATCGCGTCCTTGAACCGATCGAAGAAGTGCGGGTACTTCATCGGTCGCAGGGTCAGGTCCATTCCGGGATCCAGCAACATCTACTGACACGCCTCACACGACTCGGGGTTCTCCAGGGAGCAGGCCACAGCTTCGTCGTCGCCGACCGGCGCCGGCACGGTCGGCGCGACGGCCACGGTCGCCTGCTGGATGCGCGTTGCAGGGCGCGAACGCAGGTAGTACGTGGTCTTCAAGCCGGCCTTCCACGCGTAGAGGTACATCGACGACACCTTGCCGATGGTCGGCGCGCTCATGAAGAGGTTCAGCGACTGCGACTGGTCCACATAGGGAGCCCGGGTAGCGGCCACATCGATGAGCGCCTTCTGCGGCAGCTCCCACGCCGTGCGGAAGAGCTCGCGGACGTCGGCAGGCAGGGCGGCGATGCCCTGCACCGAGCCCTCGGCGCGCTTGATCTGCTCGCGGACGGCTGCGGTCCAGAGGTTGCGCGCCTTCAGTTCCCGTACCAGATAGGTGTTGATCTGAAGGAACTCACCACTCAGCGTCTCGCGCTTGAAGAGGTTGCTGACCTGCGGCTCGATGCACTCGTAGCAGCCGGCGATGGAGGCGATCGTCGCCGTCGGCGCGATCGCGATCAGCAGCGAGTTCCGCAGCCCGGTGGCCGCGATCCGCTGCCGCACCGCCGCCCACCGGGCGGTCTGCGTCGGCGTCACACCCCAGAGATCCGGCTGCAGGTCGCCGTTGGCCGCTCTGGTCTGCGGGTACGCCGGGTGTGCGCCCCACTGTTCGGCAAGGTCGGCCGAGCTCTCCAGTGCCGTCAGGTAGATCTCCTCGGCGACCCGCGTGCTCAGCTCCCGCGCCGCAGCGGAGTCGAAGGGCAGCCGAAGCGCGAAGAAGGCATCCTGCAAGCCCATCAGCCCGAGCCCGACCGGACGCCACCGTGGGTTGCCGGCCGCGGCCTCGGCGCTCGGGTAATAGTTGATGTCGATGACGCGGTCCAGGAAGACGACCGCCGTCCGCACCGTCGCCCGCAGCTTCTCCCAGTCCACGCCGTCGCCGCTCAGATGCCCGGCGAGGTTGATCGAGCCCAGATTGCAGACGGCTGTCTCGTCGTCCGAGCTCACTTCCAGGATCTCCGTGCACAGATTCGACAGGTGAATCGTGTTGCCCGGCACGCCGGTCTGATTGCTCAGCCGGTTCGACGGATCCTTGAAGGTCATCCAGCCGTTGCCGGTCTGCGCCAGGGTGCGCATCATCCGGCCGTACAGGTCACGGGCCTTGACGATTCTGACCGCCTTCTTCTCGGCGGCGCGGTAGGCCTCGTCGAAGTCGGCCCCGAACAGGTCCGGCAGCTCGGGTGCGTCCGTCGGGTCGATCAGCGACCACATCTCGTCGGCCTCGACCCGGCGCATGAACTCGTCGGGGATCCAGTTGGCCAGGTTCAGGTTGTGCGTCCGGCGGGCGTCCTCGCCGGTGTTGTCCCGCAGCTCGAGGAATTCCTCGATGTCCGGGTGCCAGGGCTCGAGGTAGACACAGGCCGCGCCCTTGCGACGGCCGCCCTGGTTGACGGCGGCCACGCTGGCGTCGAGCGTGCGCAGGAACGGCACGATGCCGTTGGACTGACCGTTCGTGCCGCGGATCAGGGCGCCGCGCCCGCGGACCCGCGACCAGGAGATGCCGATGCCGCCGGCGAACTTCGACAGCCGCGCCACCTGCTGGTACCGCTCATAGATCGAGTCCAGCTCGTCCTTCGGCGAATCCACCAGGAAGCACGACGACATCTGGGTGTGCCGGGTGCCGGAGTTGAAGAGTGTCGGCGAGCTCGGCAGGTAGGCCAGCGACGACATCAGCCGGTAGAACGCGATCGCCTCACCGGCGTTGGCCGACAGCCCGCAGGCGACCCGCAGCAGCCAGTACTGCGGCGTCTCCACGACCAGCCGGGACTGCGGATGCCGCAGCAGGTAGCGGTCGGCGACGGTCCGCAACCCGAAGTACTCGAAGCGCAGATCGCCGGCCGGGTCCACGGCATCGTCGAGCTTGCGGGCGTTCTCGGCCACGAAGGCAGCCGTCGCGTCGCCGATCAGCCCTTCCGCGTGGCCGCGGGCGATGGCCTGGCTGAAGCTGGCGATGCCCTGCCCGCGCACCTCCTTGTCGATGAAGGCCGCCAGCAGCCGGGCCGCCAGACGCGAGTATTGCGGCTCCTCACCGATCAGCTCCGCGGCCGTCTGGATCGACAGCTTGTCCAGCTCCGCGGTGGTCGCACCGTCGTAGAGCCCGCTGATGGTCCTGGTCGCCACCCGCAGCGGATCCACTTCGTCCAGGTCGGCGACCCAGCGCTCGACCGCCCGCACGATCTTGTTGACGTCGACCGACTCGGTCTCACCATTGCGCTTGCGCACCTGCATCGCGTGCCGGCGTTGCTCCGGCACGGCCGGATCGTACGCAGTCTTGTCCTGCATGACCGTCATGAACTCTCTCTCCTCGCGAGCCCGTCGGCGGAACGGTCTTCGGGCGCGCAGGAGGACGCCGGTGGACGCGGCTGTGCGCGTACACCTGAAGTGGCGTCGGCCGTCCCACGCGGCCTCGGACCGCCGCACGCGAAAGCGTGCGGCGCGCTGGCAGGTCTTCGGACTCGCGGGCCTGACCGTTGCCGGTCGCCTACTGGCCGTCGCTTCCCGGGCCCGGGCCCAGTGCTTGATGACGGCGGTCGTTCCCGCTCACCGCTGCGGGGGCAGTCCCGGTCTCCCACCGGGTTCCCTCTTGCCTCGCGCCGTCCTGGAGGGACGGGCGAACCAGCTGCGAGCAACACCATATCTAGGTGCGACAGCCGTTGTACAACACCACATGTCGTGTCGGCGTGTCGGATCATGCCCGATCGGCTGAGCCTGCGCGCGTGGACCGGACGCGACGGGGTAGAACGGGTGCATGGCCACGACGCAAGCCCCGCCCGGTGCCCAGGAATTCATCCCGGCCGACGCGAAGAGCCTCGACGAGCTCAAAGCGGCGGCTCCCGGCTGCCGCGGTTGCGAGCTCTACGAGGACGCCACCCAGGTGGTCTTCGGCCGCGGCGCCGAACATGCCCGGCTGGTGCTGGTGGGGGAGCAGCCCGGCGACATCGAGGACCAACAGGGCCTGCCCTTTGTGGGCCCGGCCGGCCGGCTGCTCCGCGACGCGGTGGGCGACGCGGGCATCGACCCGTCGATCATCTACCTGACCAACACCGTGAAGCATTTCCGCTTCGAGCTGCGGGGCAAGCGGCGCATCCACCAGACGCCGGGCCCGGCCCACATCACGGCCTGCCGGCCGTGGCTGGTCGCCGAATTCTCCCAGCTGAAGCCGGACCTGGTGGTGGCGCTCGGGGCCACCGCGGCCAAGGCCCTGTTCGGACCTTCGTTCCGGGTCACCAGGTCCCGCGGCGAGCTGCTGCCCTGGCCGGCGTCGGCGCAGCGCCCGCAGGACTTCCCGGTCGCCGAGTCGCGGGCCCTGGCCACCATCCACCCGTCCGCGGTGCTGCGAGCCGACGACCGGGACGCCGCCTACAACGGCCTGGTCGACGACCTCAAGGTCGCGGCGACAGTCCTGGGCTGACCGCACAGGTGGTTCGCGGCAGTGTTGGTTGCCATGGTGTGCCGGTCTGCCGGTCGAGAACGTCCACTGTCACCAGCACATAGTGATGTGCGTCTCAGCGTGCCGTCGACCGGGGCCGGTGAGAGGCCGCGGGTAGGCTTTTCCCGTGCGGTTGACAGACTTCTGGGGGCGCCTCGAACAGGCCTTCGGCCCCGGATATGCGCGGAGTCTCGCCGCGGATCAGAGTTTTGCGGCGCTCGACGGGCGCACCATTAACGAATCCATAGCTCAGGGTGTGGAGACGGTTACTATCTGGCGTGCGGTGGTTTCTTCGTACCCCGATCGGGTGCCTGCCAGGCTGCACTGACCCCTTTTTTCGTACGCTTGTTCTGGCGTGTCGCTCGTAGTCGTACACCTGTTCGGCTATTGTCCTCAGCGGCGTGGTCATCCACAGGGCACGGCCGGGCACCGGTTTTTGTCAGACCCTAGGTCTAGCGTGGCTCGCGTGGTGAACAGAAGCTCTTCGGCGAAGACGCCCGGAAAGTCGAATACAGGGGTGGCGGACATGGTGGCAGGACCTGATCGGGACAAGGCGCTAGATCTTGCTCTCGCGCAGATCGACAAGCAGTTCGGCAAGGGTTCGGTGATGCGCCTCGGGGAACGACCCGTCATCCAGATGGCCGTCATCCCCACCGGCTCCATCGCCCTCGACATCGCGCTCGGCGTCGGCGGCCTGCCGCGCGGCCGCGTCATCGAGGTCTACGGACCGGAGTCCAGCGGTAAGACGACGGTGGCCCTGCACGCGGTGGCCAACGCCCAGCGCAACGGCGGCATCGCGGCGTTCATCGACGCGGAGCACGCCCTCGACCCGGAATACGCCCGCGCCCTCGGCGTCGACACCGACGCGCTGCTGGTGTCCCAGCCCGACACCGGTGAGCAGGCGCTCGAGATCGCGGACATGCTGATCCGCTCCGGCGCGCTCGACATCATCGTCATCGACTCGGTGGCCGCGCTCGTGCCGCGCGCCGAGATCGAGGGCGAGATGGGCGACAGCCACGTGGGTCTGCAGGCCCGCCTCATGAGCCAGGCGCTCCGCAAGATCACCGGTATCCTCAACAACTCCGGCACGACGGCGATCTTCATCAACCAGCTCCGCGAGAAGATCGGCGTCATGTTCGGTTCGCCCGAGACCACGACCGGTGGCCGGGCCCTGAAGTTCTACTCGTCGGTGCGCCTCGACGTGCGCCGCATCGAGAGCCTCAAGGACGGCACCGACGTGGTGGGCAACCGCACCCGCGTCAAGGTCGTGAAGAACAAGGTCGCCGCGCCGTTCAAGCAGGCCGAGTTCGACATCATGTACGGCAAGGGCATCTCCCGCGAGGGCTCGCTGATCGACGTCGGCGTTGAGCAGAGCATCGTGCGCAAGTCCGGCGCCTGGTACACGTACGACGGTGACCAGCTGGGCCAGGGCAAGGAAAAGGCGCGCGAGTTCCTCAAGGAGAACCCGGACGTCGCGGCCGAGATCGAAAAGAAGATCCTGGAGAAGCTCGGCGTCGGCCAGACCACCGGCGACGCCGCCGGCGGCCCGGAGCTGCCCCCGGTCGACTTCTGACCGATGCGAACGCCGCCGCCACGGTTCGCCGAACCCGGCCCGCGAGGGCCGGGTTCACCCCTCCCCCCGAACGCCGGCGCGGCCGGTCAGTCGGGTGCGGGTGCCAGCGGTCGGCCGGGAGGTTGATGGATACCGGCACTTGACGCCGGCCGGCCCGGCGCGCGTGTGGGCCGTCGGTTCCGCCCAGGCGGATCTGACGCCGGTGCGGGCTGTGGGGTTGAGGCAGGCGGATCTGACCCGGAAGCGGGCCGTCGACTCCATGCAGGCGGATCTGACGCCGGTGTGCGGTGTCGGGTTGAGGCAGGCGGACCCGGTGTCGGTGTAGGTGGGCGTCTTAACGCAGGCGGACCTTTCGCCGGTGCGGGTTGTCGGATTGATGCACCCGGACCCGGCGCGGGTGGGGGTGGCCGACTTGATGCTGGGCGAACTGATGCCGGACATGGTCAACCGCGGCGAGTTGCTCAGGAGCAGTAGGTCTCGGGCAGGTCGAGGTGCGGCGGCCGACCCGGCGGACAGGCCGGATGATCAGCGATGATGACCTTGCCGCAGATGGATGCTGACGTTGCTTTCGGCGTTCACCCTGCTTCGTCAGTCAATGGCTGGCGAGTGACGGGTCGACGTCCATGACGATGTCCTCACCGCTGGTGCATCCCATGTCAGGGCGAGTTCCTGGGCGCGCATCGTCGTCTGTGCGCGAGCCGGATACCGATTTTGTCATGGAGCGGAGCTGAGGCATGGCCGGTCGACGTGGTGCGAGGTCCGGGCGTGGTTGGGACGCGATCCCCCCGCGGCCCGCGCAGGACGATTCGCCCGGCGGTGAGCTCGGGTTTGATGACCCGGAACGTGGCACAGCCGGGAGCCGACGCCGCCGCGGCTCGCCGGGTGGTTCTTCGTCCGGCGCTTTCGGCTCCTCCGGGAGCCGCGCGTTCGGCAGCGGCAATCGCTCCGGGGCCGGGGGTGGTCGTGCCGGAAGTGGCGGCGGTGGGCGTGCCGGGAAGGACGCTTCCGAGCGTCCGCCGGAGCCTCCGCGGAGTGAGGCCGAGATCGCCCGCGACATCTGCCTGCGGCAGCTGGCCGTGCGGCCGCGCACGCGGGCCGAGCTGGCGAAGACGCTGGCCCGCAAGGAGATCTCCGAAGAGGTGATCGCCGAGGTCCTCGACCGTTACGACGAGGTCGGGATCATCGACGACGCCGCGTTCGCGCGGATGTGGGTGTCGACCCGGCACCAGGGCCGTGGACTGGCCCGGCGGGCGCTGGCCAACGAGCTGCGCCAGCACGGCGTCGAGTCCGAAGTGGCCACGGAAGCCCTCGAAACGCTGGACGACGAGGCCGAGGCGACCACGGCGCGCGCCCTGGTCAATCGCAAGCTCCGTTCGGCCAGGGGCACGCCTGATCAGGTGTTCCGCCGGCTCGTGGGCATGCTGGCCCGCAAAGGTTATCCCGCCGGCGTAGCCATCCAGGCGGTCAAGGAAGCGCTTGCCGCACGTGACGAGGAAGCCGCGGAATTCGCCGACCAGATCGACGCGGACGCGCTCGCCGACGAGGCCACCGACACTCTCGCCTGAGCCCGGGCGAGCCCTTACCGCAGGCTCGCTCAATTGTTATCACGATGAGACCCGCAAGGGTTTCTCGACAGGGCGGGAGCGTCGGGGCTAAACGCAGTAATAGTGCTGTGGCTGCCTCGCGTACAAGAAAGTAATCGCGTCGTCACCCGACGTTGTACTTTGCCGGAGTCGCCGAATTGATGTACCTGTCAGGCTTCGGTGGCGACGCGGGCTGGGTGCCGGGGGAGTCGAGTGCAGCGGGATTTCGGCTCGTCAAGTACGTGATCAGCATCGACGTATCTGTTCACCCGGACGGGCGAGCGACGTCCGTTCGGTGATCGGTCACATTAGCTGCACTTGCGCGGTGCGGCCGGGTGTCCGACTTCTGCCATATTGTCAACCGTGGATAGAAGTCGGGCGTGAATGCCGGTAAGTTGCAGCCCGGACTACGGGGATCTCTGTCCTTTGCGGATGGCGGTCCTCCACAGTACGGGGAGGAAAATGAAGACGAATCGACTCGCACGCCATCGCGGTGTGCGTGCTGCGGCTCGACTGGGCGTCATCATCGGCGCCGTTGGTGTGGCTGCCCTCGCGGGCGCCAACGCTGCCAATGCCTCGACCGTCACGGACTCCATGCGGGGTGTCGTCGTGCTCACCGAGCCGGCCGCCGCGGGAGACGATGACCACGCCACCAAGGCGGACGAGGACCCGCCGGGTGGCGGCGGTGGCGGCGAGGAGCCGGGCGGCCCCGGTGGCGAGGACCCGGGTGGCGAGCCCGGCGGTGAGGACCCGGGTGGTGAAGATCCGGGTGGCGAGGACCCGGGTGGTGAAGATCCGGGTGGCGAGGACCCGGGTGGCGAGGACCCGGGTGGCGAGAACCCGGGTGGCGAGAACCCGGGCGGCGAAGATCCCGGTGGCGAAGAGCCGGGTGGCGAGCAGCCGGGTGGCGGTGGCAACGGTCCTACCGACCCGACCACTCCGCCTGGCTCCGGCAGTGGTGGCGGCTCTGGCTCCGGCGGCAACGACAATTCCGGCGGTGGCTCGGGCAACGGTGGCTCCGGCAATGGCGGCTCCGGCAACGGTGGTGGCTCCGGCAACGGTGGCAACAACACCGCGGGTGGCGGAGGCGGCTCCAACTCCGGTGGCGGTGGTCTCCCGGTGACCGGTATCAACGTCATCGGAATCGCGGGCCTCGGCGCCGCGATCGCCGCGGGTGGGGTCGGCCTCGTCCTCGTGACGCGGCGCCGGCGCCCCGAAGGCGCGGACGCCTGATCAAGGCGGCAGCCGAGTGCCCGGTCCTGACCGGCCGGGCCCTCGCGGCGTCGTCGTAAGGGCGTCGCGCTGATCGCCGAAGCGTGACGGTCGGACGGACTCGCCGATAGCTGCACAACGATGGACCCGCAGCCCCGCCAGGCTGCGGGTCCATCGTCGTAGATGGATCTTCCGGGGCGTCGGCGATGGCCGCGGACTGGTAATCTGCTGCGTCGTGACAGACGACTCCCACCCTGCTCGGCGCGGTGGCGGCCCGCTTCCCGGGGACGCCGACGCGACGGCTCAGGTCGTCCGGCACGCCGGCCCCGCCGACTCCGCGAAGCCACTCGTTCCCGGGTTGCCTGCCGACCTGCAAACCCCTGCTCAGCCCGCCGGTCCGGCCCACCAGCACAGTCCGGCGCAGGGTCACCGGCCCGTTCCGCCGCCGACCTATCCACAGGGCGACCACCCCGGCGGAGACCAGCCTCCGATCACTCACCCGGCGGCTCCCAGCGTCTCCGGTGGAGCCGCGATCCCCACGTCTGCAAATGGGGTCACAAGCGGCGCATCGCCCATTCAAGGTGCTGCGGCCGGTGGCTATGGCCCATTTCACGGCGGCGCAGGCTCGCCGGCCTACGGCGCGGCGTCTGTCTCAGGGCCGGACCCAACCTTCGGCCCCGGCCAAAGCTACGGCGCGATGCCGCCGTCGACCCCAACCCATGGCGAAGATCAAGGCGAGACCTACGGCACCGCGCCGACGTCAGGCGCAGTCCCAGGTCAGACCTACGGCGCCGCAGCGATCTCAGGAGCCGGCCCGATCTCAGCCACCGACCCTGCCTACGGCAGCGCCCCAACCTCAGGCGCAGCCCCAGGTCAGACCTACGGCGCCGCAGCGATCTCAGGAGCCGGCCCGATCTCAGTCACCGACCCCGCCTACGGCAGCGCCCCAACCTCAGGCGCAGCCCCAGGCCAGACCTACGGCGCCACGCCGACCTCAGGCGCAGGCCCAACCCCGCCCTACGGCCTGCCCCCAACCTCCGGAGCAACAGGCCCAACTCCCGGAGGAACAGACCCGATCTCCGGAGCAACAGGCCCATCCTTCGGAGGGCCAGACCCGACCTTCGGCGGGACTGGCCCAACCTCCAGCCCCCCGAGCTGGTCAGCCACCGACCCGACCTCCGGCCCCACCCCGGACCCGTACGGCTTCTCCGTATCCCCCTCCTACAACCCCGGCCCCCGCATCGAACCCACCCCCAAGCAGCCCAAGAGCCGCTTCCTTCTCCCAGCCCTGGCCGGCCTCCTGACCGGCCTGGTGATCTTCGGCACCGGCGGCTGGTTCCTCGGCCGGTCCACCGCCGACCCCGCCACCCCGGCCCCCACCCAGTCCACTTCAGCGCCGACCGGACCCGCGGCGGCTCTGCCGCCGTACGAGCAGAACCAGGTGACGATCAACCAGCCGAAGTTCGCCGGCCCGCTCGCCCCCGTCGCTCAGGGCTGGCTTCCTCACCTTTCCGGTTGCCAGACCAACGGTGAGAAGGGCGGCCCGGTGCTCAACAAGGGGGAGAAGGCCCGGGTTCGCTGCGAGATGGACGCCATGAGTGTGATCTTCGTGGAGTACGCCACCATCGCCGACCGGGACAAGGCTCGGGTCAAGACCCTCGGGCAGAACGTCGACGCGCGGACGCTCACGCCCGGCGCCGCCGGGGCGGCTGTTGAGCGGGCCACTCCGTCCGGCCGGAGCAACGGCAACTACGTGGAGTATGCGTACCAGGCCTCGGGCAAGACCGTCGCCGGCATCTGGTGGGACGACTCCGCCACTCCGGTGGCCGCCTACCTGCTTGCTTACTGGAAGGAAGGGACCGGCGAGAAGTGGGAGCCGATGCGCGACGTCTGGGCCCGCTACGCCTGAATTGCCCCCCAACGTACGTGAGCAGGGCGTGAGCGGGTCTGTGCCGTACGTCCCATCCGCTGCCGAATCATGAGTCCTTGACCGAAGCGGCACTTGCGACCTAGCCTCGCGTTACACAAGGTTTGCTCGACCATCGCAGGCTAAGCGCACAACATAGATCGCATTACATTACGGCATCACTTGAGGCGCAGGGCGCCGTCGATGCCTCCGCCGCCCGCAGACCGCGCGGGCGGGGGCCAGTCATACCCGCGGTCGGTCCTCGACGCCAACGCGTGGCGCCGTCGGCTGGCCACGCCTGCGGTCAGTCGCCTTGGTCGGGCATTCCCTCAGGCAGCCGACGCAGTGATGCGGCGCGGCGAAGGGAGACTCGGCGAGATGACCGCCCTGGAGTGGGTACTCGTAGTGGCGATCGTCGTTCTCGCCGCCTTCGTGGTGGTCGGCCTGGTTCTGGGCGCCCGGGCGCTGCGTCAGCTGCAGGAGAGCAAGACCGCCGACCGGGAGACCCGCGAGCAGACTCTCGACGCCGCCAAAGCCAAGGTCGACGACGCGAACGCCAAAGCCGCGTCCGTACGAGCGGAAGCCGCCGCCGCCAAAGCCGAAGCCACCTCCGCGCGGGCCGAGGCCCGCCGGGTCCTCGAGGCCGCCCACGAGGAAGCCGACACGATCCTCGAGCACGCGCACCGCCAGGCCGAGTCCGACGCGGAGCAGGTCCGCACGGCGGCCCGGCGCAGCGGCGAACGCGAGGTCGCCCTGCTCAACGCGACCGCCAAGGAGCACGCCGCCGAGGTCGAGCGCCGCGCGGCCCGGATCGACGAGCGCGAGCGGCTGCACGCCGACGAGGTCGAACGCCTGGTCGAGCGGGAGCGCCGGCTCGTCGCGATGGATGCCGACCTGGCGGCCCGCGAGGCCGCGTTGTCGGCCCGCGAGGCCGAGCTGACCATCGCCGAGGAGAGCCGGCGCAAGGAGCTCGAGCGGGTCGCGGGCCTGACCGCCGACGCCGCCCGCGCCGAACTGATCGACATCCTGGAGAGCCAGGCCAAGCGCGAGGCCGCGATCCTGATCCGGGACATCGAGAGCGAGGCCAAGCACACCGCCGACACCCGGGCCCGGCACATCGTGGTCGACGCGATCCAGCGGATCGCCAGCGAGCAGACCTCGGAGAGCGTGGTCAGCGTCCTGCACCTGCCCAGCGACGAGATGAAGGGCCGGATCATCGGCCGCGAGGGCCGCAACATCCGGGCCTTCGAGTCGACGACCGGCGTCAACCTGATCATCGACGACACCCCGGAGGCGGTGCTGCTCTCCTGCTTCGACCCGGTGCGCCGCGAGGTGGGCCGGCTCACCCTGGAGAAGCTGGTTCTCGACGGGCGGATCCATCCGCACCGCATCGAGGAGGTCTTCGACAGCGCCAAGAACGAGGTCGACCGGCTGTGCGAGCGCGCGGCCGAGGAAGCCCTGGTCGACGTCGGCATCACCGACCTGCACCCCGAGCTCGCGACGCTGCTGGGCCGCTTGCGCTACCGCACCAGCTACGGCCAGAACGTGCTCAAGCACCTGGTCGAGACCGCGCACATCGCCGGCATCATGGCTGCCGAGCTGGGCCTCGACGTCCCGACGATCAAGCGTTCGGCGTTCCTGCACGACATCGGCAAGGCCCTGACCCACGAGGTCGAGGGCAGCCACGCGCTGATCGGTGCGGACCTGGCCCGCAAGTACGGCGAGTCCGAGGACGTCGTGCACGCCATCGAGGCGCACCACAACGAGGTGCAGCCCCAGACCATCGAGGCCGTGCTGACCCAGGCCGCGGACGCCTGCTCCGGCGGCCGGCCGGGCGCGCGCCGGGAGAGCCTCGAGGCCTACGTGAAGCGGCTGGAGCGGATCGAGGAGATCGCGGCCGGCAAGGTCGGCGTCGACAAGGTCTTCGCGATGCAGGCGGGCCGCGAGATCCGCGTCATGGTCCGGCCCGAGGACGTGGACGACATCGGCGCGGCGGTCCTGGCCCGCGACGTCGCCAAGCAGATCGAGGAAGAGCTCACCTATCCGGGACAGATCCGGGTGACGGTCGTCCGCGAATCACGGGTGACGGAGCTGGCCAGGTAAAACGCATCAAATCAAGGCCATGTCGTGCCTGGTTGCATGGTGCTGACCGTCGCTCCCGCCGAGACCGGGCGAGGGCGGCCAATCGCCTGGCGGCTCATGAGCGGCCACCCTCACCCTGCCAGCTGATTGCAAGGCTGGAACCCAGAGCCTGCGTGCCGATGACTGCGAGCAGCCGCAACTGGTCCACGGCCGGGCTGCCCGGTGGGGCGGTGAAGAACTGGAGCCGTTGCCGCCCGTCCTCGCTGAACAGGTTCTGGCAGTTGATGTCCAGTACGCCGAGCTCCGCGTGGTGGAGGCGTTTGCGGTCGCCCCGCCGTACCGCGACATCGCCGGTCTCCCAGAGCGCGACGAACTCGGGGCCGGTCCGGTGCAGGCGGGCGACCAGGTCCCGGGCCTCGGGGTCGGTGCCGCGCCGGGCAACCGCCGCTCGCAGGTCGCTGACCAGCACCTTCGAGTGGTGCGGGTGATCTTCCCGCGGATAGATGTCCCGGGTGGCCGGTTCGGCGAACCAGCGGTACAGGTAGTCGCGCACCGGCGGGCCCAGCAGGGCCTCGGCCGGCCTGTTCTGCACCACCGTCTCGTGCAGGTCGGTCATGATCCGGGCGGGCGTGCTGCCGAGCTGGTCCAGCAGGGTCAGCATCGCCGGTGGCACGTGCGCGGCCGGGCCGTGGGCCACCGGCACCGCACGCCCGGCGAGCAGGAACAGGTGGTCGCGTTCGTCGGTATCCAGGCGCAGCGCCCGGGCCAGAGCCGCCAGCATCTGCGCCGACGGCTGCGCGCCGCGGCCGCGTTCCAGCTCGGTGTAGTACTCCACCGAGGCGCCGGCCAGGTGGGCGACCTCGTCGCGGCGCAGCCCCGGCACCCGGCGGCGCGGGCCGGACGGCAGGCCCGCCTCCGCGGGGGTGATCCGGGCCCGCCGGGATCGCAGGAAGACGCCCAGCTCAGAGAGGTTCACCCGGCCAGTGTCGCCGGTGCGGGCCGGCACATCCAGGGGTTGACGTCCCCTGGATGACCGCCCGGCCGGGCGCCACGCTGGTGCCGGACCGGCGGACGCCGGCCGATCATCACCACGATGCGGAGACGACATGCCGTTCGCGAATCTGAAGGTGCCCGCCGGGCTGCTCTCGAACGAGCAGAAGGAGGTCCTCGTGCACCGGGTCACCGACCTGTACGCCGAGACGTTCGGTGACGCCGTACGGGACAACACCATGGTGCTCGTCGATGAGGTCGCCGACGGCGGCTGGGGTATCCGGGGTGAAGTCCTCACCCTGGCCAAGCTGCAGCAGGACGGCTGAACGGTGGTCGGCGCCCGGGGTTGCCTGGGCGCCGGCCACCGCACTCAGCCTCCGCCCGCGTCGCCGGCCTGCACCGCCGCGGCCGGCACCGGCCCGACGGTCACCTTCGGGGCCTTGCCCTGGCGCCGGGTCCGGCGTTCCAGCCAGCCCGCGAGGGCGGTCAGGGACGCGTTCACCGTGATGTAGATGATCGCCGCGACGATCGCCGCCGCCACGATGTTGCCGAAGTTGGCCGCCAGCGTGTTCACGCCGTCCTGCAGCAGCTCCGAGTAGCCGATGATGTAGCCCAGCGCCGTGTCCTTGACCAGCACCACCAGCTGGCTGACGATCACCGGGAGCATCGCCCGGGCCGCCTGCGGCACCAGGATCTCGCGCATCACCTGGCTCTTGCGCATGCCGATCGCGTAGCCGGCCTCGCTCTGCCCGCGGGGCACCGACTTGATGCCCGCGCGGAAAGCCTCCGCCAGCACCGAGCCGTTGTAGAGCGTCAGGCCGATGACCACGGCCCAGAACGGGTCCATCGGCGCCTCGGTGATGAACGGGACGCCGTAGAAGATGAAGAACATCAGCAGCAGCAGCGGTACGGCGCGGAAGAACTCCACGATCACGCCGGACGGCACGCTGAGCCACCAGTGGTCGGAGAGCCGCCCGACCGAGAAGACGATGCCGAAGAGCAGGGAGAGCACCATCGCCACGGCGGCCGCGCTCAGGGTCGCCCACAGTCCCGGCAGGATGTAGTCCGTCCAGGTCGACGACTCGGTGAACGGCTCCCACAGCGCCGCCGCCCACTGGCCCTTCTCGTCGAACTTGCGGTAGATCCAGTACAGCAGGCCCAGCCCGGCGAGTCCGAAGATCCCGGTCAGGACGGCGTTACGGACCTTGGCCCGGGGCCCCGGGTGGTCGTAGAGAACAGCGTCGGCACTCATCGCTTCACCGCCAGCCGGTTGGCCAGCCAGCCGAAGGCGTAGCCGGTGGGGATCAGCACCAGGGCGAAGGTGCCGGCGAAGACCAGGAAGATCGCGATGACCGCGTCGCCGTTGGCGTTGATCAGTTCCTTCATCGCGTTCGAGGACTCGGCCAGGCCGATCGTGCCGACGATGGTCGCGTTCTTGGCCAGGGCGATGAAGATGCTGCCCAGCGGGGCGATCACCGCGCGGCCGGCCTGCGGCAGGATCACCATGGTCAGGGTCTGGAAGAACGACATGCCGATCGCCCGGGCGGCCTCGGCCTGCCCGGCGGGGACCGTGTTGATGCCGGAGCGGATCGCTTCGCAGACGAACGCGGCGGTGTAGACCGACAGCCCGATCACGCCGAGCCAGTAGTTGTTGAGGTCGATGTCGTCGGCCAGGGACAGGCCCAGGGTCGAGAACAGACCGAAGTAGCAGAAGAACACGATCAGCGTCAGCGGCGTGTTGCGGAACGTGTTGACCCACAGGGTGCCGAAGCCGCGCAGGACCGGCACCGGCGAGACGCGCATGGCGGCGAGCACCACGCCGAGCACGAGCGCGCCCACGGTGCCGGCCGCGGTCAGTTTCAGGATCCAGAGGAAACCCGTGACGTACACGTCGAAGTTGCTCGGATCGGAGAAGACGTCCATCGTCCTCACTTCCTCACGCCGCGGCAGGGAACAACCGGGCGGGGCCGGCGCTGCCGGCCCCGCCCGTCCGTCAGAAGATCAGCTGCAGTTGGTCAGCTTGGCGACGTCGAGAGTCGGGGCCGCCTGGCCGCTCTTGCCCAGCGTGTTGTCCCACGCCGCCTTGTACGAGCCGTCAGCCGCGGCCGCCTTGAGGATGTCGTTGATCTTGTTGCAGCCCGCGGTGTCGTCCTTCTTGAGGCCGACGCCGTACGGCTCCTCGCTGAACTTCTTGCCGACGACCTTGAACTTGCCGGCGTACTGGTCCTGGGAGGCGTAGCCCGCCAGGATGATGTCGTCGGTGGTGACCGCGTCGACCTGACCGCCGGCCAGCGCCGTCACGCACTTGGAGTACGCGTCGAACTGCTGGAGCTTGGCGTCCTTGTACTCGGTCTGGATCCGCTTGGCCGGCGTGGAGCCGGAGACGGAGCAGACCTTCTTGCCGGCCAGCGACTCCGGGCCGGTGATCGTCGACGCGGTCGGCACGAGCAGGTCCTGACCGGCGATGTAGTACGGGCCGCCGAAGTTGACGACCTTCTTGCGCTCGTCGTTGATCGTGTACGTCGCCACGACCAGGTCGACCTGACCCTGCTGGATGAACGGCTCACGGTTGGACGACACCGTGGTCTTGTATTCGATGCCGGTGTCCGGCACGCCGAGGCCCTTCGCGATGATCTTCGCGATCTCGACGTCGAAGCCGGTGTACGTGCCGCCGGTCTGCAGGCCCAGGCCGGGCTGGTCGGCCTTGACGCCGACGACCAGCTTGCCGCCGGCCGCCTTGCCGATGATGCCGCTGGCCTTGGAGTCGGAACCCGACCCGCTGTCGTCGCCGCCACATGCCGCGGCGGTCATCGCCAGGGCGAACGCCCCGACCGCTGCCGTCATTCGGGTGATGCGCATCGTCCCGCTCCTCTGACTTGAAACTGCGAATTGCTGGAAACTGGAGAACCTTGTCGAACCTGTACGCACAACGCAGAGGGGGTATCCGCTGTGGACATTCAGTGGGTGAGGATCTTCGAGAGGAAGTCCCGGGCGCGCTCGCTCTTCGGGTTGTCGAAGAACTCGGCCGGGGGCGCCGACTCGACGAGCTGACCGTCGGCCATGAAGACCACCCGGTTGGCGGCGTGCCGGGCGAAGCCCATCTCGTGGGTGACCACGACCATCGTCATGCCCTCCCGGGCGAGCGAGGTCATCACGTCGAGCACCTCGCCGACCATCTCGGGGTCGAGCGCGCTGGTCGGCTCGTCGAAGAGCAGGGCCTTGGGCTGCATGGCCAGCGCCCGCGCGATGGCGACGCGCTGCTGCTGACCGCCGGAGAGCTGGGCCGGGTACTTCTCCGCCTGGCTGGCGATGCCGACCCGGTCGAGCAGCGCCATGGCGCGCTCGCGTACGGCGGCGGGCTTCTCGCCGCGGACCTTGACCGGGCCCAGCATGACGTTCTGCAGGATGGTCTTGTGCGCGAAGAGGTTGAACGACTGGAAGACCATGCCGACCTCGCTGCGCAGCCGGGCCAGCGCCTTGCCCTCGGCCGGCAGCGTCTGCCCGTCGAAGGTGATCGTGCCGGAGTTGATCGGTTCGAGCCGGTTGATCGCCCGGCACAGCGTCGACTTACCGGACCCGGACGGTCCGATCACGACGACCACCTCGCCACGGTCGACCGACAGGCTGACATCCTGCAGGACGTGCAAGGGGCCGAAGTACTTGTTGACGCCGTCGAGAACGATGAGAGGCTCGCTTGTCGGCACCGTCGGACCACCGTCCCGTCGTTGGGCTTCACTCGGATGGGGTCACTCTATGGGCGCGGTTGTATCGGTTCACGCCGAGATTGGTCACGGAGCGGTAACTGTGCAGGTGTACGGCCGAAGGGATGTCCACGATGAGCGGTATGGCTGACGCCGATCCGACAGACGGGCTGTGGAGCTGGTGTGTCGCCGAACGCCTGGATGCGGCATTGGTCCGGGACGCTCTGTCCGGGGCGCTGCAACGGCCGGTGACGACCCTGGACGTTCCGGTCGACGACGCGGTGCTGTGCGACGTCTGGCACGTCGGCGGTGACTTCCCGACGGCGATCGAGTGCTTCCTGGCCCCGGGCGAGCTCACCGAGGCGACCATCGCCAGCGCCGTCGCGGTCCGGCTCGGCGCCGACCTGCTGCTGCCCGACGACACCCTCAACCCCACGAGGTACGTGCTGGCCGAGCCGGACGGCACGCTGCGGGCCGTGCACGTCGACGAGGTCGAGACCGACGACGGTACGGAGCGCCGCCACGTCCGCCCCTGCACGGGCTCCGATCCGGCCTGCGCCCGCGGCCCCGGTTGCAACCGTTCGCGGTACAAGCCCGCCCCGACGCCCGAGCGACCCGCCGCGGCCTAGGGACTACCCTGGTCAATTGCCATGACTACCGAGACCTCTCCCGCCGCCGCCCGCACCTATGACGTGCGCACCTACGGCTGCCAGATGAACGTGCACGACAGCGAGCGCATCTCCGGTCTGCTGGAGGGCGCCGGCTACGTGCGGGCCGCCGACGCCGACGCGGCGGACGTGGTCGTCTTCAACACCTGCGCGGTACGGGAGAACGCCGACAACCGCCTCTACGGCAACCTCGGTCACCTGCGCCCGACCAAGCTGAAGAACCCGGACATGCAGATCGCGGTCGGCGGCTGCCTGGCCCAGAAGGACCGCGGCGACATCGTCAAGCGCGCGCCCTGGGTGGACGTGGTCTTCGGCACGCACAACATCGGCTCGCTGCCGGTGCTGCTGGAACGCGCCCGGCACAACCAGGAGGCCGAGGTCGAGATCCTCGAGTCGCTCGAGGTCTTCCCGTCGACGCTGCCGACGCGCCGCGAGTCGACCTACGCCGGCTGGGTGTCGATCTCGGTGGGCTGCAACAACACCTGCACTTTCTGCATCGTGCCGTCGCTGCGCGGCAAGGAGAAGGACCGCCGCCCCGGCGACGTGCTGGCCGAGGTCGAGGCGCTGGTGGCCGAGGGCGTGCTCGAGGTCACCCTGCTGGGCCAGAACGTGAACTCGTACGGGGTGGAGTTCGGTGACCGGCTCGCGTTCGGCAAGCTGCTGCGCGCCTGCGGCGGGGTCGAGGGGCTGGAGCGGGTCCGCTTCACCAGCCCGCACCCGAAGGACTTCACCGACGACGTGATCGCCGCGATGGCCGAGACGCCGAACGTCTGCCACTCGCTGCACATGCCGCTGCAGTCCGGCTCCGACGACGTGCTCAAGGCGATGCGCCGCAGCTACCGCTCGGAGAAGTACCTCGGCATCATCGACAAGGTCCGCGCCGCGATGCCGGACGCCGCGATCACCACGGACATCATCGTCGGCTTCCCCGGCGAGACCGAGGACGACTTCGAGCGCACCCTCGACGTGGTCCGCCAGGCCCGCTTCTCCAGCGCCTTCACCTTCCAGTATTCGAAGCGCCCGGGCACCCCGGCCGCGACGATGGCCGAGCAGCTGCCCAAGCAGGTCGTCCAGCAGCGTTACGAGCGCCTGATCGCCACGCTGGAGGAGATCACCTGGGCGGAGAACAAGAAGCAGGTCGGGCGCGAGGTCGAGGTCCTGGTCGCGACCGGCGAGGGGCGCAAGGACGAGCGCACCGGCCGGATGAGCGGCCGGGCCCGGGACGGCCGGCTGGTGCACTTCGCCACCGGTGAGCTGACCGGCATCCGGCCCGGCGACATCGTCACCACCGAGATCACGTACGCGGCCCCGCACCACCTGAACGCCGACGGCGCGCCGCTGAGCCACCGCCGCACCCGTGCCGGCGACGCGCACGAGGCCGGCCGGGCCCCCCGCACCGCCGGGGTGACGCTGGGCCTGCCGACCGTGGGCATCCCGGCGCCGCTGCCCGCGACCACCGGCGGCTGCGCGCTCTGAAGTCCTCAAGAAGCACGGTTCCCGGCCGATCCGGGAGCCGTGCTTCTGCGCTGGTACGCCGTGATCTCCTTCGCCCTGGTGGCGGGGTATCCGGTGCTGTCGTACGACGCCCGCACGGTTCCGTTTTTGCTGGTCACCCTGGGGGCGGTCCCGGCGGTGCTGATCGGGGTCCGGCGCAGCCCGCGTACCGCCCGGCTGCCCTGGTGGCTGCTGCTGGCCGGCCTGGTGGTGTTCAACCTCGGCAACTTCGTGTGGCTGTGGATGATCTACGCGGAGGGCCGGGTGTCCGGCGACGGCTCGCTCGCCGAGCCGCTGTTCAACCTGGCCAATCTGTTGATGCTCAGCGGCGCGGTGGTCGTGGTGCTGCGGCGGGGCCGGCGCGACGTCGGTGGCATCATCGACTCGGCGATCACCGCGCTGGCGCTCGGTGGCCTGCTCTGGGATGCCCTCCTGTTACCGCAGCTGCACGCCACCGGCACGCCGATGCCGAGTCAGGCCGCGCTCTTCGTCGACGTGCTGATCATGGCCGGCTCCGTGGGCGCGCTGCTGCGGATCTCGCTGGTGGCCGGCGGGCGGTTGCCGGCCGTGTGGCTGCTCGCCGGCGGCATGGCCGCGGGCCTGCTGGGCAACGTGGCCGCCGCGATGATCATCGATCCGGCGACCGGCGTCGGCGCCGACTGGACCACCATGTTCTACATGGCCGGCTATGCGATGCTCGGCTGCGCGGCCCTGCACCCCTCGTCGGCGCTGATCACCGGAGCAGGCCCGGCACCCGCCGACGACCTGTCCACGGCCCGGCTGACCTTCCTCGGCGTCATGACCGCGCTGATCCCGGTGGTCGGCGGGGGCCGGGCCGCGCTCGGCCTGCCCACCGACGGACTGCTGGTCGCCGTCGGCTCGGCGCTGGTGATCCCGCTGGTCATGGTCCGCGTCGCGCGGCTGGCCGGGCAGCGCCGCCGCGCGGAGCAGGCGCTGCGCCGGATGGCCACTCATGACGCCCTGACCGGCCTGCCGAACCGGGCGGCCTGCCTGGAACGGCTCGAGACCGACCTGGCCGGCCCGCGCGCCGGGCACCCGGCCGGCCTGGCCGTGCTCTTCACCGACCTCGACGGCTTCAAGCCGGTCAACGACCGGCTCGGCCATGCGGCCGGTGACGAGCTGCTGATCGCGGTGGCCGCCCGGCTGCGCGGCTGCGTCCGCGAGGACGACCTGGTCAGCCGGTTCGGCGGGGACGAGTTCGTGGTGGTGTGCCGCGACGCCGACCCCCGGGCCGCCGTCGACGCGATCTGCGCCCGGATCCGCGAGATGGTCGAGCAGCCGCTGACCGTGGGCGGCGAGACCGTCCGGATCGGCCTCAGCGTCGGCGTGGCCTTCGCCGGCCCGGCCGCCACCACCGACGACCTGATCGGCCGGGCCGACCTGGCCATGTACGCCGCCAAGCAGACCAAGTCGATCGGCACCCTCAGCCTCGCCCTGGCCTCCTGATCACCAGGGCACCGGCCCCTCGTCGTTGAAGAAGCCGCCGGTCGGCCCATCCGGGCCCAGCGTCGCGAGCCGGACGGCGATCGCCGCGCCCTGCTGCGGGGTACGGGGCGCCCGGTGGTCGGTGAAGTCGGTGGCGACCCAGCCGGGATCGGCCGCGTTCACCAGCACCCCGTCCTTGCCCAGCTCCTTCGCGTACTGCACGGTCAGCGAGTTGAGGGCGGTCTTGGACGGCACGTACGCGGCACTCGGCGGCATCTGCGCCAGCGGCCCGTCCGGGTCGCTCATCGCGGCCAGCGAGCCGACGCCGCTGGACACGTTGACGATGCGGGGAGCGCCGGACCGGCGCAGCAGCGGCAGCATCGCGTTGGTCACGGTCAGCACGCCGATGACGTTGACGTCGAAAACCGCGCGGAACACCGCCGGGTCGACGCTGCTCGGCGCCTGGTCCAGGCCGCCGCTGATCCCCGCGTTGTTCACCAGCACGTCGAGCCGGCCGAAACGTTCCTCGACCGTCGCGGCCGCGGCCCGGGCCGTCGCCGGGTCGGTCACGTCGAGGGCGAGCGGGTGCACGTCCTGGTGGCCCGCTTCCCGCAATGCCGCGACGGCCCGTTCCCGGCGCTGCTCGTCGCGGGCGCCCAGGAACACCGTCATGCCGCGCTGCGCGAGCTGCGCGGCGATCTCGTGGCCGATGCCTTTGTTTGCCCCGGTCACCAGGGCGATGGTCTGTTCCGTCATGCCTTCAGCGCACCATCGCGGCCCGGTCCGCGGGAATGACCGATGGGGTCTCGGGCGATACCGTGGCGGTATGGAGCGGCTGGAGACGCGCGAGCTGTCGTACTTCGTCGCGGTGGCCGAGGAGCTGCACTTCGGCCGGGCGGCGCAGCGCCTGGGCATCGCCCAGCCGCCGCTGTCCCGGGCGATCAAGCAGCTCGAGCGCCGGCTGGGCGTGGTGCTGTTCGAGCGCGACAGCCGGCAGGTGACGCTCACCGACGCCGGCGCGGTGTTCCTGCACGAGGGCCGCAAGGCGCTGGACGCGGTCGCGGCCTCGGTGCGGCGCACCCAGCGGGCCGGTCAGCCGGTCCGCAAGCTGGTGCTGGTGATGAAGCCGAACACCGACGGAGGTCTGCTGGGCGACATCCTGGCCGCCTACGCGTCCGAGCCGGAGGCGGTCGGCGTCGAGGTGCTGATGTGCGGGATCGGTGAGCAGGCGCGGCTGCTGCGCGAGGGACAGGCCGACGCCGCGCTGCTGCATCACCCGTTCGACGACACCAGCGGCTTCGACGTCGAGGAGCTGCGGGTCGAGGGTCAGGTGGCGGTCGTGCCGCGCGGGCACCGGCTGGCCGGGCGCGGCACCGTCCGGCTCGCCGACCTGGCCGGGGAGGTGCTGCCCCGCTGGCCCGGCATGCCCGCCGGCGCCGCGACCGGCCCGGTGGTGCACGAGGCCGCCCAGCTGCTCCAGCTCATCGCCCTCGGGCAGACGATCGCCGTGCTGCCCGAGTCGGCCGGTGACGAGCTGCGCAGCGAGCTCGTCTGCGTGCCGGTCAGCGACGCCGTCCCGATCGTGTCGATGCTGGCCTGGCCCGAGCGCAGCACCTCACGGTCGCTGGCCGCGTTCGTCCGGGTGGCGGCCGACATCGCCGCCAAGCACCGTCAGAGCGAGTCGACTTTCGCGCCGGTGCGTTCGGCCCGGGCCACACCCCAGTCGTAGAGCGCCTGCAGCACCGGCGCGAGAGTGCGTCCCTCGTCGGTCAGGTCGTACTCCACGTGCGGCGGCACGGTGCCCAGATCACGGCGGGAGATCAGACCGTCGGCCTCCAGCTCGCGCAGGCGCTGGCTGAGCATCTTCTCGCTGATGCCCGGCGTGCGGCGGCGCAGTTCACCGTAGCGGTGCACGCCCTCCTTGAGATGGGCGAGCAGCACCGTGCGCCAGCGGCCGCCGATCACGTCGACGGTCAGCTCGACCGGGCAGGAGTAGCGCTTGGGCACGCACCATTATGTGCGTTCTTGTGGCCGGTGGCGGGCGCGTGATGGGCTGGGCGCCATGGCTGAGACACCGACGCTCTACGAGTGGGCCGGGGGCACCGACGCGTTCGTCCGGCTGACCTCGGCTTTCTACGCCCGGGTGACCGACGACGAGCTGCTCGGGCCGCTCTTCGCCCGGATGGACCCCGAGCATTTCCGGTACGTCGCCCTGTGGCTGGCCGAGGTCTTCGGCGGGCCGGCGGTCTACACCGAGGAGCACGGCGGCTACTCGCACATGGTGGGTCAGCACCTCGGCATGGCGATCACCGAACCGCAGCGGCGCCGCTGGATCGAGCTGATCCAGGACGCCGCCGACGAGGTGGGACTGCCCGACGACCCGGAGTTCCGGGCGGCGTTCCTGGGCTACCTGGAGTGGGGGACCCGGCTGGCCAAGCAGAATTCCCAGCCCGGGGCCGACGTCGTGCGGCAGGCGCCGGTGCCGCGCTGGGGCTGGGGAGTGGCGCCGCCGTACCTGCCGGGCTGAGCGGCGATGATGGTCAGGTGTTCAGCTTCGCCGATGTCATCAGAGCCCGCTCCGTGGTCCACCAGCACCTGCCGCCCACGCCCGTACGCTCCTACCCGGCGCTCGACGCGGCGGCGGGAGCGTCCGTCCTGGTCAAGCACGAGAATCTGCAACCGGTCGGGGCGTTCAAGGTACGCGGCGGGCTGACGCTGCTCGCCGCCATGCCGGAGCAGGACCGGGCCCGCGGCACGGTCAGCTACTCCACCGGCAACCACGCGCGGTCCCTGGCGTACGCCAGCCGGGCCTACGGCGCGCCGTGCACCGTGGTGATGCCGGCGACGGCCGCCCCGGCCAAGGCGAAGGCCATCGAGGAGCTGGACGGGCAGGTCGTCCTGCACGGCGACGACCTGGAGGCGGCCCAGCACCACGCCGAGCAGCTGGCCGGGCAGTCCGGCGCGCGGCTGGTCAGCCCGGGCGACACCCCGGAGTTGCTCGCCGGGGTGGGCACGCTCTACCTGGAGATCTTCGAGGCCCATCCGGACCTGGACGCGATCCTGGTCCCGGTCGGCAGCGGTACGGGCGCGAGCGCCGCCACCGTGGTCGCCCGCGAACTGGCCCCCGCCTGCCGGGTCATCGGCGTGCAGTCAACCGGGTCGCCGGCCGCGCACGACTCGTGGCGCTCCGGTGAGCTGGAGAAGCGCCCGAACCGTACCCGGGTGGCCGGGCTGGCCACGGGTCGCGGCTATGCCCTGCCGCAGAGTGTCATGCGCGCCGGCCTGGCCGACTTCCTCCTGGTCACCGACGACGAGATCGCCGCAGCCCAGCGCCTGCTGGCGACGGCGGCGGACACCGTCACCGAGGGTGCGGGCGCGGCTGCCCTGGCCGGCCTGTTGAGCCGCCCGGAGCTGTTCGCAGGCAACCGCGTGGCGATCGTCTGCACCGGCGGCAACGCCGACGAGGCGGAGCTGGCGATGCTGGGCTGACCGGAACAGGAGCACTCAGCAAGAGTCCCGCCGGTCAGCCCGGATCACAGTGATCTGCTGGCGGCGGGACTCTGTGCGCGTACCGGAAAAGGTTTATCCGGCTTGCTCGGCGAGGGAGAGGAACTGGCGCTTGGACGCCAGGGCCTGCTCGGCCTCCTTGATCCGCTTGGCGTCGCCCGCGGCCTGGGCCCGGGCCAGCCGCTGCTCGGCCTCGGCGACCTGCTCGCGCATCTGCTGGAGCAGCGGGTTGTCCTGCGGCGTGGTCTTGCGCCACGCCGAGTCCATCGCCACCCGGATGCGCTCCTCGGCGGCCCGCCAGCGGCGGTCCAGCGACGCGGTCGACTCGCGGGGCACCCGGCCGGCGTCGTGCCAGGCCGCCTGGGCGTCCCGGAGCTTGTTCTGGGCGCCGCGCGGGTCCGCGTCGACGTCCAGCGCCTCGATCTCGGCCAGGATGGCCTGCTTCTTCTCCAGGTTGCCCTTGTATTCGGCGTCGCGGGCCGAGAAGACCTCGCTGCGCCGGGTGAAGAAGGCGTCCTGGGCCGCCCGGAAGCGTTCCCAGAGGCGCTGCTCGGCCTCCTTGGCGGCCCGGGGCGCGGCCTTCCACTCGTTCATCAGGTCCTTGAGCCGGTTGGCCGTGGTCGACCACTCGGTCGACTCGGCCAGGCTCTCAGCCTCCTTGACCAGCTCTTCCTTGGCGGTCTGGGCCTGCTTGCGCTGACCGTCCAGGGTGGCGAAGTGCGCGCCGCGGCGGCGGGTGAAGCCGTCGCGGGCGGCCGCGAAGCGCTTCCACAGCTCGCCGTCGGTCTTCTTGTCGACGCCGCGGATGGTCTTCCACTCGTCGAGGATCTCCTTGAGCCGGTCGCCCGCGCTCTTCCACCCGGTCGACTCGGCGGCGATCGTCTCCGCCTCCTCGACCAGGGCGGTCTTGCGCGCCAGGGCCTCGCCCCGGGCCACCTCGCGGGCGGCCTTGGCCTCGCCGGCCTTCTCCTCGGCGACCGCGGTCAGCCGGTCGAGGCGGGCGGCGAGCCCGTCGATGTCGCCGACGACGTGTGCCTCGCCGAGGCTCGCCCGGATCCGCTTCACGCTGGTCAGCGAGTGTGCGGCGTCCGCGGCGCCGGACTTGAGCCGGGCCTCGATGAGGTCGACCTCGGTCACCAGGTCCGCGAACCGCCGGGCGAAGTGGGCCAGGCCCTCCTCGGGTGTGCCCGCTTGCCACGAGCCGACCACGCGGTCGCCCTCGGCCGTCTTCACATACACGGTGCCGTCGGCATCCACGCGCCCGAAGGCCGTCCAGTCGTTCATGAGCCCACCCTCGTTCTCCCGGCTGCACGGGCCTCGCTGCCCGCGACCGCCGCCATAGCGCAGTCGAATGCCATCATTCCATCGGCATTCTTTCTCGCGCATTGTCACAGGTCCAACCCGGTTCCGGGGAAGCGCCCGCGAACGACCGTGACCAGCCCGTTACGGTGGCTCCGTGCCATTGCTCCCAGGTTCGCCGGTGATCGCGGTCGTCGGGCCCACCGCGGCCGGGAAATCCACCCTCAGCATCGCGCTCGCCCACGCCCTCGGCGGCGAGGTGGTCAACGCCGACTCCATGCAGCTCTACCGCGGGATGGACATCGGCACCGCCAAACTGACCGTTGACGAGCGGGAAGGCGTCCCGCACCACGTGCTGGACGTCTGGGACGTGCGGGAGCCGGCGAGTGTCGCGGCGTACCAGGAGCTGGCCCGCGCGGCCGTCGACGACATCCTCGCCCGGGGCCGGGTGCCGCTGCTCGTGGGCGGCTCCGGGCTGTATGTCCGGGCCGTTCTGGAAGAGTTCGAATTTCCCGGCACGGATCCCGCCATTCGGGAGCGGCTGGAGCGGGAGCTCGCCGCGGTGGGACCGGCGCCGCTGCACGAGCGGCTGCGCACGCTGGACGAGCCGGCCGCCACCAAGATCCTTCCGTCCAACGGGCGGCGCATCGTCCGGGCCCTCGAGGTGATCGAGCTGACCGGGGCGCCGTTCACCGCCTCGCTCCCGGCGCCGACGCCGCACTACCCGTCGCTGCAGCTCGGTGTCGACCGCGAGGCTGAGGCCCTCGACCAGCGGATCGCCGACCGGGTCGACCTGATGTGGGCGGCCGGCCTGCTCGACGAGGTACGCGGGCTCGACGGGCTGCGCGAGGGCCGCACGGCGAGCCGGGCCCTGGGTTACCAGCAGGCGCTGGCCCAGCTCGACGACGAGTTCACCCAGGAGCAGGCGGTCGAGGAGACCGTCCGGGCCACCCGGCGCTTCGTGCGGCGCCAGCGCTCGTGGTTCCGCCGCGACCCGCGGATCACCTGGCTCGACGGCGCGTCACCGACCCTGACGGAGGACGCGTTGGCGGCCTGCGCGGCGGCTGCGCGATGATGGACCGCGTGTTGTTCACCAAGGGCCATGGCACCGGCAACGACTTCGTCATCCTCGGCGACCCGGACGGGGCGCTGGAGCTGACCCCTGCGCTGGTCGCGGCGCTCTGCGACCGGCGCCGCGGCATCGGCGCCGACGGCGTGCTGCGGGTCGTGCGCAGCGCCAAGCACCCGGACGGCGCGGGTTTCGCCGCCGACGCCGAGTGGTTCATGGACTACTGGAACGCCGACGGGTCCCTCGCCGAGATGTGCGGCAACGGCGTCCGCGTCTTCTCCCGCTACCTGGTGGCCAACGGCCTGGCCACGCCCGGCCCCGAGGGCCTGCCGGTGGCCACGCGGGCCGGCGTCGTGCGCGCGGCGGTCGAGGCGGACATCATCTCCGTCCACATGGGCCCCCCCCAGGTGTACGCGGCCAGCACGGCCACCGTCGGCCCGCTGACCTTCCCCGGTGTCGCCGTGAACTGCGGCAACCCGCACCTGGTCTGCGGCCTGCACGACAGCCTGCCGCTCTCCTCCCTGGACCTGCACGTCCCGCCCGGCTTCGACCCGGCACTGTTCCCCTCCGGGGTGAACGTGGAGTTCACCACCCCCGGCACGCCGGTGGAGGGCGCCGACCTGCACGTGCACATGCGGGTCTACGAACGCGGCTCGGCCGAGACCCTGTCCTGCGGTTCCGGGGCTCTCGCGGTCGGTGCGGTGGCGCTGCGCGACGCCAAGCTGAGCGAAGGCGTGGTCGCGGTGGACCTGCCGGGTGGCCGGCTGACCGTCACCCGCCGCGGTGACTCCTGGTGGCTGGCGGGCCCGGCCGTGCTGGTCGCCACGGGCGAGGTGGACCCGGCGGCCCTCGTCTGATGGCGGGGCTGCACCGGGTGGCGCACCGGGGCTATTCGGCCGTCGCGCCCGAGAACACCCTGCCCGCCCTGGCCGCCGGGGTCCGGGCCGGCGCGACGCTCATCGAGTTCGACGTGCGGACCACGGCCGACGGCGTGCCCGTGGTGATCCACGACCGTACGGTCGACCGCACCACGGGCGGCACCGGCCACGTCTGGGAGCTGACCCTGGACGAGATCTCCGCGCTGGACGCCGGCTCCTGGTTCTCCCCGGCGTACGAGGGGACCCGGATCCCGCTGCTGCGTGAGGTCATCGACCTGCTGCGCCCGTACGCGGTGGGTGGCACCCCGGACGCCGCGCCGCCGATCGAGCTGCTGCTGGAGATCAAGCCGCCGGCCACCCCGGAGCAGGTGAAGGTCATCCTGGGCCAGGTCACGGAGGCCGGCCTGCTGGACCGCACGGTGGTGCAGAGCTTCGACCCGGAGGTCGTCCGGCTGGCCGGCGAGGTCGCCGCGGACGTCCGCCTCGGGCTGCTGCGGCACGGCTTCGACGACGAGCAGCTGCGGGTCGCCCAGGAGTTGCGCCTGAGCTATGTGAATCCGAGTCTGCGCGCGGTGCTGGCCGACCCGCCGACGGTCGCGGCGCTGGCCGGGGCGGGCGTGGGCGTCATGCCCTGGACGCCGAACGACATGTCGCTCTGGCCCGCCCTCGTCGAGGCCGGGGTCGCCGGCCTGATCAACGACCGCACCGGCGAGCTCACCGGCTGGATGATCGCCCGCGGCCTGGCCTGACCGGGCGGCCCGGATTATCCACCGGGCCGCGCCTGTCCGCCCGTGCTCTCAGAAGGTCTCTTCGGGGGCCTGCTCCAGCTCGACCTCGGGCACCGCCGCCGGGTTGACCGGGGCGGGGGAGCCCTTGACCACCGCGCGGATCGCCGCCGCCACCGCCGGGGTCACCCGCGCGTCGAAGACGCTCGGCACGATCACCGTCGGGTTGAGCTTGTCCTCGCCGACCACGTTGGCGATGGCCATCGCCGCGGCCAGCGCCATCTCCTCGGTGAACTCCTCGGCACTGACGTCGAGCATGCCGCGGAACACGCCGGGGAAGGCCAGCACGTTGTTGATCTGGTTGGGCTGGTCCGAGCGGCCGGTGGCGACCACCGCGGCGTGCTGGCGGGCCTCGCGCGGGTCCACCTCGGGATCCGGGTTGGCCAGTGCGAAGACGATCGACTTGTCGGCCATCTTGGCGATGTCGGCCCCGGTCAGCAGGTTCGGCGCGCTGACCCCGATGAAGACGTCCGCGCCGACGATCGCGCCCTTCAGGTCCCCGCTGTAGTTGTCCTTGTTGGTGTGCTCGGTGAGCCACTGCCAGGTCGGGTTGAGGTCGTCCATGCCGCGGTGCAGGGCGCCCCGGCGGTCGTACGCGATGATGTCGCCCACGCCCTGGCGCAGCAGCAGCTTCATGATCGCCGTGCCCGCGGCCCCGGCCCCGGAGACGACGACCTTGACGTCGGCCAGGTTCTTGCCGACCACCCGCAGCGCGTTGGTGAGCGCGGCCAGCACGCAGATCGCGGTGCCGTGCTGATCGTCGTGGAAGACCGGGATGTCCAGCAGCTCACGCAGCCGCATCTCGATCTCGAAGCACCGCGGCGCCGCGATGTCCTCCAGGTTGATCCCGCCGTACGCCGGGGCGATCGCCTTGACGATGGCCACGATCTCGTCGGTGTCCTGGGTGTCGAGCACGACCGGCCACGCGTCCACGCCGCCGAACCGCTTGAACAGCGCGGCCTTGCCCTCCATCACCGGCATCGCGGCGGCCGGGCCGATGTTGCCCAGGCCCAGCACCGCCGAGCCGTCGCTGACCACGGCGACCGTGTTGCGCTTGATGGTGAGCCGGCGCGCGTCAGCCGGGTTCTCCGCGATGGCCATGCACACCCGCGCCACACCCGGCGTGTACGCCCGCGACAGCTCGTCCCGGTTGCGCAGCGCGACCTTCGAGCTGACCTCGATCTTGCCGCCGAGGTGCAGCAGGAAGGTGCGGTCGGAGACCTTGCGGACGTCGACGCCGTCCTGCTCCTCCAGCGTCTTGACGACCTGGTCGGCGTGGCTGGAGTCGGCGGTGTCGCAGGTGAGGTCGACGAGCACCCGGGTGGGGTCGGAGTCCACCACGTCGAGGGCCGTCACGATCGCGCCGGCCTCGCCGACGCAGGTGGTGAGCCGGCCGATGGACGAGGCGTCGGCGGTCACGGCGATTCGGATCGTGATCGAGAATCCTGCGCTGGGCAGGCGGGTGGTCACCACGGTGTTCCCTCCGTCGTTGGCGGGTGCGTACCCGCATTCTTGCGCTTCGGGAATACCGGCCACCAATCCGGTGGTTACTGAAGAGTCAGACACTCCTGCGACAACGCTCTGCCGGGTTATGTGGATGCGCGGACCTCTCCGCCGTGCCACCATCGGCGGAGGAGGTCACCTTTTGCGTACTGAGGTATTCGAACCCGACGTCACCACCGGTGAGCTGGAGCTCGAGGAGCGCCGTTCGCTGCGCCGGGTCGCCGGTCTCTCCACCGAACTCACCGACATCACCGAGGTCGAGTACCGCCAGCTGCGGCTCGAACGGGTCGTCCTGGTCGGCGTCTGGACCGGCGGCAGCAGCGACGACGCGGAGAACTCGCTCATCGAGCTCGCCGCGCTGGCCGAGACGGCCGGTTCCGAGGTGCTCGAGGGGCTGATCCAGCGCCGCAGCCAGCCGGACGCGGCCACCTTCATCGGCCGGGGCAAGGTCGACGAGCTGCGCGACGTGGTCATCGCCACCGGCGCCGACACGGTCATCTGCGACGGCGAGCTCTCGCCCTCGCAGCTGCGCAAGCTCGAGGAGCAGGTCAAGGTCAAGGTCGTCGACCGCACCATGCTGATCCTGGACATCTTCGCCCAGCACGCGAAGAGCAAGGAAGGCAAGGCGCAGGTCGAGCTGGCCCAGCTGCAGTACCTACTGCCGAGGCTGCGCGGCTGGGGTGAGTCGCTGTCCCGGCAGGGCGGCGGCGCGGGCGGTTCCGGCGGCGGTGGCGTCGGCACCCGTGGTCCCGGTGAAACCAAGATCGAGACGGACCGGCGGCGGATCAACACCCGCATCTCGAAGCTCAAGCGCGAGATCAAGGCCCTGCGGACGGTACGCCAGACGAAGCGCGCCAAGCGCACCAACAGCGGCGTGCCGTCGGTGGCCATCGCCGGCTACACCAACGCCGGCAAGTCCAGCCTGCTGAACAGCCTCACGTCGGCGGGCGTGCTGGTGGAGGACGCGCTGTTCGCGACCCTCGACCCGACGACCCGCCGGACGGCGGCCGAGGACGGGCGCGTGTTCACGCTCTCCGACACGGTCGGCTTCGTCCGGCACCTGCCGCACCACATCGTCGAGGCGTTCCGCTCGACGCTGGAGGAAGTGGCGTACTCGGACCTGATCGTGCACGTGGTGGACGGGGCCCACCCGGACCCCGAGGGTCAGGTGTCGGCGGTCCGCGAGGTCCTCGGCGAGGTCGGTGCGGACCGCATCCCCGAGCTGCTGGTCGTCAACAAGATGGACGCGGCCGACGAGGAGACGATCCTGCGGCTCAAGCGGGCCTGGCCGGACGCCGTGTTCGTGTCGGCGCGCTCGGGGCTGGGCATAGACCAGCTGCACGCGGCGATCGCCCAGCGGCTGCCGCGGCCGGCGGTGGACATGCGGGTGCTGCTGCCGTACGACCGGGGTGACCTGGTCGCCCGGATCCACCGTGGCGGGCAGGTGCTGGCCACGCGGCACACCGAGCAGGGCACAGAGCTGAAGGTGCGGGTCGGCCAGCAGCTCGCCGCCGAGCTGGAGAACTTCGTCGCACCTTAGCCCCGGCTTAAGCGGCACCCACGCTGAGCAGGGTTGATCCACGCGTAACACCGGCACGAGACGCCGCATGCGACACTGATCGGATGCGGCGTCTCGTGTTCCCGGCCATCCTCGCCTGCGGGCTGGTGATGGTGGGGGCCGTGCCCGCCTCGGCCGAGCCCGCCCCGACGGTGACCTCGGCCAAGGCAGCGGCCGGCAAGAAGATCTGTAAGATCACCGATCCCGCGCTGTCGGAGCTCTCGGGGATCGTGGCCACCAAGAACGGCTTCGTCGTGGTGAACGACGGCGTCGACGAGGCGGCCAAGCGCCGGGTCTTCTTCCTGAACGACGAGTGCGACATCACCAAGAGGGTCGAGTTCCCGTCGCGCCCGCTCGACACCGAGGACCTGATCCTGTCCCCGGACGGCGACACGCTGTGGATCGCGGACACCGGCGACAACAACGCCCGCGACAAGAAGGGCGAGCCGCGCCGCACGATCGGCCTCTGGTCGATGCCGGCGAGTGGCGCCAAAGAGCCGAAGATCCACCGCCTGGCCTACCCGAACGGCGACAAGCACGACGCCGAGGCCCTGCTGTTCAACGGTGACGGCACGCCGATCATCGTGACCAAGGAAGTCTCCGGCAAGACGCAGCTCTACACGCCGACGGCCGCACTGAAGGCGAACAACGAAGAGGGCGTGCCGCTGAAGCGGGCGGGCGAGATCGAGCTGCCGAGCAGCGACACCCCCGGCATCCCGATCGCCCGGCTGGCCCAGACCACGGTCACCGGCGGAGCGATGGCACCGGGCGGCGGCAAGGTCACCCTGCGGACATACCTGGACGCGTACGAGTGGGACGTCGCCGACGGCGACGTGCTCGGATCGCTGAAGAACAAGCCCCGGAAGACGCCGCTGCCGAACGAGCCGTTCGGCGAGGCGATCACGTACAGCGCCGACGGCAAAACGTTCTACACGGTGTCGGACATGGGCTCGGGCGCCGACCCGGAAGCGGCCAACTACATCCTGCGCTACACACCCGCGACAAAAATCGTGGAAGCGAAAACCGACGCGGCAGCGGCCGAAAAGGACGACGGCGCATCCTGGTTCGCCGACCTGAGCCTGACCGACATCACCTACCTGATCGGCGGCGTAGGCGTCCTCGGCGCGCTGCTGGTGGGCGCGGGCGTCATCGGCATCATGCAATCCCGCAAGAAGCGCAAGCTCGAACCGGCTATCAAAGACCCGGACCCGAACGCCGACCCCGATCCCCTGGACGCGAAAACAGAACTGCTGTCGGTCGGCGGACCGGCCCAACGCCCAGGCGTGTACGGCGGAAATCGCCCACCGGCCGGAGCGCCGTCTGGTCCTGGCGTGTACGGCGCCAAGCCTCCTGCGGCCGCCCCCGCGAAGAGCAACGGCGTTTACGGCGGTGGCCGGCCGCCGCAGGGTGGTCAGCCGGCCGGTCGTCCCGGTCAGGGTGGTCAGCCCGGGGGTCGTCCTGCCGCCGGTCGTCCCGGTGTGCCGCCGGCCGGTCCGGGGCAGCCCGGCCGTCCGGATCAGCCTGGTGCTCGTCCCGCTCAGCCCGGTGGTCGGCCTGCTCAGCCCGGCGCTCGTCCCGCTCAGCCTGGTGCTCGTCCTGCGCAGCCCGGTGGTCGGCCCGCGCAGCCTGGTGCCCGTCCGGCGCAGCCCGGCGGTCGCCCGGCGCAACCCGGTGGCCGTCCCGTGCCGCCTGGTGGTCGTCCGGCGCAGCCCGGTGCCCGTCCTGCTCAGCCCGCGCCTCGCCCGGGGCAGGGTGGCCAGCCGGCGGTGCGTCCCGGTCAGCCGCCCGCCCGCCCGGCCCAGCAGCCCGGCGGTCGCCCGGGCCAGGGAGGCGGCAGGCCAGGTGGCGGGGTCTACGGCGCGCCGCCGCCACCCCCGCCTCCGCCGTCGACCGGCGGCCGGCCTCAGGGCGGAGGACCGCAACGACCGTCGGGACCCCAAGGACAGGGCGGCAACCCGCAGGGCGGCCGCCGCCCGGGCCGGCCGGACGACGGTCGACAGGCCAACGGAATGAACAACTACGCGAACCTGAACGGGTCCTCGCGGCGGCCGGAAGGCCGGTTCGACAACCCCGGCTACGGCCGCAGCCCTCGGGGCTACTGACGTCGCTCTGTTCGTCTCAGCTCTGCCAGGCCGATGTTGCCCCCTTTAGGTGGGCGACATCGGCCTGTCGGTTTCCGCGTTGAATGACTTGGCGGCAGCTCGCCTTCCTTGCGCGCCGGGTTGACCGGGGAGGCGGCTGGGGCTTCGGTTCGGCTTGCCATGCCCAGGCCGCCACGGTGGGGCCGCCATGCGGGCTGGGCGTCGCGGGCTCGTGCTGGACGCGCCTTGCCGACCTGGCGGTGGGACGCCCATGCTGGGCTGCCATGCCGGTTTGCCGTGCCGGGCCGGGCCGGGCGGGTAGTAGGCCCGTGCGGCCATGCCGTGCCGGCGCCTTCCGGTGGCGGGCTGACGCGGGGGCCGCCAGGCCCTGTCATGCCGGCCTGCCGGTAGCAGGCCGACGCTCGGCTGTCATGCCGGGCTGCCGGTAGCAGGCCGACGCTCGGCTGTCATGCCGGCCTGCCGGTAGTGCGCCGCCCATGCTGGCCGCCACGCCCTGCCAGGCCGGTCTGCCGGTAGCAGGTCAAGGCTCGGCTGCCATGCCATGCCGGGCCATCCGTAGTAGGCCCATGCTGGGCCGCCGTGCCGGCTTGCCTCGCCCGCCGGTGTTGCTCGGCCGGTCGATGCTCATGCGTCCGGCCTGGCTTTGCCAGCCGGAGCCCGTGGCGCGATGTGCCCGGCTTACCGACCTCGGCGGGCTCCGCTGAGCCCCACCAGCCGCTCTGCCCCCGGCTCACCTGGCTTCGGCCCCACGCTCACCCCGGCCCCGGCTGACCCCGGCCCCAGCTCGACCCAGCCCCGGCCGGGTGCCCCCGGCGCCCGCTCGGCGGAACCGTCAGACTCGGCGCAGAACAGCGACCACGCGACCCATCACCGTGGCGTCATCCCCCGGAATCGGGTCGAACGCCGGATTGGCCGGCATCAGCCACACATGCCCGTCCCGCTGCCGGTAGCTCTTCACCGTCGCCTCGCCGTCGATCATCGCCGCCACGATGTCGCCCACGTTCGCTGTCGGCTGTTGGCGGACCACCACCCAGTCGCCGTTGCAGATGGCTGCGTCGATCATCGAGTCGCCCTTGACCTCGAGCATGAAGACGTCGCCTTCGCCGACCAGTTCGCGGGGGAGCGGGAAGAACTCCTCCACCGCCTGCTCGGCCAGGATCGGTCCACCGGCGGCGATCCGGCCCACCAGCGGCACGTACGCCGGGGTCGGCCGCGCGGACCGCATCGCCTCGTCGTCGACCATGTCGCTGGGCGCGCGCACGTCCACGGCGCGGGGCCTGTTCGGGTCGCGGCGCAGGAAGCCCTTCTTCTCCAGCTCCTTGAGCTGGTAGGCCACGCTCGACGGCGACACCAGACCCACAGCCTCGCCGATCTCGCGGACGCTCGGCGGGTAGCCGTAGCGTTCCACCCAGTCGCGGATGAATTCGAGGATCCGGCGCTGGCGTGCGGTCAGGTCCGCGGTGACCAGATCGGGGAACTGGCTGACCACCGGCGTCACGCTGCGCAGCTGCGGCGCGTCACCGCTGCGGGCCCGGGTCGGCGTGCGCCGGCGCATCGCCGCCTTGGTATTGGCGGCCTCTGGCTTCGAGTCATTCTGGTGTTGCCGGCTCGTCCGGTCGTCGGTCGACACGTTGGCCCTCCCTGTCGGCCAGTGCCTCATCGGCACGTGGTGCGCTCGCGGAGCCGGACATTCGCCCGTGGGGATGGACTTGTGCCCGGCTGACCCCTCTTGACCGAGAACCGTAACTGCGGGGTACGACATATTCAAACATCTGTACGACTTTCTCGCGGCGTGTCGCTCGGAAGTGCTCGACTTCCGTACGCCTGTTCTGATAGACCGTCGTACGGGCGTTCGATCGAACGCTTGTCCGAGGGACGTATGCGGAGAAAGGAATATGCCGTGGTGGTCACTGGTATGCGGCGGGTCGATGAGCCGGCCCCGTTGCGGTTGACCCGGCGGGGTCGCGTCGTCGTGCTGGCCTTCTTCATTCTTCTCGCGTCCTTGGCGAGCGCCGTGTTGTGGACCACTGCTTCCCGGGCCGAGAATCCCCCCTCCGGCCCGGCGCCCACCGTCGTGGTCCAGCCCGACGACACGCTGTGGGGCATCGCCGCCCGCACCGATCCGGGTCGTAGCCCGCATGCCGTGGTGGCCGAGATCCGCCGGCTCAACGGTCTCGGTGACGAGGAGATCGCCATCCATGCCGGTGACACTCTGGTCGTTCCCCGGACACGGTGATCCACTGCGTTGATCATGTTGTTCCAGCGCTGGCCGTGACCGGTGCGGCACCCCTCGTGTTGAGGTAGAAAAAGCGGCGCGCCGACGCGCCGGTGAACTTGCATCGACGTCCGCAGCGGCATAACGTCAACCCCAACATCTAGTAGTTACAAGGGTGTAAGTCATCCACAGGTTGGGGTCGGGCAGCCCCGTCATCCACAGGTTCGTCCACAGCCACGAGGCGGGTCTCACCGCTTCCGCGGCTGTCATTCGGCGTGCCTGGACGACGGTTTCGCGACGGCTCCGGCGACCTGGGTGGCAGCGCCCGGCGACAGGGGGATCTCGGTGCGGTGTCCGTATTGCCGGCACGCCGACTCACGTGTGGTCGACTCGCGTGAGGCCGACGACGGTCAGCTGATTCGTCGTCGCCGGTCGTGCCCGGAGTGCGGCAAGCGCTTCACCACGGTCGAGGAGGCCGTCCTCGCGATCGTGAAGCGCAACGGCGTCACCGAGCCCTTCAGCCGGACCAAGATCATGAGCGGTGTCCGCAAGGCCTGTCAGGGCCGGCCCGTCGACGAGGACTCGATCGCGCTGCTCGCGCAGAAGGTCGAGGAGACCGTCCGGGCCAAGGGTGCGGCCGAGGTGCCCAGCCACGACGTGGGCCTGGCCATCCTGTCGCCGCTGCGGGAGCTCGACCAGGTCGCCTATCTGCGCTTCGCGAGCGTCTACAAGTCCTTCGACTCGCTCGAGGACTTCGAACGCGAGCTCGCCGATCTGCGCGAGGCGGCGGCGGTAGCCCGGCACACGGTGCCCGCCCGGCCCAGCGGTGGACGTCCGGCCAAGTTGTCGGACCGTACCAAATAAGCCTTTCATCCAAGGCATGGCGACAGCCGTGCCCGATTGTCGGTAAGCGGATCGCGGTGGGGAAGCTGCGATCTATCGAGGGGGAGCACGAAATGGCCGGTGACGGTATGACAGCAGGCAGGCAGCGCAGTCGCGCGAGCAACGGGGGCGCCGCGGTCGGGGGGCTGCGGATCGAGCGCGTCTGGACGACCGAGGGCGTCCACCCGTACGACGAGGTGGAGTGGGAGCGCCGCGACGTCGTCATGACGAACTGGCGGGACGGCTCGATCAACTTCGAGCAGCGCGGGGTCGAGTACCCCACCACCTGGAGCGTCAACGCGGCCAACATCGTCACCACCAAGTACTTCCGGGGTGCGGTCGGCACGGACACCCGCGAGTGGTCGCTCAAGCAGCTGATCGACCGGGTCGTCAAGACCTACCGCAAGGCGGGCGAGGACTACGGCTACTTCGCCAACCCGGGCGACGCGGAGATCTTCGAGCACGAGCTGACCTGGATGCTGCTGCACCAGGTGTTCAGCTTCAACTCGCCGGTCTGGTTCAACGTCGGCACCGCCTCGCCGCAGCAGGTCAGCGCCTGCTTCATCCTGTCCGTGGACGACTCGATGGACTCGATCCTGGACTGGTACAAGGAGGAGGGGCTGATCTTCAAGGGCGGCTCCGGTTCCGGTGTCAACCTCTCCCGCATCCGCTCCTCCAAGGAGCTGCTCTCCTCCGGCGGCACGGCCAGCGGCCCGGTCAGCTTCATGCGCGGCGCCGACGCCAGCGCCGGCACGATCAAGTCCGGTGGTGCCACCCGCCGCGCGGCCAAGATGGTGATCCTGGACGTCGACCACCCCGACATCGAGGAGTTCGTCACCACCAAGGCCCGCGAGGAGGACAAGATCCGGGCCCTGCGCGACGCCGGGTTCGACATGGACCTCGGCGGCAGCGACATCGTCTCGGTGCAGTACCAGAACGCCAACAACTCGGTCCGGGTCAGCGACGAGTTCATGCGCGCGGTCGAGGAGGGCACGACCTTCGATCTGCGCGGCCGGCTGCACGGCGAGACGATCGAGAGCATCGACGCCAGGAAGCTGTTCACCGAGATCGCCAAGGCCGCCTGGGAGTGCGCCGACCCCGGCCTGCAGTACGACGACACGATCAACGACTGGCACACCAACCCGGAGACCGGCCGCATCACCGCGTCCAACCCGTGTTCGGAGTACATGTCGCTGGACGACTCGTCCTGCAACCTGGCCTCGCTCAACCTGATGAAGTTCCTCAAGGCCGACGGTGGCTTCGAGATCGAGAAGTTCGTCAAGAGCGTCGAGTTCGTCATCACCGCGATGGACATCTCGATCTGCTTCGCCGACTTCCCGACCCAGAAGATCGGCGAGACCACGCGGGCCTACCGCCAGCTCGGCATCGGGTACGCGAACCTGGGCGCCCTGCTGATGGCGACCGGCCACCCGTACGACTCGGAGTCGGGCCGCAGTGTCGCCGCCGCCATCACCTCGCTGATGACCGGCACGGCGTACCGCCGCTCGGCCGAGATCGCCGGCGTCGTCGGCGCGTACGACGGCTACGCCCGCAACGCCGACGCCCACAAGCGCGTCATGCGCAAGCACGCCGCGGCCAACGACGAGATCCGCCCGTCGGGCACCGTCGCCACCGCGATCGTCCGGGAGGCCACCAAGCAGTGGCAGAACGGCAACAAGATCGGTGACAAGAACGGCTGGCGCAACGCCCAGGCCTCCGTGCTCGCCCCGACCGGCACCATCGGCCTGATGATGGACTGCGACACCACCGGCGTCGAGCCCGACCTGGCCCTGGTCAAGTTCAAGAAGCTCGTCGGCGGCGGCTCGATGCAGATCGTCAACCAGACGGTCCCGCGCGCGCTGCGCAGCCTCGGCTACCCCGAGGAGCAGGTCGAGGCGATCGTCGAGCACATCGCCGACCACGGCATCGTGGTCGACGCCCCCGGCCTCAAGCCGGAGCACTACGCGGTCTTCGACTGCGCGATGGGCGAGCGGTCCATCGCCCCGATGGGCCACGTGCGGATGATGGCCGCGGTGCAGCCGTTCATCTCCGGCGCGATCTCCAAGACGATCAACATGCCGGAGTCGGCGACTGTCGAGGACATCGAGAACGTCCACTACCAGGGCTGGAAGCTCGGCCTCAAGGCGCTGGCGATCTACCGCGACAACTGCAAGGTCGGCCAGCCGCTGTCGGCGGCCAAGCCGAAGAGCGCCGTGGCCGACGTGGCCGAGATGGCCGCCGCGACGACTGCGGAGCCGGTCGTGGAGAAGGTCATCGAGTACCGCCCGGTCCGCAAGCGCCTGCCGAAGAAGCGCCCGTCGGAGACGGTCTCCTTCTCGGTCGGCGGCGCCGAGGGCTACCTCACCGCGTCGTCCTACCCGGACGACGGCCTCGGCGAGGTCTTCCTGAAGATGTCGAAGCAGGGCTCCACCCTGGCCGGCGTCATGGACGCCTTCTCGGTGGCGATCTCGATAGGGCTGCAGTACGGCGTCCCGCTCGAGACGTTCGTCAGCAAGTTCACGAACATGCGCTTCGAGCCGGCCGGCATGACCGACGACCCGGACGTGCGGATGGCCGCCTCGGTGATGGACTACATCTTCCGTCGCCTGGCCCTGGACTTCCTGTCCTACGACGCCCGCGCCGAGCTGGGCATCTTCACCGCCAAGGAGCGCGCGGCGCAGATCCAGGCGGAAGCGGCGGCCGAGGCCTCGGGCGTCGACCTGGCCGGCATGGCGGCCTCCGCGCCGGTCTCCGCCCCGGTCGGTGCCGCGTCGTCCCCGACGGCGACGATCCCCGCGGTCGACGCCGAGAAGAGCGCGCCGTCCCCGGTGGGCTCCTCGACGGAGCTGCTCGAGGTGGTCCTGGGCACGTCGGCCGACGCACCGCTGTGCTTCACCTGCGGCACGAAGATGCGCCCGGCCGGCAGCTGCTACGTCTGCGAAGGCTGCGGCTCGACCTCGGGTTGCAGCTGAACGATCAGCACCGACTTGCTGCAACGTCGAGTTGCTGCGGTGACGTCCCGAAGCCGACATCCTGTGCCTGAGTGGCGCGGGGTGTCGGCCGAGGGCTGATATACAGCGACCGCCCGGTCCTGTAGGGGAGCGGGCGGTCGTTGCGGCACGGACGTGGTGTCCGATGCACGGTGTGAGAACCAGCATGACACCACATTCCGGGCCGCAGATCAAACTGCGGAGGAGGTGTTGATCATGTCTAGTAACAACCGGCAGACCGGATCGAAGGCGGCCACGGCGGCAAGCAAGGTACTTGCTAACCCGAAGTCGTCTAAGGCCGACAAGACGGCTGCGGCGAGTGCTCTGTCGCAGACTCCGTCGAAGGGCAAGCGGAAGTAGCCTGATCTGCCCAGGGCCTACACCCTGGGCAGATCGCATCCGACCCTCAACAAGCTGTGGGCGACTCCGGCGCGCCGTCGGGCCGGGCATTGCCACGACGCTTAGCTATTGGGTTAAAGGCCATCGCGGTGTATCTATGCCGGATCCGTTCCAGTGGGACGCGGCTATCGTTCCGGCGTCCAGTGCGGGTCGCGGCCCGTCAGCCCCAGCATCCGGTCCAGCGCCGGCGCCGTTCGCGGCACCGGCACCTCCGCCCCGTACGCCTGCATCTCGCGCCCCAGCTCCGCCGTCTTCGCCACCTCGTCGTACAGGAAGTCCAGCAGCGTCCCGTCCCAGCTGACCGGCTGGCCGGTGGCCCGGGCCAGGTCCCAGCCGTGCACGACGACCTCGCCGATCGCCATCGCGCCGATCATCCGGGCCGGCAGTTCGTGCGGGCCGCCCATCGTCGTCATGCCCTGCCACGCGTCCGGCACCGACCAGGCCGCCACGAGCATCTCCAGCTGCCGTTCCAGCGGGTCGCCGCCCGGTCGCGGCTCGCCGTCGGAGTGCCGGCTGGCCCGGGCCAGGCTCGGCCCCCAGTGCACCATGTGGTCGATCAGGCCCTGCACGTCGTACTCCGCGCAGGGGGTCGGGGCGGTCAGCTGGTCGGGCCGGATGGCCCGCACGACGGCCACCGTCGGGGGAGCCGCCAGGGCGATGAGTTCGTGTTCCCGCATGAGCGACGACGATAGGCGGCGCGCGCGCCGCCGTCTTGAAAAAACGCGACGCTAGGCTGCGGTCATGGTCCGGGATGCGCGCGAGCTGGGCGGCGCGTGGACCACCTTCCAACGCCACTGGTACGGCGTCCCGGCCGCGGACCTGTCCCCGTTCGTCGCCCGCTTCTGGGCCGCCGAGTGGGACCTGCGCGGGCAGCCGCCGTATCAGCAGAAGATCGTCCCGTACTCGAACGTGCAGTTGACGTTCCGCGACGGTGACGCGGTCGTCCGTGGCCCGGAGCGCGGGCATGTCGTCCGGGTCCTCGAGGGCCGCGGCCGGGTCTTCGGGGTGACGTTCCGCCCGGGCTGCTTCCGCCCGTTCCTGGGTGCGAGCGTCGCCACGATCACCGGCCGCACCCTCCCGGCCACAGCCGTGTTCGGCCCCGGCCTGCCGCCAGGCGGCCAGAAGGAGGCCGGTCTGCCGCCGGGCGGCCAGAAGGAGGCCGGCCTGCCGCAGGATCAGCAGCAAGAGGTCGAGGAGTTCCTGCGCGCGCGGCTGCCGGCCCCTGATCCGCTCGCCGAGGAGGCCGCCGCCATCGTGGCCCTGGTGCAGGCCGAGCCCCACCTCACCCGGGTCGACGCGCTCGCCGCCCGGTCCGGCATGGGGGTGCGCCGGCTGCAGCGGCTGTTCGCCGAGTACGTCGGCCTCGGCCCGAAGTGGGTGATCCGTCGGTACCGGCTGCACGAGGTGGGGGAGCGGCTGGCGGCCGGGGCGGACATCGACTGGGTGCGGCTCGCCGGTGAGCTGGGCTACGCCGACCAGGCGCACTTCGTCCGGGACTTCACCGCCATGGTCGGTGAGCCGCCCACCCGTTACGCCGGGCGCTACCCGGGCAGGCGTTGACAGTCACCGATGTCTCCGGTCGGATGGGGTGGTGAAGATCCTCGCGGCTGCGGTAGCGGTGCTGACCATCATGACCGGCTCCCCGGCCGTCGCGGCGGAGCCCGTCCCGCCCGCCGAGTTCGGTGCCGACTGGGACGATCCGCGGACCGCCGCGCCGCCGGTGGCGGTGCCGGCCAGTGCCGCTTGCGCCATGACCATTGTGGACACCGAGTTCCGGGACTTCACGCCGTACACGTCGACCTATGCGCCGGTCTGCCGCGGACCCTGGCAGAAGGTCGTGCTGCGCCTGGAAGGCGCGGTCGCGGGCCGGCAGTTCGACCGGCTCGGCCACCTCCGGATCGGCGGGGTGACGGTTTTCAAGACCTCGACGCCGGAGCCGTCGCCGGCCGGCATCCGCTGGTCGGTGGAGAAGGACCTCACCGAGTACGCGGCCCTGCTCACCCGCCCGCAGCCGGTCGAGATGCTGATCGGCAACGTGGTGGACGACACCTACACAGGCGTCCTGGACGTGACCGTCAAACTGACGTTCTACCGCGGACGGGCCGCCCCGCAACCGGACGTTCTGCCGGTCGACCAGGCCTTGCCGCGTAACACCGAGCGGCTCTTCGCGGACGTGTACGCCACCGGCTCCGGCGGCGGCTGCGAGGAGTTCTGGTATCTGACCACGCCCACCGGTGTCCCGTACTCCTGCCCGGCCGACGACGGGCCGTACCGGGAGGTGCAGGTCCGCATCGACGGCGCCCTGGCCGGAGTCGCGGCGCCCTACCCGCACATCTACACCGGCGGCTGGTCCAACCCCTATCTCTGGTACGTCCTGCCGGCGCCGCGTGCTTTCGACATCCAGCCGATCCGGTACGACCTGACCCCGTTCGCCGGCCTGCTCACCGACGGCAAGGCGCACGCCATCACGGTGAACGTGCTGGGCGTGCCGGCCGGCCAGAGCGGCTGGGACGTTCCGACGACGCTGCTGGCCTGGCGCGACCACGGCAGCCGGCAGGTCACCGGGCGAGTCGTGACGACCCACGAGCAGCCGCTGGTCAACAACTCCGTGTACACGGATCCCACCCTCAAGACCACGGGCGGTCACGGACTCACGGTCACCGGCTACGTCGACACCTCGCACGGCCGCGTCACCACGACCGTCGCCCGCACCGTGACCACCACCTCCACGCACACGTGGAACGCCGACGAGACCAACGACGCGCTGCGCGCCGTCTGGGCCGACCAGGCGCGGGTCACGGTCCGCGGCGGCCGGTCCCGGCCGTCCACCACGACCACCAGCCGCCGGTACGGCCTGACGGGCGCGATCACGATCGACGATCACGACCGTCTCACCACCACCATGAAGCTGCAGGACGCGGCCGCCACGCCGGGTCGCACCTTGCTCGACACGTGGACGGGCCAGGCGTCGTGGACCCTGAACGTGCCCCGCGATCAGCGCCACGCCACCGGTACCTCGACCGAGCACTACCGCCTGCGCCGGCCCGGCCCGGACTACGACCGCACGATCAGCACCGTCAACGGGACCGTCATCACTGATCAACTGGCTTACGGTTCGCCACTTTAACGGTTAAGTTCGAGGGCGTGACCACAGCCGCCCCCGACCGTCCCCGCCTCGAGTCCGCGAAGGTCGCAGTCGGCGTCACCTTCGGCACCAACGGCCTGGCCTTCGCCGGCTGGCTGGCCCGCGCCCCCGCCGTACGGGAAGACCTGGGCCTGAGCTCCGCCGGGCTGGGCCTGCTGCTGCTCTGCCTCTCCGGGGCGGCCATCGCCGCGATCCCGCTGGCCGGCCCGCTGGTGCAGCGGTTCGGCCCGGCCCGGTCGGTGCTGCTCGGCAGCATGGCCGTGATGCTGGGCCTGCTCGGCATGGCCGCGGGCACCTACCTCGGCTCGGTGCCCCTGGCCGGCGTCGGCCTCGTCCTGCTCGGCGGCGGCAACAGCACCTGGGACGTGGCCATGAACGTCGAGGGCGCGGACGTCGAACGCCGCCTCGGCCGCACCCTGATGCCCCGCTTCCACGCCGGCTTCAGCCTGGGCACCGTGGGCGGCGCCGGGCTCAGCGCGGCCGCGGCGGCAGCCGGCGTCAGCGTCACCACGCAACTGCTCTGCACCGCGCTCGTCGGCACGGTCGTGATGATCATGACCGTGCGCCGCTTCCTGCCGCCCATCGCGACCACGGCGGAGCAACGCTCGGCCGGCCGCGTCCGGGATGCCTGGCGGGAGCCCCGCACCCTGCTGATCGGCCTGATCATGCTGGGCTTCGGCTTCACCGAGGGCGCGGCCAACGACTGGCTGGCGATCAGCCTGGTCGACGGCTATCACGCGACGGAGACGGTGGGCGCGATCGGCTTCGGCTTCTTCGTCTCGGCGATGACCCTGGCCCGCCTCTTCGGCGGCAACGCGATCGAACGCTGGGGCCGCGTGCGGGTCCTGCGCGGCACTGCCCTGTTGGCCCTGATCGGCCTGCTGCTGGTGGTGTCCGGGGTGGGCGTGCCGCTGGTCCTGCTCGGAGCCCTGCTGTGGGGTGCGGGGGCGTCACTGGGCTTCCCGATCGGCATGAGCGCGGCGGCCGACGATCCGCTGCGGGCGGCGATCCGGGTGTCGGTGGCGGGCTCGATCGGGTACGGCTCGTTCCTGGCCGGACCGCCCCTCATCGGTTTCCTGGCCGAACACTTCGGGGTGCTCCGCGCCCTGCTGGTGGTCGTGGCGGCCATCTGCCTGGGCCTGGCGGCCTCCGGCGCGGCCCGCCCCATTCAGCCGGCCGATGCCCCGGAAGCCGAAACCGCCCCCCGCCCCTGATCCGCCGAACCTCAGTGGCCACCGCTGAGGAAGTCGCCGATCAGCGAAGCCAGCACCTCCGGCTGCTCGATGACCATCGCGTGCGAGGAGTCCTCGAGCTGCAGGTACCGCATGCGCGGATTGGCCCGGGCACCCGCCGCCGCCTGCTCCACGAGATACCGCCGGTGCGCCGCGTACAGGTCAGCGAACGGCTCCTGCTCCGGCAGGTCACGCGTGGCCAGGACGGCCAGCGTCGGGGCCGGCGTGGTCGCGTACACCGGGCCGAGGTCCAGGTTGTTCATCAGCTCCCGCAGTTCCGCGGACGTCGCGGCGGACGGCCGCATGGTCGTCTCGCCGTCCTTGTGGACCAGGTTGCGCCGGAAGCCCTCGATCCACACCTTCTCGTTGGCGCCCATGTCCCGGGCCGCCATCTGCTGGCGTTCCACCAGGTCCGGCAGTTCCTCCGACGGGATCGTCCGCCCCATCCCGGCGTGCATCGTGTCGAAGACGGTGGTGAGCCGGGCCAGCTCTGCCGCCGCCTTCTCCGGGTCGAGGCCGGGCAGCTGGTCGGGCCGGGTGGGCGGCGGGTTGCCGTCCAGGCTCACCACGCCGGGCGTCTCCGGGTGCCGCTGGCCCCAGAGCGCGGCCAGCATCCCGCCGAGCGAGTGCCCGACCACCGCGGGCCGGTTCAGCTCGAGCTGCACGGTCACCGCGGCGATGTCGCCGAGCGCCGCGTCCCACGACCACGGGCCGTCGCCCGAGCGCCCGTGCCCGCGCAGGTCCAGCGTGATGACCCGGTGCCGGGGCCGCAGGGCCCGGGCGAGCGTGGTCAACATGGCCAGGTTGCCGCCGGCGCCGTGCAGGAGCAGCAACGGCGGCTGCTCCCCACCGAAGTCCCGGACGGCGACCGGCAGCTCACCGGCATCGACCAGTCGATCGTTGATCACAACATCTCTCCTCAAGACTCGCTCTGCAGTCGGGCCCGCACGGCCGCTGAAGGCACTCCACCGTCAGGATGGCGCGGCAACCGTCCCCGCCTCACCAGGTCGTGCACACCCTGGCGGGTGATACCGAGCATGGCTCCGGCCGTGGCGTAGGAGATCGACTCCGCAGCCGGGTGTCCGACCCGCCGGGCGACCACCCCGCCGAGCGGGGTCCGCCACCACTCGACCGGAGGGTCGAAGGCGCTGTCGTCCGGATACAACGTCGCGATGAGCCGCACAGCGGCGCGCACCGCGGTGGCGTCGTCCCCCTCGATCATCTGCGTCGCCCACTGCCCGGCGCGCAGCCGCACCAGCCGGCGCAGCGCCTGGACCGCGTCGTCGCCTTCGAGCAGAACTTCCAGCGGGTCCAGCAGGCGGATGTCGAGCAGCCGGACGATCTGCTCGACCAGCGCGGTCCTCGAGGGCATGCCGGTATGCAATCGCTACTTGACGTCCGCTGTCAAGGAGCGAAGAGCTGGCTAGGCTGGACCGGTGGAGAGGGATCCGCGGATCGAGGCCGCACACGCCGCCGCGGTCGCCGCCGGCCAGGCCGGTTATCTCGACCCGGACACCGGGCTGTTCGTGCTCACCGCGGCCTTCCTGGCCAAGCGCGGCACCTGCTGCACCCGTGGCTGTCGTCACTGTCCGTACGCTGATCGTTCCTGAGTTGGGGCTTTCGTCCCCTGCCTCGCGCACAGTACGGTGTGCCCCGAAGTCGGGAGGACCCTCGTGCGTTCGCGTCTCATCGCCGTCGGCGCGGCAGCCGCGCTGCTGTCCCTGGCCGGCTGCACGGACAAGAAGGACGAGACCGCCGCCCTGCCTCCGGTCCAGGTCGTGCAGCAGCCCGCCGCCTCGGCCGGTGGCGCCTGCATCCTCTGGGACTACGCCTTCATCGAGCAGAAGCTGGGCGTCGCCTTCAGCATCGCCGCCTCGGACCAGATCGACGACACGTCCACCTGCGTGGTGCAGACCGAGACCGCCGCCTGGCCGGACCTCGCGCTCTCCGTGGTGGAGAGCACCAAGGCCGACGCGGAGCTGTTCACCGAGGAGCTCATGCCGGCCAAGGCGACCAAGCTCAAGGGCCTCGGTAAGGCCGGCTACCGGCTGGTGACCAAGGCCACCGGCGGACACGGTCCCACCGTCGAGATCGGCTGGCTCAGCGAGGCCGAGCAGCTGCAGACGTTGCGCTTCACCTTCCCGAAGGACGCGCAGCGCGACGCCGTCGACGACCTCACGCCCAAGCTGCTCGACCTGGCCAAGGCGATGGACACCACCGACGGCTGAGCCCGCCCCGGGACAGCTCAGTGGGCGTCGACGAACACCCGGGACGCCACCTCACGCGGCAGCCGGATCTTGTCACCGGAGCGGTCGATCGTCACACCGTCGCGCTCCTGCGCCACTGTGACGGTCGCGCCCGGGTCGATGCCGGCCGCGTGCAGCTGGCGCAGCACCCCCGCGTTGGTCTGCACGCTCTCGCAGATCCGGCGCACCACGACGCTGCCGGTCAGCCCCGGGAACGCCAGGTTGCGCTCACCCGCATTGATCACGGTCGCGCTGCTCTCCAGCGGCTCCTCGGCCGGCAGGCCGAGCACCTCGAGGCCGGGGATCGGGTTGCCGTACGGCGACCGGGTCGGCTTGTTGAGCAGCTCGTAGACCTTGCGCTCGACGGAGTCGCTCATCACGTGCTCCCACCGGCAGGCCTCCTCGTGGGCCTCCTCGTAGGGCATGCCGATGACGTTGACCAGCAGCAGCTCGGCGAGGCGGTGCTTGCGCATGACCGCCACGGCGGCGACCCGGCCCTCCTCGGTGAGCAACAGGTGCCGGTCGTTCTCGACGGTCAGCAGCCCGTCGCGCTCCATCCGGGCGACGGTCTGGCTGACGGTGGGCCCGCTCTGGTGCAGGCGCTCGGCGATGCGGGCCCGCAGCGGCGGTACGCCCTCCTCCTCCAACTCGAGGATCGTGCGCAGATACATCTCCGTGGTGTCTACGAGGTCTACGTGATGTACCTTCGTGTCGGACTTCTTGGCTGACGTGTTGTGAGTCCGCGCCATCGGTACTGACCTCCCGGAGTAAGCGTGCCTGTCAAGGGTAGTCGAGCGGGGATCTCCTGCCGAATCTCGCAGGCCCGCGGAGCGCCGCCGGCACCCGGCAGGCTGGCTGCCTGACGTCGCAGGCGATGCTTGCAGCGTCGGCGCACCCCCGGTTGTTCCCGCCGGCGTGGCAGCATGAGGCTCATGGCGGAGTCGACGGCGGTGGTCTGGGACGAGGCGCTGCTCGCGTACGACATGGGGCACCACCCGATGAATCCGGTGCGGGTCGAGCTCACCATGGCGCTCGCCCGCGAGCTGGGCGTGCTCGACCGCCCGGGGGTGCGCCTGATCGTGCCCGAGCCGGCCGACGACGCGGCGCTGACCCGGGTGCACCGGCCGGAATACCTGGAGGCGGTGCGGCTCGCCCCGCACGATCCCTTCTTCCGCGGCTGGGGTCTCAACACCCCGGACAATCCGGTCTTCGACGGCATGCACGAGGCGAGCGCGCGGATCTGCGGCGCCACCCTGGCCGCGGCCGAGGCCGTGTGGAGCGGCGCGGCCACCCGGGCGGTCAACGTCTCCGGCGGGCTGCACCACGCCATGGCGGCGCGGGCGGCCGGCTTCTGCGTCTACAACGACCCGGCGGTCGCCATCGCGCGGCTGCTCGACCTGGGTGCGGAGCGCATCGCGTACGTGGATGTCGACGTGCACCACGGCGACGGGGTGCAGGCGGCCTTCTACGACGATCCCCGGGTCCTCACCGTGAGCCTGCACGAGACGCCGCTGGCGCTGTTCCCCTTCACCACCGGCTATCCGGAGGAATCGGGCGGCCCGGGCGCCGAGGGCATGTCGGTGAATCTGGCCCTGCCGCCCGGCACCGGCGACGCGGGCTGGTTGCGTGCGTTCCACGCCGTCGTGCCGTCGGTGCTGCGCGCGTTCGCCCCGCAGATCCTGGTGACCCAGTGCGGTGCCGACGCCCACCGGCTCGACCCCCTGGCCGATCTGCGGCTGTCGGTCGACGGTCAGCGCGCCGCCTACATCGCGCTGCGCGGCCTGGCCGACGAGCTCTGCGACGGCCGCTGGGTGGCGACCGGCGGCGGCGGTTACGCCCTGGTCGAGGTCGTGCCGCGGGCCTGGACCCATCTGCTGGCGGTGGCCACCGGCGAGGCGCTGGATCCGGGCACGGCCACCCCGCCGGGCTGGCGCAAGCTCGCCGCCGACCGCCGTCCCGGTACGGAGGTGCCGGTCACGCTGACCGACGGCACCACCCCGCCGGTCGAGCGCTGGGAGCCGGGCACCACGCCCGACCCGGTCGACAAGGCCATCATGGCGACCCGGCGGGTGGTCTTCCCGCTGCACGGGCTGGACCCGCAGGACATCCGGGACTGAGAGGGGAATGCGGTGACCAGAGAGGCGGACGTGCTGCTCTCCGACGGCAGCGCCGTTCATCTGCGCCCGATCCGCCCCGAGGACGCACCGGCCATCGTGGAGTTCCACTCCCGGATGAGCGACCGCACCCGCTACCTGCGCTACTTCTCTCCCTATCCGCGCATTCCGGAACGCGACCTGGCCCGGTTCGTCAACGTCGACCATCACGACCGCGAGGCCTTCGTCATCGTCAGCGGCCCGCGGATCATGGCGGTCGGCCGCTACGAGCGGCTGGGCCCGGAGTCGCCCGAGGCCGAGGTGGCCTTCGTCGTGGAGGACGCGCACCAGGGCCGGGGGATCGGCTCGGTGCTGCTGGAGCACCTGGCCGACGCGGCCCGGGAGAACGGCATCACCGGCTTCGTCGCCGAGGTCCTCCCGCAGAACGGCGGCATGCTGCGGGTGTTCAGCGACTTCGGCTACCAGGTCCAGCGCAAGTACGCCGACGGCGTCGTGCACCTGGGCTTCCCGATCGCCCCCACGGAGAAGTCCCGCGAGGTGCAGGAGAGCCGCGAGCAGCGCACCGAGTCGCGGTCGATCGCGCGGCTGCTGCACCCGCGCGCCGTCGCGGTGTACGGCGCCAGCGCCAGCGGCCAGGGCATCGGCGCGGCGATCCTCGGTCACATCCGGGACGGCGGTTACACCGGAACGATCGTGCCCGTGCACCGCAGCGCGGAACGGGTGGCCGGGCTGCCCGCGTACAGGTCGGCGGTGGAGGCCCGCGCCGAGGTTGATCTGGCGCTGATCGCCGTACCGCCGGAAGGGGTCGCGGACGCCGTGGCCGACGCGGCCGCAGCCGGCGCGGGTGGTCTGGTGGTCGTTTCGGCCGGCTTCGCCGAGTCCGGGGTGGAGGGTGCGCTCGCGCAGCGCGCGCTGATCGACGCGGCCCACGCGGCGGGCCTGCGCGTGGTCGGCCCGAACTGCCTGGGGATCGCCAACACCGACCCCGCGGTACGCCTCAACGCCACGCTCGCGCCGCGGCTGCCGGCCGCCGGTCGGGTCGGCTTCTTCAGCCAGTCCGGCGCGCTCGGGGTGGCGTTGCTGGCCGAGGCGGAACGGCGTGGGCTCGGCCTGTCCAGCTTCGTGTCGGCCGGCAACCGCGCGGACGTCTCCGGCAACGACCTGCTGCAGTACTGGCAGGACGACCCCGGCACCGACGCTGTGCTGCTCTATCTGGAGACGTTCGGCAACCCGCGCAAGTTCGCCCGGCTGGCCCGCCGGATGAGCCGGGTCAAGCCGGTCGTCGCGGTGGCGTCGGCGACCCGCCCGGCCGGGCTCGCCGGTGATCTGCCCGGCCCGGACACCCGCGCGGTCACCGCCCTGTTCGCCCGCTCCGGCGTGATCCGGGTGGACACCGTCGCCGAGATGTTCGACGTCGGTCTGCTGCTCGCCCACCAGCCGCTGCCGGCCGGGCGCCGGGTCGCCATCGTGGGCAACTCGTCGGCGCTGTCCAGCCTGGCCGTGGCCGCGTGCCGGGCCAACGGCCTGACGGTGGCCGACGGATATCCCTGCGACATCAGCCCCCAGGCGGGCGCCCACGACTTCGCCGACGCGCTGGCCGACGCCGCCGTCGACGACCGGGTGGACGCTCTCGTGGTGGTCTTCGCGCCGCCCCTGCCCGGTCAGCTCCCCGACGAGGACGCCGATTTCACCGCGGCCCTGGGCAGCGTGGCGATGGCGGGGGAGAAGCCGACCGTGGCGACGTTCCTGCTGGGCACGATGCCCGAGCGGGTGCCGGCGTACCCGTCGGTGGAGGAGGCCGTCCGAGCTCTGGGCCGGGTCGCCGGGTACGCCGACTGGCTCCGGCAGCCGCCGGGCGCCCTGCCCGCACTGTCCGGGGTGGACCCGTCAGCCGCCGAGGTCGAGGGCCCGCCCGCCGAGCTGCTCGCCGCGTACGGCATCAAGGTCGAGCCGTCCACCTCCGCCACCTCGATCGGCGAGGCCCTCGCCGCCGCGGACGCGCTGGGTTACCCGGTCGCGCTGAAGGCGGCCGGTGGGGCACTACGGCACCGCATCGACCTGGGCGCGGTCCGGCTGGCCCTGGCCGACGAGGACGACGTCCGCGCCGCCTACCGCGAGCTGTCGGCGGCGTTCGGCCCGCACGTGCTGGTGCAGTCCATGGTCCCGCCCGGGGTGGCGTGCACGATCGAGGTCGTCGAGGACCCGGCGTTCGGCCCGGTGGTCGGCTTCGGGCTCGGCGGGGTGGCCAGTGAGCTGCTGGGCGACCTGGCCTGGCGGGCGGCGCCGCTGACCGACCGGGCCGCCGCCGCGCTGGTCGACGAGCCCCGCGCGGCGCCGCTGCTGCACGGCTACCGCGGTTCGGCTCCGGTCGACCGGCAGGCGCTGATCGATCTGCTGCTGCGGGTCGGCCGGCTGGCCGACGAGCATCCCCGGGTCCGCGCCCTGTCGCTGAACCCGGTGCTGGCCCGCCCGGACGGCATCACGGTGCTGCACGCCTCGGTGGAGCTCGGCGAGGCCGGCACCCGCCCGGACACGGGCCCCCGCCGCCTGCACAGCGCCTGAGCCCCGGCCCGGTCGCTCAGGCCGTCACCTCAGCCCGGGATCCGGGGGCCGGGGTGCTGCTCGGTGGCGCCGCCGGTGGTGACGTGCAGCAGGTGCAGGGCGAAGCGGTTGCCGGCGGCGAGGACGGCCAGCGCCGCGGCGAGGATCGGGTGTCCGGTCAGGGCCAGCGCGACGGTCGCGCCGCCGAAGACCAGCCATTCCGGTACGAGCCGCAGCGGGTCCGGGATCGGCCGGCGCGCCCTCGGTGCCACCCACTGTCCCCAGACGACAGCTGCGACCAGCGGCAACGCGATCGCGACGAGCAGCCGCGCCCAGAGGTTCGCCGACGTCTGCCAGCCCGCGTAGGCCAGCGCCGCCAGCGCGCACAACTCCAGTACGAACCGCAGCAGCAGCTGGAAGCCTCGCACCCGGTCCCACCTCCCCGACGACGATCATTGCGGTGCCCGCGTTGATTGTCGCCGAGGACGCCCGCCGCGTCAGTCGGGAATTCGCCCGACCCCCCGGACACGGCGGAGGCCGGTCGCGCATCGCGACCGGCCTCGTGGTTCGTGCGGGTGTCAGCTGGCGTAGGCCTCCAGGCGCGACGCCCGCTGCGGGTCGCGCAGCTTGGACATCGTCACCTTCTCGATCTGGCGGATCCGCTCGCGGCTCAGCCCGAACTCGCGGCCGACCTCGTCGAGGGTGCGCTGCCGGCCGTCGTCCAGGCCGAAGCGCAGCCGGATCACCGCGGACTCCCGCTCGGACAGCGTGGAGAGCACGATCTCGACCTCGCCGCGCAGTTCGCTGCGGCCGACGCTGTCACCGGGCTCGCCGCGCGGGTCGACCGCGGCGACGAAGTCACCGAGGGCGCTCTCGCCGTCCTCACCGACGGCCTGGTCCAGGCTGACCGGCTCCCGGTCGTACGAGATGAGCTCGATGACCTGGAACTCCGGCACGCCCATGGCCTTGGCGATCTCGGCGACGACCGGCTCGCGGCCCAGCGTCGTGGCGAGGTCGCGGCGGGCCCGGACCATGCGGTTGACCTGCTCGACCATGTGCACCGGGATGCGGATGGTGCGGGCCTGGTCGGCCATGGCGCGGGTGATGGCCTGGCGGATCCACCAGGTGGCGTACGTGGAGAACTTGTAGCCCTTGGTGTAGTCGAACTTCTCGACGGCGCGGATCAGGCCCAGGTTGCCTTCCTGGATCAGGTCCAGGAACGCCATGCCGCGGCCGGTGTAGCGCTTCGCGATGCTCACCACGAGCCGCAGGTTGGCCTCGAGCAGGTGGTTCTTGGCGGCCCGGCCCTCGGTGATGATGATCCGCAGCAGTGGCGCCAGGTCGTCGCCCGCCGCGGGGAGCTTCTCCTCCGCGTAGAGGCCGGCCTCGATCCGCTTGGAGAGCGTCACCTCCTCGACCGCGGTCAGCAGACGGGTGCGGCCGATGCCGTTCAGGTAGGCCCGGACCAGGTCGGCCGAGACGCCGCGCTCGTCGATCGCGTCCAAGTCCGCCAAGGGCTCGACACCGTCAGTCATGATGGTCTCGGCAGCAACCGCCGCCGTGGACTCCGTCGCCTTCATCTGCAGGACCACCTTTCAGTCCCCTCCCCGCGTTCACCGAGTCGTGCATTCCCAGCCGCATTCGTGCCGGTGATCACTAGCTTGGCGGCAGGCGCGTTAAGCGGAGGTGAGGCAAGCGTCCAGGTGGCATGAATCGGGGAGAACCCTGAGGTCGCCAACCCGACAACCTGCCCGGCTTGGTGGGACATGTACGTACAGTGACGCAATTCCGTATGGGGCGGGGGCGCTCCATAATCGGCGGCACGGTTCGTGACTAGGAGGATTCGTGGTCTTCAAGCGCATGATGCAGGCGATGGGTGTCGGAGGCCCGTCAGTGGAAACGGTGCTCGCCAACCCCAACTGCCGTCCCGGTGGCTTCCTCGAGGGGCAGGTGCACGTCATGGGCGGCGACCACGCCGTCGACATCGAGTACGTGGCGGTCGGGCTGATGACCCGGGTCGAGGTGGAGAGCGGCGACAGCGAGTACAACACCGACCAGGAGTTCCACCGGCAGCGGCTGACCGGCTCGTTCAAGCTGGACGCCGGCGCCCGGCACGACATCCCGTTCCGCTTCGACGTGCCGTGGGAGACCCCGATCACCGAGGTGTACGGCCAGCACCTGCACGGCATGACGATGGGCCTGCGTACCGAGCTCGAGGTGGCCCGGGCGGTCGACAAGGGTGACCTGGACGCGGTGGCTGTGCATCCGCTGCCGGCCCAGGAACGCATCCTGGACGCCTTCCTGCGGCTGGGCTTCCGCTTCAGCCGGGCCGACGTGGAACGGGGCCGGGTCTACGGCGTGCAGCAGACGCTGCCGTTCTACCAGGAGATCGAGTTCTACCCGCCGTCGCAGTACGCGGGCGGCATCAACCAGCTCGAGGTCACGTTCATCCCCACCCCGCACAACCTGCAGGTGGTGCTGGAAATCGACAAGCGCGGCGGCCTGTTCACCGAGGGCCACGACGCGTTCGGCCGCTTCGACGTCGACTACCACTCGGTGGACCAGGTCGACTGGACGGCGCAGCTCAACGGCTGGCTGCAGCAGTCCGCCCAGCGCCGCGGCTTCTTCTAGAGATCCCGTTCCTAAAGCTCCAGCCAGACGGTTCTCGGGCCCACGTTCACGCTCTCCACGAGCATGTGGGCCCGGAACCGGCCGGTCTGCACCGGTGCGCCCCGCTCGCGCAGCGCCTCGACGAAGGCGGTGACCAGCGGCTCGGCCACCTCGGCGGGCGCGGCGGCGGACCAGGTGGGCCGGCGGCCCTTGCGGGCGTCGCCGTAGAGGGTGAACTGGCTGACCACCAGCAGCGGGGCTCCGGTGTCGGCGGCGGAGGCGTCACCGTCGAGGATGCGCAGCTCGTGCACCTTGCGGGCCAGGGTGGCGGCGGTCGCGGCGGTGTCGTCGTGGGTGACGCCGACCAGCACCAGCAGCCCGTCCTCGATCTTGCCGACGACCTCGTCGTCCACCGTGACACTGGCCCGGCTGACGGTCTGGATCAACGCACGCATGCCCGTATCCTCTCCGCCGCGGTGTCGATCAGCGCGATCTCGGCCGGCGTGAGCGTGTCGAGCTGCCACCGGCGGAAGCGCACCACCTCGTCGAGCAGCCGGATCGGATCGCCGGGGGCCACCCGCAGGAACGCCGTCAGCAGCTCCCCGGCGACCGCGGACCACTCGTGCCCGCGCTCGACGGCGACCTGGGCCAGGATCAACGCGGTCAGGCCGGTGTCCAGGTCGGGCTCGCCGGGCCGGGCGTTGCGCCAGTCGATCACCACCGGGCCGCGGGCGGTCATCAGCACGTTCAGCGGGTGCAGGTCCAGGTGGACGATGCGGGAGCCGGCCGGGGCGCCGGGCCACGGCGGCACGTCGTGCAGCCGGCGCAGCAGGTCCGCGAGGTGCGCGGCGGCTTTCGCCGGACTCAGTGCGGTGCCGGCCACGGCCTCGGCCATCGTGGGTCCGTCGAGGCGTTCCAGGATCATGTCGCGGCCGGTGGCCTCGTACACGGCCGGGACCGGATAGCCGAGACCGGCGAGGTGACGCATGGCGTCGGCCTCGCCGGTGACGTCGGCGTCCCGCCGGTAGCGGCGCAACACGCGCTGCTCGTCCAGCGCGTACACGTCGGCCTCGCGGCCGGCGGCGAGCAACGGTCCCGTCACCCGCCGAAGATAACCGGTCAGTCGACCGCGTTGCTGGTCGCGTCGCTCGTGGCGCCGCCGGTCGAGGTCATCGCGCCGGTGGTGGCGTCACCCGTCGTGGTCGGCGCGACGCCGGGGCCGGAGCGCGGCTTCGCCTTGAAGCTGTTCGGCCCCGCGGTACCGCCGGTCGTGGTCATGATGCCGCCACCCTCCGGCGGCGGACCGCCGTTGACCAGCTGCTCGGGATCCGTGCCGGCGGCGATGGTGCTCGACAGGCCCGGGTCGTCGTCACCCTTCTCGGGGCGGTACGTGCTCGGCTCCTCGACTGCCTCGGGAGCGTAGTCGCCGTTGCCGATCTCGCTGTTGTCACTCATGGTCAGGGTTTTGCCCGAACGGCACCCCAGCAAACCGGGCTCAGTAGGAACCCGCCGTGGCCGGGCTCGCGGCGACGGCCGGCTCACCGCGGTGGCGGGCGGCCAGGTCGTCCAGGATCGCCTCGGTCGCCGTGGCGCCGAACCGGGTCGCGCCCGCCGCCGCCAGCTCGAGCAGGGTGTCCAGGGTCCGTACGCCGCCGGCCGCCTTGACCGCGACCGCCGGGGACACCGTCGCGCGCATCAGCCGGATGTCGGACAGGGTCGCGCCGCCCGGGGCGAAACCGGTGCTCGTCTTCACGAACTGCGCACCCGCCTGCTCGGTGAGCCGGCAACCGGTCACTTTCTGCTCGTCGCTGAGGTACGCGTTCTCCAGGATGACCTTCACACAGCGACCCTGCGCCGCCGCCACGACCGCGGCGATGTCGTCGTGCACGTAACTCGTCTCGCCGCCCCGCAGCCGGCCGATGGCGAGCACCATGTCGATCTCGTCGGCCCCGGCCGCCACCAGCGCCCGCGTCTCGGCGACCTTGACGGCCGTGGTGGTGCTGCCGTGCGGGAAACCGACCACGGTCCCGACCAGCACACCGGTCCCGGCCAGCAGCCCGGCGGCGAGCTCCACGTCGGCGGGACGGACACAGACCAAAGCGGTACGGCGCGCAGCGGCCACGTCGCAGCCCTGCCGCACGTCGGCGGTGGTGAGCTCGGGGCGCAGCAGCGAATGGTCGATCATCGAGGCGACCTGCTCGACGGAGGACATCACGGCGTTTCTCCTTCTCGGGGTGGCTGCACGTCGAAGGTGACGCGCAGCGAGTAGCGGGAGCCGACGTACCGGCTGACGCTGTATTCCAGGGGTGCGGCGTGCTGGTCGACGATCACGCGGCTCTCCACCAGCAGCGGCTCGGCCTCGCTGACCTGCAGGCGCGGGCCGTCCGGGCCGGCGGGCTGGGCGGTCAGGGTGGAGGAGCCGAGGGTGGGGCGCAGGCCGCGCTCGTGCAGGGCGCGGTGCAGGGAGCCGGTCTCGAGATCGGCGTCGAGCAGCGTTTCCAGGTGGGGCGGGAAGCAGGCGTACTCGATGGCCAGCGGGACGTCGTCGGCCAGGCGTACCCGGACGATCGAGACCAGGGTGGGAGCCGCGGCCGTGAGCTGCAGCGCGGCCGCCTCCTCGGCGGTCGCCGCCCGGACCTCGCCCTCGACCAGCCGGGACGACGGGCTGCGCCCCCAGCTGCGCACCTGGTCGTGAAAGCTCATCAACGTGCCGGCGGCGCGCGGCGCGGGCCGCTGCCGCACGAACGTGCCCCGGCCCTGGATGCGCTCGATGAGCCCGTCGGCCTCGAGCGCGTTGAGGGCGGCCCGCACGGTCATCCGCGCGACGCCGAACTCCTCGGCGAGGGCGGTCTCGGCGGGCACGACGTCACCCGGTCGCGCGGTCGTGAGCCGGGCTCGCAGTGCGCGCTCGATGCGCACGTAGAGCGGAATGCTCGGCATCATGTCCTCCAGGTCATCTAGACAAGCTAGAAATTAGCCGTCGAGCTGGGCGACGTCCATAGGATGTGGGCCATGACGCTTTCGCTGCCCATCGACGCCGAGGCCAACGAGCTGCTGGCGAACGACCCGCTGGCCCTGCTCATCGGCATGGTGCTGGACCAGCAGATCCCGCTGGAGAAGGCGTTCAGCTCGCCGTACGTGCTCAAGCAGCGGCTAGGTCATGCCCCCACCGCCGCCGAGCTCGCCGAGTTCGATCCCGAGCAGCTCGTCACGATCTTCGCCACGCCGCCCGCCCTGCACCGGTTCCCCAAGGCCATGGCCGCCCGCGTGCAGGAGGTCTGCCGGGCCCTGGTCGGCACCTACGACGGGGACGCCGCCAACCTCTGGCGGGACGCCGCCGACGGCAAGGAGCTGGTCAAGCGGATCGCCGCCCTGCCCGGCTTCGGCAAGCAGAAGTCCCAGATCTTCACCGCCCTGCTCGGCAAGCAGTACGGCGTCCAGCCGCCCGGCTGGCGTGCGGCCGCCGGCGCCTACGGCGAGGAGGGCTCGCACCGCTCGGTGGCCGACATCGTCGACGCCGAGTCGCTGGGCCGGGTGCGCGCCTTCAAGAAGGAGATGAAGGCAGCCGCGAAGGGCTGACCAGCAGCTCGAACAGGTCCGCCGGCGGCAGCGGCCGGGCGAAGAGGTAGCCCTGCCCGATGCCGCAGCCCAGCATCTGCAGTTCCGCCGCCTGCTCCGCGTTCTCGATGCCCTCGGCCACCGTCCTGAGGTGCAGCACCTGGCTCAGCCGCAGGATCGCCTCGGTGATGCCCGAGCCCTCCGGGGTGCCGTCGAGCTGGGCCACGAAGCTGCGGTCGATCTTGAGGATGTCGACCGGGAGCCGGGTCAGGTAGTGCAGCGACGAGTAGCCGGTGCCGAAGTCGTCGATCGCCACGTGGATGCCGTGGTCGCGCAGCGCCCGCAGCTTGGCGATGCCGGCACTCTCGTCCACCAGGGCCGACTCGGTGATCTCCAGGCACAGCCGGTCCGGCGCCAGCCCGGTACGCGCCAGCACCCCCAGCACGTCCGCCACCAGCGACTCCTCCTGCAGCTGGCGCGGGGAGAGGTTGACGCTGACGTAGAGCTCGCCCCACTCGACGACCTGGCGGCAGGCCGTCTCCAGCACCCACAGGCCGATATCGGCGATGGTGCCGCTGCGCTCGGCGATCGGGATGAACTGCGTCGGTGACACCACGCCCAGCCGCGGGTGGTGCCAGCGGAGCAGCGCCTCGACCCCGATCGGACGGGCGTCGGCCAGGTCGACCAGCGGCTGGTAGAGCACGTGCAGCTCACCGCGTTCCAGGGCGCCGGCCAGGTCCTCCGCGAGCTGGGCATCGGCCGCGCGGTGGTCGCTCATCGACGGATCGTGCAGCTGGACGCCGTGGTTGCCCAGGTGTTTGGCCTGGTACATGGCGATGTCGGCGCGGCGCAGCAGTTTCTTCGGGGTGTCGCCGGGCCGGCTGGTCGCCACGCCGACGCTGGCCCGTACCGGTAGCAGGTCGTCACCCAGATGGACCGGCGCCGCGGCGGCCATGGCCAGGATCCGCTGGGCCGCCGCGACCGCCTGGTCCGCGCCCGTCACGCCGGTGACCAGCACCACGAACTCGTCGCCGCCGATCCGGGCGGCCAGGTCGTCCGCCCGCACCCCGGCCAGCAACACCTGCGCGAACTCGGTCAGCATGGCGTCGCCGGCGGCGTGCCCGTGCACGTCGTTGACCAGCTTGAAGTCGTCCAGATCGATGAGCAGCAGGGCGATGTCGGTCCGCCGGCCCACCACGTCGGCCAGCCGGGCGTCCAGGCCGGCCCGGTTGGCCAGCCCGGTCAGCGGGTCGTGCAGGGCCATCTGTTCGAGTTCAAGCTCGCGTTCGCGCAGCCGGTTCTCGACCTGCTGCCGCCGTTCGATGTCACCCCGCAGGGCCGCCGTGGCCGCGTCGACCTTGCCCATCGCCCGGTTGCGGGCGCCGGTGAGCAGGGCGACCAGCGTGGTGAGCAGGAACGCGATGGTCATGGCCACGGCGAAGGTGGTCTTCACGATGCCGCGGTCGGTCTCCCGCAGCAGTTGCTCGGTGGGATGCACCTCCAGCTCCCAGGTGCGCATCCCGGCCGAGACGGTGGCGATCCGGTCGAGCGCGGGCGAATAGCCGGCCGCGGGAACGCCGGAGGTGGCGATGGCCCGCTCGACGACGTCGGTCGGATCGTCCAGGTCGGCGGCCACCGCGCCGTGGGCCTGCGTCCGCAGCGTCTCCGCCAGCAGGTCATGCCCGTGCACCCCCATGGTCAGCCAGCCGCGGAAGGTGCCGCCGATGCGGGCTACCGGCACCGCGAACAGGAACGACAGCTGCTGGTCGGCCACCGGGACGGCCTGGTCCTTGAGCAGCACGTACGCCTGGCTGACGGCGAAACCGCCGACCGTGTAGGCGTCCTTCAGCGCCTTGGCGGCCTCGGGCGAGGCGGCCACGTCGATGCCGGGCCGCACCGGCACATCGTCGAAGGAGCGGGCGAACACCGCGAACGCGTGCTCACCCTCGGTCGCGGCCGGCCGCAGGGTCAGGCCGGTGGCGCCGCGGCCACGCCAGTAGGTCTGGGTCGCCGCGACGCCGCTGGGCGGGGTGGAGACCACGAAGCCCAGCGAGGTGGCGCCGGGCAGGTGGCGATTACTGATCTTGTTGGTGATCCAGGCGAAGTCGCCGGCGGTCAGATCCGTCTGCGAGCCCAGCGCGATGGCGACGTCGGCGAGGGTGTCGCCGTACCGCTGGATCTGGGTGGTGATCGCGCGGGTGAGGTCGCTGGTGTAGCGGTCCATGAGCTGCGCGGCGTAGCGCTGCTCGGCGGTGCGCGCGTTGCGCGCGGCGAACCAGGAGGTCGTGCAGCCCAGGAGCGCGACCACGACGACGAGGGCGACGCCCGACCAGCGCCGCCGGTTCAGCCCGCAGGGCACCCACCGCACATCTGTCTCATCGGTAGGACCGCGGGCTTTGTGAACGGTTCGGGGCCCTGCATGCCAGGCTGCGGGCGGGAGGACTGCGTCGATTGTGGGCACCTGCCCGGTCGCGGTGCGAGGATGGGTTGTCGATCGGAGATCCAAGGTGAAGAAGCAGCCGGTGTTGATCACCAACGCCGCTCGCAGCCCGAGCGAACAGCTCCGCAGCCGCCAGATCCGTTACGTGACCATGATGGGTGGCCGGGCCGCGTGCCTGATCATCGGCGCCGTCCTGGTCAGCGTCCGCCCACCCCTGCTACCGCTCTGGCTGGTCCTCTGCGCCATCGGCATGGTCTTCCTGCCGTGGGCCGCGGTGCTGATCGCCAACGACCGCCCGCCCAAGAGCCGGGCCAACCCGGCGGCGAGCCCGGCGGTCAACCAGCAGCGGATCCTCGAGCCGGAGGCGGCCGAGGTCATCAAGCAGCGCACCATCGACATCGAGCCCTAGGGCAGCGGGCGCGCGCCGGCCGTCTGCACAGCCGCCGCGCCGAGTGCGGCGCCGGCCGAGAGCGCGGCCGCCGGGTCCGCACCGGCACACCAGGCGGTGAGCAGGCCGGCCGCGAAGGCGTCACCGGCCCCGGTCGGATCGAGCGCCGGTACGCGCACACCCGCAACCGACCGCAACACCCCGTCCCGGGATGCCCAGACGGCACCGTCGCCCCCACGTTTGACCACCACGTCGGCCGCCACCGCGGTCAACGCGGCCGCCTGGGCCTCCGCCGGCCCCGGCCCGCCCAGCACGGCGGCCTCGTCGGCATTGCACAGCAGCAGGTCGACACCGCGCACCAGGTCGAGGAACGCCTGCGCACCGAGCTGCCGCAGCGGCTCGGCCGACGCCGCGTCGACACTCGTGGTCAGGCCACGCTCCCGGGCCACGGCCAGCGCGGCCAGCCCACCCGGCCGCGACCCCGTGTGCAGCAGGGGATAGCCGGACAGATGCAGATGGGTGACGCCCTGCGCGGCCTTGACGGCAGCCGTGACGTCCGCGGGGTCCAGCAGCAGCGCGGCCCCCCGGTCGGTGATCATCGTGCGCTCGCCGGCCGAACTGAGCACCACCACGCTGCCCGTCGGTACCCCCGGATGGGCCCGCACCGCGCACCGCACCCCGGCCGCGACCAGTTCGGCGATCCGTTCCCGGCCGGCATGATCGTCACCGACCGCGGCGATCAGGGTGGCGCCCGCCCCGGCATAGGCCAGCCAGGCGGCCGTGTTGGCCGCCTGGCCGCCCCCGCCGACCAGGATCCGGGCCTCGGTGTCGGAGCCCACGGCGAGCGGCCCGGCGTGCGTGACCAGCACGTCGGTCACCAGATCACCGACGACGAGCACGCTCACCCGGCGACCGTCCGCGGCCGGCCTCGGGCGACGTGGTCCGTCATGCCGGCAGCGCGAAGCCGAGGGATGCCGGGGCCGGGGTGGCCGCGGCCGCGATCTGAGCTGCCAGGGCGGCGTTGCGCAGGATGATCCGCACGTTGACGGCCAGGCTCTTGCCCTCGGTGCTGCTGTGGAAGTGGGCCAGCAGGAACGGCGTCACGGCCTTGCCGGTGACCCCGTCGCGGGCCAGCAGCTCCAGCCCCTCGGCCAGGGTGCGGTCGTGCAGGGCCGGATCGAGCTGCTCGTCGGCCGGCAGCGGGTGGCCCAGCACCAGCGCTCCGGCGCCGACGCCCTGGTCGGCCCGGGCGGCGATGACGTCGGCGACCTGCTGCGGGGAGTCCAGCCGCCAGTCGACGTCGAAACCGCCGTCGGTGACGAAGAAGCCGGGGAAGCGGTGGGTGCCGTACCCGGCGACGGACACCCCCAAGGTCTCCAGGCGCTCCAGGGTGGCCCCGACGTCGAGGATCGACTTGACCCCGGCGCAGACCACGACGATCGGCGTACGGGCCAGCGTGGTCAGGTCGTTGGACTCGTCGAAGGTGCTGTTCGCCTCGCGGTGCACGCCGCCGAGCCCGCCGGTGGCGAAGACGCCGATCCCGGCCGCCGCGGCGATCGCGCTGGTGGCGGCGACCGTGGTGGCCCCGTCCGCGCCGGTGGCGGCGGCCACGGCCAGGTCGCGGACGGAGAGCTTGGCCACTCCGTCGGCGCCGGCCAGGTGCTCGATCTGGTGATCCTCGAGGCCGACGACCAGCTCGCCGCCGATCATCCCGATGGTCGCGGGGACGGCGCCGTTGTCGCGGACGGTCTGCTCGATCTCCCGGGCGACCCGCAGGTTGTCGGGCCGGGGCAGGCCGTGCGAGACGATCGTGCTCTCCAGCGCCACCACCGGGCGGCCGTCGCGGCGCGCCCGGGACACATGGTCGCCGTAACGGATGGCATAGCGGCCCATCTGCCGCGTGGAATCGGTCACGATGGCAACGGTACGGTGCCCTGCGGCTCCGTTGTCGTTGGACCGACCAGGCGTGAGGTGTCAGACTTGTGGGTTGGAGCTTCTTCCGCGGTGACCGGGGGGCACGCGGGCCCGGCAACAGCGCCGATTCACCGGCGCTGTGCCGTTGAGCACACAGTCATGAGACTCATGAAGGGCAGATGCCGTGAGCACGCAGATCCTGGAGCGTCCGGAGACCAAGGACGCCGACACCGGTCCCGAGATGTTCCACTACGTGCGCAAAGAGAAGATCGCCGAGAGTGCCGTGATGGGCACCTTCGTGATCGCTCTCTGCGGGGAGAAGTTCCCGGTGACCAAGTCGCCGAAGCCGGGCTCGCCGGTGTGCCCGCAGTGCAAGGAGATCTACGAGTCGATGAAGCACTGACCCCCGGCCGGTCCTCGTGACGGGCAGCTACAGCCTGCTGGTCGCGGACCTGATCGGCGTGGCCGTCTTCGCGGCCTCCGGCGCCAGCGCCGCCGTCGCGAAGCGGCTCGACCTGTTCGGCGTCGGCTTCGTGGGCTTCGTCGCAGCCCTCGGCGGCGGCATCCTGCGCGATCTCGTGATCGGCGCGGTGCCGCCGCTCGCCTTCTCCGACTGGCGGTACGCCGTCACGGCGGTGACCGCCTCCGTGGCGGTGTTTTACCTGCACCCGCAGCTCAACCGGCTGCGGCGTACGGTGCTGCTCCTCGACGCGGCCGGCCTGGGCCTGTTCACCGTCACCGGCACGCTCAAGGCCCTGGAGGCCGGTGCGCCGGCGGTCGGCGCCTGCCTGATCGGCATGCTCACCGGCATCGGCGGCGGCGTGGCTCGCGACCTGCTCACCGGGGAGATCCCGGCGGTGCTCCAGCGCGACATCTACGCGGTGGTCGCGCTCGGCGGCGCGGCGGCGGTGACGCTGCTGAACCGGCTCGAGCTGGCGGGCCCGATCCCGCTGGCGCTGGCCGCGGCGGCCATGACCGGGGTACGGCTGCTCGCGCTGTACCGGCGCTGGTCGGCGCCCGTCGCTGTGCCGTGACCACGGTGGCGGCCCGCCGCCGCTATGCTGGGTTTCGCCTCTGCGGCCGTTGCGCGGGGGCATTTTGCTGTGTGGTGTGAGTCGAGAGGATCGTCGAGCTTGAGTCCGCCCCTGCCGAATCTGGAGACCTTCCCGCCGCTGCGCGCCTGGCAGCGCAAGGCCCTGGTGGAGTATCTGCGAAGGCGCAGCCCCGACTTCATGGCCGTCGCGACCCCGGGCGCGGGCAAGACCACCTTCGCCCTGCGGATCGCCGCCGAGCTGCTCGCCGACGGCACCGTCGAGGCGGTCACCGTGGTCTGCCCGACCGAGCACCTGAAGACCCAGTGGGCCAACGCGGCGGCCCGCGTCGGCATCCAGCTCGACCCGTCGTTCCGCAACGCCGACGTGCACTCGTCCCGCGACTTCCACGGGGCCGTGCTGACGTACGCGCAGGTCGGCATGGCCCCGGCGGTGCACCGGCGGCGCACGATGACCCGCCCGACGATGGTCATCCTGGACGAGATCCACCACGCCGGCGACTCCCGCACCTGGGGCGACGGCGTCAAGTCGGCCTTCGAGGAGGCCGAACGCCGGCTGATGCTCACCGGTACGCCGTTCCGCTCGGACGACAACCCGATCCCGTTCGTCGTCTACGAACGCGGCGAGAACGGCCTCCAGCGGTCCCGCTCGGACTCGGTCTACGGCTACTCGGACGCGCTGCGCGACGGCGTCGTCCGCCCGGTGCTGTTCATGGCGTACTCCGGCGAGACCCGGTGGCGGACCAACGCCGGCGACGAGCTGGCGGCCCGGCTGGGCGAACCGATGACCAAGGACCTGGTGGCCCAGGCCTGGCGCACCGCCCTGGACCACCGCGGCGACTGGATGCCCCAGGTGCTGCGCGCGGCCGACGCGAGGCTGTCCCGGCTGCGCGAGCACGGCATGACGGACGCGGGCGGCCTGGTCATCGCGAGCGACCAGCAGACCGCCCGGGCGTACGCGAAGCTCCTCGGCGAGATCACCGGCCAGCCGGCGGTGGTCGTCCTCTCCGACGACCAGGGCGCCTCGGCCCGCATCGCCTCGTTCGCGGTCTCCGACGAACGTTGGATGGTCGCGGTCCGCATGGTGTCGGAAGGCGTCGACATCCCCCGCCTGGCCGTCGGCGTGTACGCGACCAGCGCCTCGACTCCCCTGTACTTCGCCCAGGCGATCGGCCGGTTCGTCCGGGCGCGCCGCACGGGCGAGACAGCGACGGTCTTCCTGCCCAGCGTCCCGCACCTGCTGGGCCTGGCCAGCGAGATGGAAGCCGAACGCGACCACATCCTGGGCGCCCCGAAAGACCCCGACGGCCTGGACGACGCCCTGCTGGAACGCGCCCAGCGAGCAGAAGACGCCGAGGGCGACCTGGAGAAGCGCTTCGAAGCCCTGTCCGCGACGGCCGAGCTCGACCAGGTGATCTACGACGGCGCCTCCTTCGGCACCGGGGCCCGTACGGGCACGCCCGAGGAGGAGGAATACCTGGGTCTGCCGGGCCTCCTGACGCCCGACCAGGTGAGCGTGCTGCTGGAACGGCGGCAGAGTGAGCAACTGGCGGCCCAGAAGCGGCAGAAGGCGGCTGAGCCGGTCCCGGCCCAACGGGAGCCGGTGGTGACACTGAGCGCGGGCGAACGCCGGAACAGCCTCCGCCGCCAGCTGAACACTCTGGTGGCCGCCCACCACCACCGCACCAACCTGCCCCACGGCAAGATCCACGCTGAGCTGCGGAGGCTGTGCGGAGGCCCGCCGAGCGCCCAGGCAACAATCGAACAACTAGAAGAACGAATCGCCACGATTCAGACGATGTAGCTTTTCCTTCGCCTCGCGAAGAGCTGGCCGGCCCTCTGAGCGTCGCCTACCGAGACGCAAGCCGGCGCCGGATCCACCCGGCACCGGCACTCCGCAGGCGGTGGCGGATCGCTGGCCGTGGTGCTCCCCGGCCGCACCGAGACATGCGCGAGTGCGAGTGGTGTGGGAGCGGTCCCTGTGTGCTTGCCGCAGGGGGAGGCGCCCGCAGGAGTCGGCCTGGATCCAGGTGGTCGCCATCGTCTCCATGCAATAGCTCAACAACCGCGCAAAATGCTGCAGCAACGACACTGCTCGGCCTGAGGGCCGGGCGCGGGGTCCGGGTGCTGAATGCGGGTGCGGAGCGCCGGGCGCGGGGTCCGGGTGCTTGTGCGGTGCGGTGCGGTGCGGGGCGAGTGCTGAATGCGTGCGCGGGCGCGGCGTGCTGCGCCCGGGTGCTGGACCCGGGTGCTGGTTGCGGGGCACGCGTGCTGAATGCGCACGGGTGCAGGTGCTGGGCGTGGGAGCGCGGCGCGGGGGCGCAGGGACGTGGGGCGCGGGTGCTGGGCGCGGGAGCGTGGGTGCGGGTGCGCTGAATGCGGGGGCGGTTGCGGGCGCTGGCAGTGGGGCGCGGATGCGGGGCGTCGCGGGTCGGAGACGACGATGCCGGGAGTCGGCTGGTCGCGGGACCCTGCCCCTGACGCCCGGGCCAGCTGGTCGCATGGCGTAGTGGCGGACCCGCCACCGGGCGTTGTGGCCGGCTGCTCGTGACGGATGCGGGCAGGCACGACGGCCCAGCCCGTGCCCTGCTGCGAACCAGGGTGACCCTGGCTGTGGCGTGCCGTTGTGGGTGCGGGGAGACCCCGTGGCGCTGTGCGAGCCGGCGGGAAGGCCGAGTTGCCCACCCGGCCAGAACAGACGAACCCAGCGCGGCACCCCTGTGGGGGCGCGGCGCGCGATTGACCTGGCACAGAGATGCGGCGGACCCGCTAAGAGAGCGCGAGGCGCGATCTACCGCTCTGCAGCGCGCAGGCCGCCGAGTAGCACCCCAGCTGGACCACAACAGGGCTTGGGGGCAGGGATGACCCACGCAGACATCAAGCCTGACGGGCTGCGTGGGTCATCCCTGCCCCCAAGCCCCACCACGCAGAAACACAAAAAGAAGGGCGCCCACACCGGGCGCCCTTCAGATCGTCTGTCGGGGTTAGTTGGAGTTAGACATCATGTCTGCGCCACGCCAAGAGAACTCCGGGTCCGCCTTGTACTGGACCGTGATCTTCACCAGGTCCTCGGCGTACCTGTTGGCGTGGTGTCCGCAGAACACCAGCTCGCTGCCACCAGCCAGGGTCAAACGGAGCTTTCCGGCTGCATTGCAGCGGTCGCACCGTTCATCGGCTGCTGGTCCGGCCACCGTTCCCGCCGGCGGCGTGAGAGTCGGGGTCATCGCCTTCCTCCTCTGGTCGTCACCGATGAACATGTTCCTCGGCTACTGCTCACCCATGGTGCAACACCCTTGGCCCTAACAGCCTTCCCACTGTGCCTCGGGGGGACCCAAGTCACATGTGGTCCGGCTAGTGTGCCGTGCTCCAAGGGTGCCACGTCAACGATCACTTCTGCACAACGGTCTGATCACCACCGAATGATGTACGGGTGGTGACCAAACAGGCACGGACTGTTGACTGAACGGGGGTAATCCCGTATTGATCAAGGTGTCCGTGCCTGCCGTGGTCAGACTCAGTCCAGGTAGTCGCGCAGGACCTGGGAGCGGGACGGGTGTCGCAACTTGGACATCGTCTTCGACTCGATCTGCCGGATTCGCTCGCGGGTGACCCCGTAGACCTGCCCGATCTCGTCCAGGGTGCGCGGCTGGCCGTCGGTCAGGCCGAACCGCAGCCGCACCACGCCCGCCTCGCGCTCGGACAGCGTCTGCAGCACCTGCTGCAACTGGTCCTGCAGCAGCGAGAAGGACACCGCGTCGACCGCGACGACCGCCTCGGAGTCCTCGATGAAGTCACCGAGCTGGCTGTCGCCCTCGTCGCCGATGGTCTGGTCGAGCGAGATGGGCTCCCGGGCGTACTGCTGGATCTCCAGCACCTTCTCCGGGGTGATGTCCATTTCCTTGGCCAGTTCCTCCGGGGTGGGCTCGCGGCCCAGGTCCTGGAGCAGCTCACGCTGTATGCGGCCGAGCTTGTTGATGACCTCCACCATGTGCACCGGGATGCGGATGGTGCGGGCCTGGTCGGCCATGGCGCGGGTGATGGCCTGGCGGATCCACCAGGTGGCGTACGTGGAGAACTTGTAGCCCTTGGTGTAGTCGAACTTCTCGACGGCGCGGATCAGGCCCAGGTTGCCTTCCTGGATCAGGTCCAGGAAGGCCATGCCGCGGCCGGTGTAGCGCTTGGCCAGCGAGACCACGAGTCGCAGGTTGGCCTCGAGCAGGTGGTTCTTGGCCCGCTCGCCGTCGCGGCCGATCCAGCGCAGGTCGCGCTCGAAGTTGCGCTCGAGCTTCTCCTCGCCCTCGTCGCAGGCGCGCAGCCGCTCGGCGGCGTACAGGCCCGCCTCGATGCGCTTGGCCAGCTCGACCTCCTGCTCCGCGTTCAGCAGGGGGACCTTGCCGATCTGCTTCAGGTACGCCCGGACGGAGTCGGCGGAGGCGGTCAGCTCGGCGTCGCGGCGCGCCTGCTTGAGCGCCTCGGACTCCTCGTCGTCCCACTCGAAGTCGCCGTCGGTCGCCGTCGCGGCCGCGTCGGTGGCGGCGGCCTGGACCAGGGCGGCCGGCTCCTCCACGACGACGTCCTCGATCTCGGCGGCGAGCTCCTCGGGATCGATCTCCTCGCCCTCGGCCGGGGTCTCACCGGGCTTGGCGGCCTTCGCGGGGGCCGCCTTGGCGCCCGGGACGGCCTTGCGCGGCGCGGCTGCGGCCTTCTTGGCGGGAGCGGCCTTCTTGGCGACGGTGGCGGGTGACGGCGCGGCTGCGTCGTCCTCCGTGCCGGGCTGCTTCTGCTCGGGTGCGGCCTTCTTCGCCGGGGCGCGGGTCGCCTTGGCGGTGGTGGCCTTGGAGGCGGGGGTGGCGGCGCGGGCGGCGGCGACCCGGCGGCGGGTGCTCGCCGAGCCGTCGACGACGACCGTGACTCCCGCGTCCACGAGGGCGCGGAGGATCTTCTTGGCCTGGGCCGGCGTGACTTCGGCCGACTCGACCGTCTGCACGACCTCGGCTGACGTGATCTGCCCGCCCGCACCCTGAGCATGGGCGATCAGGGCCTCGGTGAGAGAGCGAACGTCGGCACCGGTCTGGTGGGCTTCTGTCACGAATGACCTTCCGGAGGGCGATGTAACACGGCCATGAACCCAGCGCAGCGCGCGGCGGAACGAGGCTGGCCGGTGTGGTGTGGGAGCCCTCGGGACGCGGACGGGCCCGCTGGCGGCTGTCCGTGAAGCGTGGGCAGGGGTGAATTGTAGCGCCGTCCGGCTAGATCCTCCCGCCGCAGCACGCCACCGGCACGCCGCGGGGGGTCTCGAGGGGGGTAGCGGGCCCTCGGGAGGCGCTTGCCGGGACAATGACGACGGCTGAAAGGACGGTCACCAGTGGCTGTGGAACCGGGGACATCGACGCCGGACACCTTACTCGAGATCGCCGTACGAATCGCCCGGGAGGCCGCGGCGACCGCCCGGCGGACCCGGGCCGAGGCGATCACCGATGTGCAGACCAAGAGCACCGACACCGATGTGGTGACGGCGGCCGACCGGGCCGTCGAGCGACAGGTGGTCGCCGCGCTGGCCGCTGAGCGGCCCGCTGACGGCGTGCTGGGCGAGGAGTACGGGGATTCCTCGGAAACGGCCGCCGGAGCCGTACGGTGGATCCTGGACCCCATCGACGGCACCGTGAACTACCTCTACGGCCTCCCGCAGTACGCGGTCTCGCTGGCCGCGGAGGTGGACGGCGTCGTGGTCGCCGGCGTGGTGCTCAATCCGGTCACCGGCGACGAGTGGACGGCGACGCTCGGCGGGGGCGCCTGGCGCGGCGGGCGGCGGCTGACCGGCTCGGTACGGACCACCCTGGACCAGACCCTGCTCGCCACCGGCTTCGGCTACGACCGGGCGCGGCGGGCCCATCAGGGTGCGGTCGTGGCCGAGCTGCTGACCCGGGTGCGCGACATCCGGCGTTTCGGTGCCGCCTCGATCGACCTCTGCCTGGCCGCCGAGGGCAACGTCGACGCCTACTTCGAGAAGGGGCTCAACCCGTGGGACCACGCCGCCGGTGGCCTGGTCGCCACCGAGGCGGGCCTGCTGGTGTCCGGACTCGACGGAGCGCCGGCCGGGCCGGACATGGTCGTCGCGGCCCCGCCGGCCATCTTCGGCGCGCTGCACGACGCGCTCGTGGAGCTGGACGCGGCGGGCGGGCCGTAACGGGTCAGGAGTCCTTCTTGGGGGCCACGCAGGCGCCCGGCGGCAGCTCGGGCTCGCCGAGCTCGACCAGCGACTGGTTGACCTCGGTGGTGGTGGCGAGCTGCTGGAAGCCCTTGCCGACGACCACGTCCACCACCGCGCCCTTGCGCTTGGGGTCGTACTGCGGCTCGGCCTGGTTCAGGAAGTACGCCCGCAGCAGCCAGGCCGAGCCGACCGCCTCGGGGCCGTACCGCATGACCGCGACGTCGTCGACCTTCTTCTTGTTCTCCGCCGGCTTCTGGGTCTTGAAGCGGCGGTTCTTGAACTCGTTGGTGACGCTGTCGGCCAGCCCGGGGGTCTTGGTGCCGTTGAAGACCCGCACGGTCACCTGCTCGGGATCGTCGGGCAGCGTCAGGTTGGCCATCACCGAGCCGTCGGGGCAGCCTCCGGCGACCGCGTCGCCCTGCGTGTCGCGGACCAACGCCACGACGACGAAGACCACCGCGGCCACGGCGAGCACGCCGACCACGACGAGCGCTCGGACGCGGGCAAAGCTCATGGAACTGGCTCCCGGGGTCAGCTCGATCGACCACCGTCCGGTGCCGGACGGAGTATGCGGTGAGGTTAGCGTCTGCACGCCAAGCCTGCGGAAAGAGGGAATGCTCCCGGCGCGGCGACGATGATCCACGGGCTGTGACCCCTACCTTGATGTCGCCTCGGTCACATCGGGAACAATTGGCCGCCCGCGCGCGTACAAGCCACGCGCGAGGGCGGTAAGGTGCCGCGTTTGCTGGGGCAGTTTCACGAGGGGGTGGGGGCGCCCCGGCGGACGGGCGATCCCTGTTTCAGATCGGGGAAAAAAGTCCGTCGCACCCGGGAACCGAAACGCCGTCGCTGGCGTTACTAACGCCAAGTGACACATCGATACAGGAGAGTGAAAACCGATGGCCACCGACTACGACGCCCCGCGTCGCGACGAGGTCGACCTCGGCGAGGACAGCCTCGAGGAGCTCAAGGCCCGCCGCGCCGACTCGCAGTCGGGCGCAGTGGACGTCGACGAGGTCGAGGTGGCGGAGAGCTTCGAGCTCCCCGGTGCTGACCTGGCCGACGAGGAACTGACCGTCAAGGTGCTGCCGATGCAGACCGACGAGTTCCGCTGCGCCCGTTGTTTCCTCGTGCATCACCGCAGCCAGCTCGCGGTGGAACGCAACGGGGAACTGATCTGCCGCGAGTGCGCCTGACCGGCGCGCCCGCGAGCAGGGCAATCCCCGGTCGTCGTCCGACGGCCGGGTCACGTACCGACCCCTGACGCACCGGCTGCCGGGTTTGCCCCGGCCGCTCCGCCGGGTATCAGGCTGACCGTATCGAAGCCGACGGCAGACACGGGGAGGTCGACGATGAGCCGCCCAGACGACAACACGGCACAGTCCGCGGAACCGGGGCGTGAGCTCATCAAGGTCGGCCCCGCCGAGCCTGCCGGCCACGAACCGACCGGTCCGGGGGACGCCGGGATCGGCGCGACCGTGGCCGCCCTGACCGCCGACGACCTGGAACCGGCCGGTCGCCGGCGCCTGCTCGGCCGGCTCGTCGGCGATGTCCGCCGGCGCGGTCTCGGCCAGCTCTTCCGGCCGCAGGCCGCTCTGCGCTGGATGGCCGACGTGGTCGCCGACGTGGCGCCGCACGTGCCGGTCCGCGACCGGGCCACCCTCCGCCGCCACTTCGACGGGCTGGACGGCGACGAGCTCGCCGAACGGCTGATCCGTAACGCCGCCCGGGCCACGGCCGGGGTGGGCGCCGCCGGTGGCGGCGTCGCTTCTCTCGAATGGGCTGCCACGCCGACCCTGCTCTCGGCCCCGGTCCTGCTGGCCGCCGAGACGGTCACCGTCGTGGCCATCGAGCTCAAGCTGCTCGGCGAGCTGCACGAGGTGTACGGCCGTCCGGTCACCGGCAACGCCGTCGAGCGCGCCACCGCCCTGATCCAGTCCTGGTCCGGCCAGCGCGGCGTCAACCCGATGGTGCCCGGCGTCGGGGTCGCCACCGTGCTCGGCACCGCGGCCCGCAAGGAGTTGCAGGGCACCCTGCTGCGCCGCTTCGGGCGCAATCTGACCACGCTCGGCCCGCTGCTCACCGGCGCGGCCGTCGCGAGCTACCTCAACCGCCGGGCGACCCGTTCACTCGGCGACAAGCTGGTCAAGGACCTGCGCCGGCAGGGTCCGGCCGTCATCGAGGGCGAACGCCGGGAGCTCAGCTCCTAGCGCGCAGCAGCGCCGTGGCCAGCTCGACCGGGTGCCGGGAGCTCACCACCCAGAACGGCGTCGGGTCGGCCGGATCGTCCAGCAGCACCTGCACCGCGCCGTTGATCCAGGGCCGCTGCACCACGAAGGCCAGCGGGTGCGAGCCCACGCCGAGCACCTCCCGCTTGCCGGCCGCGTCCAGCGGGATCACGTCGGCGATCACGCTCAGCGGCAGCCGGGCGTCGTCGACCTGGAACTCCGTCGCGGTGACGGCGACCCGGATCCGGTCGGCGCGCCACAGCAGGAAGACGGTCAGCGGCAGCAGCACGGCGAACGGCACCCAGGCACGCAGGCCGGTGCTGCCCATCCAGATCTCGGCGGCGAGCAGGGCCGCCACCACCAGCCAGCCCGGCCACGCGAGCCACGGGATGTGCAGGCGCTCGGCGTACGCCGGACGCGGCGCCGCCGTGCGTGCGGAGGCCTCGGATGTCACCCTGGTGAGGGTACGGCGCGCCTCCGTCCGCGGCGACGGCAGGATGGCAGGGTGGGTGCCGCTCGCCCGCCCGCAGGACCGACGCCGATCGTGAGGACCGCTACCGTGACCGAACCCGTGGACATCCAGGTCCGCCGGCTCGACCCCGACCTGCCGCTGCCGGCCTACGCCCACCCGGGCGACGCGGGCGCCGACCTGTACGCCGCCGAGGACGTGGAGCTCGCTCCCGGTGCGCGCCGGCTGGTGCGGACGGGGCTGGCGATCGCGCTCCCGGAGGGCTACGTGGGTCTGGTGCATCCCCGCTCCGGTCTCGCGGTGCGCCTCGGCGTGACGGTGCTCAACGCGCCCGGTACGGTCGACGCCGGTTACCGGGGCGAGATTCTGGTGAACCTGGTCAACCACGACCCGGCCACGACCGCGAAGATCTCCCGGGGCGACCGGATCGCCCAGCTGGTCGTGCAGCGGGTCGAACGGGCAGTGTTCCACGTGGTCGACGAGCTCGCCGACACCTCCCGGGGTGCGGGCGGGCACGGCTCGACCGGCGGGCACGTGGCTCTGCCGACCGGGCCGGGCCGGCGATGAAGCCCGCGCAGCAGCAGCTCTAGGACGAAGAAGGTGGCAACGCAGATGTTCTCCCGCAAGCGCGGCGGTCCGAAGCACGTGCGCCCGGACGACGCTCCCCAGTCGGCGGCGCTCGCCAAGAGCATGGGCGACGCTCCGGCGCCCGATGTCGGCCCGTACGACAGCAGGCAGGCGCCCGAGGGTGTGCAGCGGCTGGACCTGGGCAGCCTGCTCATCCCGGCGGTCGAGGGCGTCGAGGTGCGGGTGCAGGCCAACCCGGACGGCGCCGTCGAGCAGATCGTGCTCGTGCACGGCAACAGCGCGTTGCAGCTCGGCGTCTTCGCCGCGCCGCGCAGCGAAGGCATCTGGGACGAGGTGCGCGCCGAGATCGCCGCGGCGATGAAGTCCGACGGCGCCGCGCCGCAGGAGTTCGACGGGCCGTACGGCGTCGAGCTGGCCGCCCGGGTCAACACGCCCGAGGGGCCGGCCGATGTCCGGTTCGTCGGGGTGGACGGCCCGCGCTGGATGGTCCGCGCCCTGTTCCAGGGGCTGGCCGCCGCCGATCCGGGGCAGGAGGGCGTGCTCGGCGAGTGCCTGCGGGGCCTGGTCGTGGTCCGCGACGACGAGGCACGGCCGGTGCGTGAGGCGCTGCCGCTGCGGTTGCCGCGGGAGATGGCCGAGCACGCGGAGGAGCACGCCGGCGACGGCGAGGACCCGACTCCGCCCGACGTGGCCGTGAACGAGCAGTTCCCCGGCACGAACGGCCGCCACGCGCATTGATCGGAACGGCTCCCGGTGAGGTACGTCACCGGGGCCGCTTCCGGCGTACCGTTGGCTTGCGGCACCTGCCCACACTGTGTGCCGTCCGCCGGTACCCCCGCCGGCGCGTTTCCACGGTTCGCCGAGGAGAGGGTGGCACGAGGTCATGTCGACCGATGAGCGCACCGGGCTGCGCCGGTTCTTCGAACGGCTGACCGCCTCCGAGGCGGAGCTGGACGCGCAGGAGCTGCAGCGCGACAGTGCCAAGTGCGGTGCCATGCCGGCCGGTCAGTGCCATCGGGGTCAGGTCGTCTCGGTGTCCGGGCGGCTGCGCACGGTGGCGTACACTCCCCGCACCAACCTGCCGACGCTCGAGGCCGACCTCTACGACGGCAGCGACGTGGTCACGCTCGTCTTCCTGGGCCGCCGTTCCATCGTCGGCATCGAACCGGGTCGTCAGCTCACCGCCCGCGGCCGGATCGCCCTGCGCGACGACCGCAAGGTCATCTACAACCCGTACTACGAGCTGGAGGCGCCCCGGTGACACCCGGCAGCGAGCCCCGTCACGCCGCGCACGAGTCAGTGGAGGAACGGGTCGCCGAGGAAGTCGTCGAGGAGCTCGTCGGGGAGTTCGCCGACGACCTCGATCCGCCGCCGGTGTTGCCGTCGGCCGGCCGGACGGAGGAGGCCGAGGAGCCCTTCCCGTCGATGAGCGAGCAGATCTCCGAGCAGCTGGGCGGGGTCCGCGGGCTCATCGAGTCCAGCGTGCCGGTGCTCGCGTTCGTGGTGCTCAACGTGCTGCTGGGCGAGGCCGGGCTGGATCTGGCCAAGAAGACCGCGCTGTACTGGGCGATCGCCGGCAGCGTCGGCTCGGCCCTGGCGATCGGGATCTACCGGCTGACCCGCAAGCAGCCGATCCGGCACGCGGTCAACGGGCTGTTCGGCATCGCGATCGGTGCGTTCCTGGCCTGGCGCACCGGTGACGCCAAGAACTTCTACCTGCCGGGCATCCTGCTGACCCTGGGCCAGGTGGTCGTCCTGATCGCCTCGGTGGCGGTCCGCCGGCCGATCATCGGCTACGTCTGGGGCGTGCTGGCCAACGGCGGCAAGCACGACTGGTTCGACAACCCCCGCCTGTTCCGCACCTTCCAGTGGCTGACCCTGGTCTGGGCGGCGTCGCTGTTCGTCCGCGCGGGCGTGCAGGGCTGGCTCTACCTGGCCGACCAGGCGAACGCGATCGGCGTGGTCCGGATCGTGATCAGCTGGCCGATCTACGCCGCGACCTTCGCCTTCACCGCCTGGGCGGTGCACCGGGTGACCTCCGCCCAGGCGGCGGAGGAGGCGGCGCAGGCCGAGGCGGCGGAGGCTTAACCCAGCTCGCGGGTGTTGCCGAGCACCACCGCGCGGACCGCGTCCTCGACCTCCGAGGTGCAGACGAAGATCAGCTCGTCGCCGGCCTCCAGCGGGTCGTCCGGCGTGGGGACCAGCACGCGCTTGCCGCGCAGGATGGCCACCAGGGCGGAATCGCGCGGCATCGGCACCGAGCGCACCGGCTCACCCACGTACGGGGCGGTGGCCGGCAGGGTGATCTCCACCAGGTTGGCCTCGCCCTGCCGGAAGGTCATGATCCGGACCAGGTCGCCGACGGTGACCGCCTCCTCGACCAGCGCCGCCATCAGCCGCGGCTTGCTGACCGCGACGTCGACGCCCCACTGCTCGGTGAACAGCCACTCGTTCTCGGCCCGGTTGACCCGGGCGACCACCCGGTTGACCGCGAACTCGGTCTTGGCCAGCAGCGAGCAGACCAGGTTGGCCTTGTCGTCGCCGGTGGCGGCCACGACCACGTCGCAGTTGGCCACGTCGGCCTCCTCCAGGCTGCTGACCTCGCACGCGTCGGCCAGCACCCACTCGGCCTCGGGCACCCGTTCGGGGCGCAGCTGGCGAGGCTGACGCTCGATGAGCATCACCTGGTGGCCGTTGCCGATGAGTTCCTGGGCGATCGAGCGGCCCACGTTGCCCGCGCCCGCGATGGCGATCCGCATGGTCAGTGACCCCCCAGCCCGGAGCCCGCGGCGCTCGCGAGCACGTCCTCGACGATGTCGTCGGTGACCAGCATGAAGACCTGGTCACCGTCCTGCAGCACGGTGGACGGGGTGGCCAGCGAGCCGATCCCGAACCGCATCAGGTACGCCACCCGGGCGCCGGTGGCCTCCTCCAGCGCGGCGAGCGTCTGCCCCACCCAGTCGCGGTGCAGCGGCGCCTCGACGATCGACACCGAGCTCGTGGGGTCGCGGAACACCTCGACGGTGCCTTCCGGGACCAGGTGGCGCACCATCCGGTCGGCGGCCCAGCGGATGGTCGCCACGGTCGGGATGCCCAGCCGCTCGTAGACCTGGGCCCGCTTGGCGTCGTAGATGCGGGCGACGACCCGCGACACGCCGAACGTCTCGCTGGCCAGCCGGGCCGAGATGATGTTGGAGTTGTCGCCGCTGGACACCGCGGCGAAGGCGTCGGCCCGCTCGATGCCGGCCGAGCGCAGCACCTCGCGGTCGAAGCCGATGCCGGTCACCGTGATGCCGCCGAACTCGGCCCCCAGCCGGCGGAAGGCGTCAGCGTTCTGGTCGATCACCGCGACCGAGTGGCCGCGCGCGTCGAGCTTGTTCGCCAGGGTGGAGCCCAGCCGGCCACAGCCCATGATCACCACGTGCAAGGTTTCGCGCCTTCCCGCTGGATGCGTACTAGGCAGAGCGTGCCATGCGGCGGCGGCGGCCGTTGGCCGGGGCGGACGACGGCGTGGCGTGCACAGCCGTACGCTTGGCGCTTGTGGCAAGTTCGACGTCCCTAGCGAAGCGGCTCCTGCTCGGCCGGCCCTTCCGTTCCGACCGGTTGCAGCACACGTTGCTGCCCAAGCGGATCGCGCTGCCCGTCTTCGCCTCGGACGCGCTGTCCAGCGTCGCCTACGCGCCTGACGAGATCCTGCTGACGCTGTCCATCGCGGGGGCCGGCGCGTTCATGTACTCGCCGTGGATCACGCTCGCGGTCGCGGTCGTGATGGTCACGGTGGTGGCCAGCTACCGGCAGAACGTGCACGCGTACCCGTCCGGTGGCGGTGACTACGAGGTCGCGACGGTGAACCTGGGTCCGCGGTTCGGGGTCGCGGTGGCCAGCGCGCTGCTGGTCGACTACATCCTCACCGTGGCGGTGTCGGTCAGCGCCGGAGTGTCGAACCTGGGCTCGGTGGTGCCGTTCGTGGCCGAGCACAAGCTGGGCATCGCCCTGGCCGCGGTGGCCGTGCTGACCGCGCTCAACCTGCGCGGCCTGCGCGAGTCGGGCACGGCGTTCGCCATCCCCACGTACGCGTTCATCGTGGTCATGCTCGCGATGATCGGCACCGGCCTGGTCCGGGTCTTCGTGCTCGGCCAGGACCTGCGGGCACCCAGCGCCGACATCGTCATCGACGCCGAGACCCACCACCTGACCAGCTTCGCCTTCGTCTTCCTGCTGTTGCGGACCTTCTCCTCCGGGTGCGCCGCGCTGACCGGGGTCGAGGCCATCTCCAACGGTGTGCCCGCCTTCAAGCCGCCGAAGAGCAAGAACGCGGCCACCACGCTGCTGCTGCTGGGCGGGATCGCGATCATCATGCTGTTCGGGATCGTGCTGCTGGCCCGGGCCACGCACCTGCAGTACGTCGAGGATCCGCTGGTGCAGATCGTCGGCGGACCGGAGAACTACGTGCAGAAGACGGTCACCGCCCAACTCGGCGAGACGGTCTTCGGCAGCGGCTCGATCCTGCTCTACGTGGTCGGCGCGGTCACCGCGCTGATCCTCTTCCTGGCCGCGAACACCGCCTTCAACGGCTTCCCGGTGCTCGGCTCGATCCTGGCCCAGGACCGCTACCTGCCCCGCCAGCTGCACACCCGCGGGGACCGGCTGGCGTTCAGCAACGGCATCCTCTTCCTGGCCGTCGCCGCCATGGTGCTCATCGTGGCGTTCGACGCCGAGGTCACCCGGCTGATCCAGCTCTACATCGTGGGCGTCTTCGTGTCCTTCACGCTCTCCCAGGAGGGCATGATCCGGCACTGGAACAGGCTGTTGCGGACCCAGCGCGATCCGGCCGTGCGGCGCCGGATGATCCGTTCCCGGGCCATCAACGCCTTCGGCATGGCGATGACCGGCGCGGTGCTGGTCGTCGTGCTGATCACGAAGTTCCTGCTCGGCGCCTGGATCGCCATCGTCGCCATGCTGGTGATCTACGGGGTCATGCTCGGCATCCGCAAGCACTACGTGCGGGTCGCGCAGGAGCTCGAGCCCAGCGACGAGCGGCCGGTGCTGCCGTCCCGCAACCACGCCGTCGTGCTGGTCAGCAAGGTGCACAAGCCGACCCTGCGGGCGGTGGCGTACGCCCAGGCGACCCGGCCGGACACGCTGACCGCGGTCACGGTCAACGTGGACGACAAGGACACCCGCACGATCCAGGCCGAGTGGGAACGCCGGCAGATCCCGGTGCCGCTGACCGTGGTGGACTCGCCGTACCGGGAGATCACCCGGCCGATCATCGACTTCGTCAAGAGCGTGCGCCGCGGCTCGCCGCGCGACGTGGTCACCGTGTTCATCCCCGAGTACGTGGTCGGCCGCTGGTGGGAGAACCTGCTGCACAACCAGAGCGCGCTGCGGATCAAGACCCGGCTGCTGTTCGAGCCCGGGGTGATGGTGACCAGCGTCCCGTGGCAGCTGCAGTCGAGCCAGGACCGCGACCTCGACCGGCTGGACCGGGACCTGAGCCGCGCGCCGGCCCGCGGTCCGCGTACCCGTCCCAGCAGCGTGCCGGCCGGGGTGGCCGCCACGCCTCCCGCCGACCCCCCGGAAGAGCCGAAGTGAGCGACGAACTGTTCGAGGGCGACCGCGTCGAGGTCACCGTCGGTGCGCCCGCGCACGGCGGGCACTGCGTGGCCCGGATCGGCGGCCCGCACGGCCGGGTGGTCTTCGTCCGGCACGCGCTGCCGGGGGAGCGGGTCACGGTCGAGCTGACCGAGCGGCACAAGGGCTACCTGCGCGGGGACGCCGTGGAGATCCACGAGGCCGCGCCGGAGCGGGTGACGCCGCCGTGCGCGTTCGCCCATCCCGGTGGCTGCGGCGGCTGCGACCTGCAGCACGTGGCGCCCGAAGCGCAGCTGGAGTGGAAGACCGCCGTCGTCACGGAGCTGCTCGGCCGGATGGGCGGCCTGAGCGGGGAACGGATCGCCGAGCTGGACGTCCGGGTCCGGCCGCTGCCGGGCGGCCCGCTGGGCTGGCGGTCGCGGGTCCGGTACGCGGTGGACGCCGCCGGCCGGCCCGGGCTGCTGCAGCACCGATCTCATCAGGTCGTACCCGTCGATCGTTGCCTGATCGCCCACCCGGACCTGCAGAAGCTCGACGTGACCGGCCGGCTGTGGCCGGAGGCGGCCGCCGTCGAGGTGGTCGCGTCGACCGGCGGGGACGTCAGCGTGCTGGCCCGCCCGGCCACCGCCCCGCTGCTCGAGGCCGCCGGGGCCGTCCAGCCCGGCGCCCGCACGCCGGGCGGCAACGGCACGGTGGCCGCGCCGGAGCCCGTGCCGGTCGGCGACTCCCTGCTCGACGAGCACACCGGCGGCGCCCCGGTGCTGATCGAGGGCCCGGCCGAGGTGCGTGAGCTGGCCGCCGGCCGCGAGTGGCGGGTGCCGCCGGAAGGCTTCTGGCAGGTGCATCCCGCGGCCGCGGACACCCTGGTGGGCGCGGTGCTGGAGATGCTCCAGCCGGCCGAGGGCGAGATCTCCTGGGACCTGTACGGCGGGGCCGGCCTGTTCGCCGCCGCACTGGCCGAGCGCACCCGGGCCCGCACCACGGTCGTCGAGTCGGCGGCGGTGGGCGTGGCGGCGGCCCGCACCAATCTGGCCGATCTCACCGGTGTCGAGGTGGTGTCGGCCAAGGTGGACGTGGCCCTCGCCCGGCGCCGGGTCACCGGTCCGGTCGATCTGGTGGTGCTGGACCCGCCCCGGACCGGCGCGGGCGCCAAGGTGGTCCGGTCGATCACGGCGGCCGGCCCGCGCGCGGTGGCCTATGTCGCCTGCGACCCGGCGGCGCTGTCCCGGGATGTGCAGACCTTCGCCGCCGAGGGGTGGCAGCTGGCCGAGCTGCGGGCGTACGACTGCTTCCCGATGACCCAGCACATCGAGTGTGTCGCCCTGCTGGTGCCCGCGGCGTCCTAGGGCCGCTCCGCGGCCGGCTCGGCCGCGCGCTCGTCCTCGCGGGGTTCGTGGGTGTCGTGCGGATCGTCGTCGTAGGTGGTCTCGTCGAACGGCGCCTCGCCGGACAGCACCGCCCGGGCCTGCTCCTGGTCGATCTCCTTGGTCCAGGTGCCGACCAGCACGGTGGCGACCGCGTTGCCGGCGAAGTTGGTCAGTGCGCGGGCCTCGGACATCAGCCGGTCGATGCCGACGATCAGTCCCACGCCGGGCACCAGGTCCGGGCGGTGGCTCTGCAGGCCGCCGGCCAGGGTGGCCAGGCCCGCGCCGGTGACCCCGGCGGCGCCCTTGGAGGCCAGGATCATGAACAGCAGCAGGGAGATCTGCTCGCCGACCGACAGCGGGTTGTCCAGCGCGTCGGCGATGAACAGCGAGGCCATGGTCAGGTAGATCGCGGTGCCGTCCAGGTTGAACGAGTAGCCGGTCGGCACCACGATGCCGACCACCGGGCGGCTCACGCCGAGGTGGCCCATCTTGGCGATCAGCCGGGGCAGCGCCGACTCCGACGACGACGTGGACAGGATCAGCAGGAACTCGCGGGCCAGATAGCGCAGCAGCTTGAAGATCGACATGTGCGCGATCAGCCGGAGCAGCAGACCGAGCACGACGAAGACGAACAGGGCGCAGGTCACGTAGAAGCCGATCATGATGCCGGCCAGGCTCTTGAGCGCGTCGACGCCGGTCGCGCCGACCACGGCCGCCATCGCGCCGAACGCGCCGATCGGGGCCAGCCACATCACCATGGCCAGGATCTTGAAGACCAGCCGCTGGAAGACCGCGACGGCCCGGATCACCGGCTCACCGCGCGCGCCCATCGACTGCACGGCGAAGCCCACCAGCAGCGCGACCAGCAGCGTCTGCAGGATCTCCCGGGTGGCGATGGCGTTGAGCAACGAGGGCGGGATGATGCCCAGCACGAACTCGATGCCGGACTTCGCCTCGCCGCTGATCTGGGCGGCCCCGGTCTCGGCGAGTTCCTGGCTGAGGTTCAGCCCGGCGCCGGGGTGCAGGATGTTGCCCACCACCAGGCCGATGGCCAGCGCCACCGTGGACATGATCAGGAAGTACCCCAGGGCCAGCCCGCCGACCTTGCCGACCTGGGCCGCCTTGCGGATCGAGCCGACCCCCAGCACGATCGTGCAGAAGATCACCGGCGCGATCATCATCTGGATCAGCGCGACGAAGCCGGTGCCCAGTGGGCGCAGATCCTTGCCGAGCTCGGGGAAGAGGAAGCCGACCGCGATGCCCAGGGCCATCGCCACCAGCACGGAGATGTAGAGGATGTGGCTGCGGTCGCGACGCCGCGGAGGGCTGGCTGCATCGACGCTCATGGCTCCTTCCTACCGGAGATCGTGATCTGAGTCACCACGAGCCGCTTGTGCAGGTTTTGTGGAGGACGTCTCTGTGACCGTTTGCGCCGGATGCGCGCGGGCGTTCCGCCGATAGACTGACTTCTCATGAGCGAGCGCAGTGATCAAACGACGGCCGGCATCCTCCCGGGCATCAAGACCCCCGGCGATCTCAAGCGCCTCGATCCCGATCAGCTGACTCTGCTCGCCGCCGAGATCCGCGACTTCCTGGTCGCCAAGGTCTCCCGCACCGGCGGCCACCTCGGCCCCAACCTCGGCGTCGTGGAGACCACGCTCGCCCTGCACCGGGTCTTCGACTCGCCGCGTGACCGGGTGCTGTTCGACACCGGCCACCAGGCGTACGTGCACAAGATGGTGACCGGCCGGCAGGACGGCTTCGACCGCTTGCGCCAGCGCGGCGGCCTCTCCGGCTATCCGAGCCAGGCCGAGAGCGAGCACGACCTGATCGAGAATTCGCACGCCTCCACCGCCCTGTCGTACGCGGACGGCCTCTCCAAGGCCTTCACCCTGCGCGGCGAGGACCGGCACGTGGTGGCCCTGGTCGGCGACGGCGCGCTCACCGGTGGCATGTGCTGGGAGGCGCTCAACAACATCGCCGCGGCCAAGAACCGCGTGGTGATCATCGTCAACGACAACGGCCGCTCGTACGCGCCGACCATCGGCGGGTTCGCCGACCACCTCTCCACGCTGCGCCTCAACCCCGGCTACGAGCGGGTGCTCGACCTGGTCAAGGACGCGCTGGGCTCGACCCCGGTGGTCGGCAAGCCGGTCTACGAGGTGCTGCACGCGGTCAAGAAGGGCATCAAGGACGCGGTCAGCCCGCAGCCGATGTTCGAGGACCTCGGCATCAAGTACCTCGGGCCGGTCGACGGGCACGACGTGCAGGCCATGGAGTCCGCGCTGCGCCGGGCCAAGGGCTTCAACGCCCCGGTCATCGTGCACGCGGTCACCCGCAAGGGCTACGGCTACCGGCCGGCCGAGGACGACGAGGCTGACTGCCTGCACGGCCCGGGCGCGTTCGACCCGGAGACCGGCGTGCTCACCGCGAAGCCCTCGGTGAAGTGGACCAACGTCTTCGCCGACGAGCTGGTCGCGATCGCCGACGAGCGGCCCGACATCGTGGGCATCACCGCCGCGATGGCCGAGCCGACCGGCATCGCCGCCCTGCAGAAGAAGTATCCCGAGCGCACCTACGACGTGGGCATCGCCGAGCAGCACGCGGTCACCTCCGCGGCCGGCCTGGCCATGGGTGGCCTGCACCCGGTGGTCGCCGTCTACGCGACGTTCCTCAACCGCGCTTTCGACCAGGTCCTGCTGGACGTGGCGATGCACGGGCTGCCGGTGACGATCGTGCTGGACCGCGCCGGCGTCACCGGCCCGGACGGCCCGAGCCACTACGGCATCTGGGACATGAGCGTCTTCGGCGCCGTGCCGGGCCTGCGGATCGCCGCCCCGCGTGACGCCGCCACCCTGCGCGAGGAGCTGCGCGAGGCGGTCGCCGTCGACGACGGCCCGACGATCGTGCGCTTCCCGACCGGCTCGGTGGCCGCCGACCTTCCGGCGCTGCGCCGGGTCGGCCCGGTCGACGTGCTGCGCGAGGACGAGCGCAAGGACATCCTGCTGGTCGCGGTGGGCGCGTTCGGCAAGCTGGGCATGGAGGTCGCCGAGCGGGTCGCCGAGCAGGGGTACGGCGTCACGGTCGTCGACCCGCGCTGGGTCCGCCCGGTGCCGATCGAGCTGGCCGGGCTGAGCCGCGGGCACCGCCTCGTGGTGACTCTGGAGGACGGCATCCGGGCCGGCGGCGTGGGCGAGGCTGTCGCCAGCACCCTGCGCGACGCCGGCGTCGACGTGCCGCTGCGTGACCTGGGCGTGCCGGCCGGCTTCCACCCGCACGGCACCCGCGCCGAGATCCTCACCGCGCTGGGTCTCACGGCCCAGGACATCTCCCGCGACGTGACCGAGTGGGTCTCGCAGCTGGAGGACCCGGCCACGGAGCACCAGCCGCAGCGCTGAGCGCCCGGCCGCTGAAGGTCAACGAGCCGTTTCGTTATCTGCCCGTTACCTTTAGGGGATGGCGGCGGAGACATTCGGCGGCAATACGGTCATCATCGATCTCGGTTTGGCCCGGGGCGAGCCGGAGGAGTACGCCCGGCCGGTTCGCTCCACCACGCCGGACTGGTTCGCCCCGGTGCTGCTGGCGGTCATCGTGCTGCTGTCGTCAGCGGCCTCGGCGGCACCGCCACCACCGGCGCTGACGGCCGTGCTGACGCTGCCGTTCGGCCCGGCGGACCCGTACGTACTGACCGACCGGGGGGATCTGCTCGCGCAGACCTACGGGACGCTCAGCTCGTACGACCTGGGGGACGGGCGGCTCAACTGGCAGGCCGGTTCCGCGTCGCCGACGTATCGGCTGCGCACCGGCGCCGATCTGGTGCTGATGCGGCCGTGGTCGGGCAACCAAGGTGACCCGGGCACCACGGCCGTGTCGCTGCGGACCGGCGCTGCCCAGTGGCGGCGCTCCGGCAGCGTCGTCACCGTCCCCGGCTCCAGCGTGCTGCTCGCGGTCTCCGGCGTCCGCAGCTCCGGCTCCGGGCGCCGCGTGCAGGGTCCGGTGGACGCGATCGGGCCTGCTACCGGGACGACCCGTTGGCAGGTGCCGGTGCCCTCGACCGCCGTGCTGATGGGCGTACCGGGGCCGGACGACAGCGGGCCACGGATGCTGCTCATGCACGACAACCGCACCGCCGCCGTGCACGACCTCGACACCGGCCGCCTGCTCACCAGCGCCGACCTGCCGCCCGCCGACTACGGCCCCGACAACCCCAGCGTCGCGGGCGGGCTGCTGGTGCTGCGGCACCCCACACCCACCACCGGGCGGATGGTCACCGCCTTCGACCCCGTCACCCTGCAGCAGCGCTGGAGCCGGCCCGCCGGGTACGCGTTCGGGGTCAGCCCCTGCGGACCGCTCATCTGTCTCACCGGGCCGGACGGGGTCCGCGCCGTCGAGCCCGGCGGTGGCCTTCAGCGCTGGTTCCAGCCGGGCTGGCGCAGCGTCGAGCAGCGGGGCGCGACGGTCATCGCGTACGGGACGCCGGCCGGGGAGACGGACCCGGTCGGCATGATCGATCCGGCGACCGGGCAGGTACGGGTCGACCTGCACGGCTGGCGGCTGGTGTCCGGCCCCGGCGGCGGCGACCACCTGCTCGTGACCAGGCTGGTCGACTCGGGAAGCCGTACCATGGTCGCGGTCGCCGCCCCCGGTGACGCGCGACCGCAGCTGCTGGCCGATCTGCCGGCCGGCACCGGTGACTGCCAGTCCGTGCCCGGCCGGCTCGTCTGCCGGGAGTCGACCGGCGAACTGGTGGTGTGGGCCTACCGGCGGAAGGAGTGAGCGTGGCGCTGATCGAGCTGAGCCCCGAGACCCCGGCTCCGCCCGCTCCGGCCACGCCACCGCCCGCGTACTTCTACCGCCGGGCCGGGCTCGCCCTGGCTGCCCTGCTGCTGCTCGCGCTCGGCGGCGCGGCGCCGCCGGCCGCCACTATCTGGCAGCGGATGGGTGCGGCGGCCGTCCCGGCCACCGGCGACTTCCAGCTCATGGGCGGCATCCTGTACGGGATGGACCTCGAAGCCCGGCCGCGGACGCTCACCGCCTGGCAGGCCCAGCCGCTGCGCAAGCTCTGGACCCGCCAGAGCGGGACCAGCGAAGATCCGCTGCTCGTGGCCGCGGCGACGCCCGACATCGCCGTGGTGCGCGCCGGGGCCGGCGTCACCGTGCTCGACGCCCGCACCGGCGCTGAGCGGTGGACGTCACCGGTCGCCGTGCAGCCGATCAGCGACAAGGTCGCGTACGCGGAGGAGGAGGTCTTCCGCCCCGGCACCGAATACGACCCGTCCTCCGGGGACCCCGGCCAGCTCTACGGCACGAGCAGCGCGGCCCTGCACACCGAGCCGGCCCGGCGTACGGAACTGCGCGGCCTCGACCTCAGCACCGGCGCCCGGCTGTGGTCGCGCAGCTTCCCCGGTTCCGTCTTCACCGCCTGGACGGGTGCGCCGGCGAACGCAGTCGTGGTGCTCTCCTCCGACCAGCTGAGCCTGATCTCCCCGACGACCGGCGCGGTGCTGCGGCAGCGGGCCGTGCCCCGCCTCCATGGCGTACGGGCCGAGCAGGGCGAGGTCGTCGGCAACACGGTGCTGGCGCACTACGGCTCCTTCGGCACGGGTGGGCCGGTGATCGCGTACGCCCTGGACACCCTCGACGAGTTGTGGCGGCAACGGCGGCCCGACCCGGCCGGCAACACCAGCCTCTGCTCCGGGCTGACCTGTATCAGCACCAAGGACGAACTGACGGTGCTGGACCCGCGTACCGGTGCCGAGCGCTGGCGGATCGCCGACACCGACCTGATCGCGCTCGGCCCGGACGCGGTGCTGGAGCTGCGGGGGATGACCACACCGGTGCGGACCGCCGACGCCGCGACCGGCCGCCCCGGCATCGACCTCTCCCGGTGGCGGTACCACTTCCCGGTGCAGGGCGGCGCCGGCTTCCTGCTGAGTCACCTGCAGAAGGACCGCAGCACCGTCTTCGGCCTGCTCCGGCCGGGCGCTACCGCGGTGCAGCCGCTGGGCCGCCTACCCGCCATGACTGTGCTGTGCCAGGCCGGCCCTGGGCTTGTCGCCTGCCACGTGGAGGACCACGTCGAGGTGTGGGCCTTCCGCGCCTGACCCACGCGGAAACCGGTTGCCGGGCGCACAATGGCGGCGTGGGCGACGTCCTGATCGACCTCGGTGAGCAGCACGGCACGCTGCCGAGCGAGACCGTGGCGTCCCGTGGCCGGCCGCACCGCTTCCGGGCCGCTCTGGCCGCGCTCTCCGCCGTCCTGCTGGTCGTCCTGGGCGGCGCGGCGGCCCGGGCGGCGCCCCTCGGACCGGTCATCGTGCCGGCCCGCCTCGGCGACAACATGTTCGTCGAGCAGGACCGTCTCTACGTCGTCAGCGCCGGCCCCGACGCCGACGACCCGGCCATCCAGCACAAGATCGTCAGCACGTACGCGCTGCCGACCGGGAAGCTGCAGTCGCGTACCACGGTCGCCGTCACCGGGGCGATCTTCCAGGTCACCTCGGTGGGGTCGACGGTGCTGGTGTCGTACCAGGTCGACACCGTCGGCGCCGAGGCGACGGTGGCCCTCGCCGCCGGCACCGACCGGGCGCTCTGGCGGGCCCCGGCCCGGCTGCTGAGCGTCTCGGTGCCGGACAACCTGGTGCTGCTGCGGGAGAACAGCCCGCAGTACGGCGACCTGCACTGGTTCGGCCTCGACCTGGTCACCGGACGCACCCGCTGGTCCTTCGAGCAGCCGTCCCAGGGATACACGACCCCGGCCGCCCTCACCGACGGCTTCCCGCGCCGGCTCATCACGGCGACCACGGACGGGCACATCGAGGTCCGCGACACCACGACCGGCACGCTGGTCACCGAGGGCGACGCCGAGGCGCCGTCCGGCTGGTCCCGGCGCGGCATCACCGTGTGGCCCTCCGGTGACCTGATCCTCATCGGGGGGCTCGGCGGGATCACCGCGTACACCCTGGCCGGGCTCGTCCCGCGCTGGCACAGCACCGTCGAGCTGTCCGGGCGCTGGGTGCAGGACTGCCTCGACGCCATCTGCGTCTTCGGCTATCGCGGCGGGGTCCAGGCCCTCGACCCCGGCACCGGCCGGCTGCGCTGGACCGAGAAGCGCTGGACGACAGCCGCCGAAGCCGGGTCGTATCTGCTGGTCAGCGGCAACGAAGGGCTGGAAGGCAGCTATCCGCTGGCGGTGGTCGAGCCGGATACCGGTGCCGTGCACGGCGACTTCGGGGCCTGGCGGGCCGCCGGGCCGCCCCGGGCCGACGGGACCGTGGTGGGGCTGCGGCAGCGCATCGGCGACGACATCGTCTTCTACGCGCTGCTCGACCCGGCGCGGCTCACCGTACGGGTGCTCGGCACCGCCACCACCGTCTCCGGGGACTGCCAGGCCACAACCGACGTGCTCGTCTGCCGCCGCATCGACGCCGCCGTCGCAATCTGGCCCCTGACCGAGTAGTAACTGCCCGGTAGCCTGCACTCACGGCCTCTTTACGGGCCGGCGGCAAGGCTGTGCGGTGGATCCACATTTTTTCGAACGCGGAGGGCCCCGGGTGCGCGTGCTGGTGGTGGAAGACGAGCGGAACCTCTGTGACGCGATCGCCCGGGGGCTGCGCCGCAAGGGGATGGCGGTCGACGTCGCGTACGACGGACTGACCGGGCACGAGATGGCGTACGTGACGCGCTACGACGTCGTCGTGCTGGACCGGGACCTGCCCGGCATGCACGGCGACGAGATCTGCGCCGCCCTGGTCGCCTCCGGGGCGCTGACCCGGGTGCTGATGCTCACGGCCAGCGTCACCGTGGCCGACCGGGTCGAGGGGCTGCAGCTCGGCGCCGACGACTACCTGCCCAAGCCGTTCGCGTTCGAGGAGCTCGTGGCCCGCGTCCAGGCCCTCGGCCGGCGGGCCACCCCGGCCGCGCCGCCGGTGCTGACCGTCGGCGACCTGATCCTCGACCAGGCCCGGCGGGTGGTCACCCGCGGCGGCGCCCCGATCGACCTGACCAACAAGGAGTTCGGCGTCCTCGAGGAGCTGCTCAAGGCGCGCGGCGGGGTGGTCTCCAGCGAGGAGCTGCTCGAACGCGTCTGGGACGCCAACACCGACCCGTTCACCACCACGGTCCGCGTCACCGTGATGACCCTGCGCAAGAAGGTCGGCGACCCGCCGCTGATCGAGACGGTGGTCGGCGCCGGCTACCGCGTGCCCGAACCGGTCGTCGTGCTGCCCGCCGGCGGCGCGGTATGACGGTCTACGCCAGCCGGCGCGAGAAGATGCGGCTGCGGCCCACCTTGCGGCTCCGGCTCACTCTGCTCAACGGCATCCTGCTGGTCGGGGCCGGCGCCATCCTGGTGCTGCTGGCCTGGCTGCTCGTCGGCGACGCCCTGCACCCGTCGGACCAGCTGCAACCCGGCACCCAGGTGGTGCTCGACAACGGCACCCGCCTCGACGCGCTCACCTGGCAGACCCAGCTGGTCGACCGGGCGTCCCAGGAATTGCTGATCAAAGGCCTGATCGCGCTCTTCGCCATCGGCATCATCGGCATCGCGGGCGCGTACGCGGTGGCCGGCCGGGCGCTGCGCCCGCTGCACTTCGTGACGGCGACCGCGCAACGCCTCGGCGAGGAGACGCTGGACCAGCGCATCCGCTACTCCGGCGCGGACGACGAGGTGGCCGAGCTGGCCCGCACCTTCGACGCGATGCTGGACCGGCTGGCCGGGGCGTTCGAATCCCAGAAACGTTTCGTCGCCAACGCGTCCCACGAGCTGCGCACCCCGCTGGCGGTCATGCGCACCGAGATCGACGTGACGCTCAGCGACGACGAGGCCGACGTGGCCGAGTACCGCCGGATGGCCAAGGTCGTCCGCAACGCCTCCGAACGCGCGAACGGCCTGGTCGACGCGCTGCTGGTGCTGGCCCGCAGCGAGGCCCAGTCCGGGCGGCGGCTGGTCCGCAAGGTGCCGGCCGACCTGGCGACCAGCGTCTACAACGCGCTGTCAGCGGTCAAGGCCGAGGCGGAACGGATGAAACTCGACGTGACGACCGATCTGCAGGCGGCGCCGGTGGTCGGCGACCCGAGCCTGCTGGACCGGCTCGCGGGCAATCTGATCGAGAACGCGATCCGCTACAACCATCTGATGGGCAAGCTCTGGCTGCGCACCGAGAACGCGGACGGGCACGCCCGGCTGGTGGTGGGCAACACCGGCTATGAGGTGGAAGCGGGCGATGTGCCGGGGTTGTTCGAGCCGTTCCGCCGGGGTGGGTGGGAGCGGACCGGGTCCCGGGGGTCCGGTCTGGGGCTGTCCATCGTCCGGGCGGTCTGTGACGCTCACGGCGGAACTGTTTCGGCGGTTGCCCAGGCCGGTGGCGGGTTGGAGGTCTCCGTGCGGTTGCCGGCGGCCGACACCACTCCCGTTGTTGCCGCTTCCGCAACCGTCCCCCGGGCCAAGGGGCTTGGCGTCGCGCCCGGGTGAGGTTCCGCTGGGGGATCGGTGTCAGGCCGCGAGGCGCAGGTCGTTCTGGTCGGCTTGGCGGCGGATGGTGCGCCAGCGGGCGGTGGTGATGCCCAGTTGCGCCGCCAGGTCGGCTTCGGTGATGTCTGGCTGAGCGGCCTGGATCTTCGCGGCCGCTTCCAGCGTCTGGGCCGGGGTCCGGCGGGGTCTGGTCGGGGGCTTCGCGTCGTTTGTCGCCTTGGTGGCCTTGGCGGCGGCGGGTTTGGTGGTCGGCGAAGGGACCGGTGCGGTGACCCTGCCCTGGCGGGTCAGGGTGGGAGTGAAGGCGGAGACCTCGGCGCCGCGAGTTTTCGGCAGGCTCTTGCGTGGCAGTGCTGCCGCTACCTCGGCCAGTGCTGCCGTTGTCGTGGGGCCGCGGCGGGCGTTGCCGGCCGAGGGCACAGGGATGAGGCCGGGCAGTCCCAGGCTGTCGTCCGGGGCCGTGTCAGCGCTCAGCGGGAGAGGTGTGGCGCGGGCTTCGTTCTCCAGGGTGGTGATGCGGCCGGCCAGTTCGACGAGGCAGATGCTGGCCACGACGATCAGGCCGTCCACCGACAGGGGCAGAAGGTAGGGGGAGGCGCCGGTTTCGCCGTAGCGGGCTGCCACGCCCGCCATGTGCCAGTAGGAGACCCAGGCCGCGATGCCGGCGATCGTCGCCGTGGCGATCAGGCGGGCGAAGGCCAGGGAGCGGCGGTGGACCGGGACCCGCGAGATCAGCTCGACCGTCAGCAGCAGGGCGAGCGGCGGCCAGGCGGCGATCGCCTGGCTGATCGGGTTGTCCAGGGCGTGCAGAATGTTCGCGACCACGGAGGCCGCGACGCCCAGGACCAGGGTCGCTCGCACGGCCCAGCGGACACGGCGAAGTTGCGGGAGTACCACCGGACGCTCCTTGCCAGCTCGAAACGAAGAACCGGGACCCGTGCGGGACCCGGCCGATCATCCTGTCGCGTCGATGTTTCGGTACGGCATCGATGAGCGCAACCGGATAGACCGCGTCGCGTTCGTGTCAGGAGCGATGCGAACGTGTGACGCGGCCTACCGGCGTGTCAGTTTGACTTCTTCTCGACCTGGCCGCGCAGCTTGATGAACTCCTTCTTGGCGTCGCTCAGCGAGGTGAAGTACCAGAACAGCAGGCCGGAGCTGCCCTCGTCGGCCCAGCCGCACATCGCCAGGGGTGCCCCTCCGGCGTTACCCTTGGCGCACTTCGCCACGCCGCCCAGCGGTCCGGCCGGGATACTGGCCACGCCGGTCAGGTTCAGCTCGGAAACCCCTCGTCCGGTGAAGGCGCTGTCCAGCTCCTTCTTCGGGTTGGGCACCAGTGTCTTGGCCGCCACCACCACGACGATGTCCTGCTTCGCCGGCCGGCCGTAGAGCGCCCCGACGGTCTGGGTGGCGCCGGGCACCAGCGCGAGACTGTTCTCGAGCTGCTCGACGCGGTCCGCGAAGGCCGGGTCGGTCACCTTGGGCCGGCCGCCCAGCGTCTTCGGCTCGACGATGCTGATCTCGGCCGTGGGCGCGACCGGCTCGGTCGGCCGGGCCGGCTCAGTCGTCGGGGTCGTCGGGGCGGCCGAGGAGATGGCGTCGGCGATGCCCTCGGCGGTGTTACGGCCGGCCAGGTAGACGGCGGTGCCGCCACCGACGCAGAGGACCAGCACCAGCGCGATCGACACCAGGGTGATCGGCAGCGCCCGCGACTTCTTCTTCGGCGGCGGGAAGCCCGGCATCGGCCCGGTCTGCGGGTAGCCGGGCTGGGGGTAGCCCGGCTGCGGGTAGCCGGTCTGGGCGTACTCCGGCTGGTTGTAGTCGACCTGGGTGTACTCCGGCTGGGGATACGACGGTGGCCCGTAGGCCGGTTGCGAGGGATATCCCGGCTGCGGCGGCACCGAGGACGGCACGTCGGGGTTCGGCTGGCCCGGATACGGCTGGCCGGGATACCCCGGCTGGCCCGGGTACGGCTGCCCCGATCCCGGCGGACTCGACCAGGGCTGGCCGGGCTGGGGCTGGCCGGGCTGGGGCTGGCCGGGCTGGGGCTGGCCGGGGTAGGGCTGGCCCGAGTAGGGCTGGTTCGGCGGCTGCGACATCAACGCTCCATCGATCGGGCTACAGCACGAGGGAGCCTAGTCGTCCGCCCCGGCCGGTGGTCATCGGCGTACCGGCTGGTTGCCGCGGTACGGAAGACGTCCCCGGGCCCAGGACGGGCACGGGGACGTCGATCCGTTCACAGACAGCGCGTCAGGCGGGCACGCTCGCCACACCCGGCGGCAGGAAACGCTTGCCGGTCACGCGCTCCGAGGTGCCGCTGCGGTCCAGGTACGGCGTCACGCCACCCAGGTGGAACGGCCAGCCGGCGCCCAGCAGCATGCACAGGTCGATGTCCTGCGCCTCGGCCACCACGCCCTCGTCCAGCATCAGCCGGATCTCCTGCGCCAGCGCGTCCAGCGCCTGGCGGCGTACCTCGTCACCGGTCAGCGGGGCGGAACCGCCCTCGACCAGCTTGACCACCTCGGGGTTGATCTCGTCGTCGACCATCAGCGGCAGGCCGGCGTCGACGATCTTGCGGAGGTTGGGACTGTCGCCGAAACGGTCCGGGAACGCCCGGTGCAGCGTCTCGCCCACGTGGAGACCGACCGCCGGGCCGACGAGCTGCAGCAGCGCGATCGGGCGCATCGGCAGGCCCAGCGGGTCCAGCGCCGTGTCGACCACGTCCAGCGGGGTGCCGGCGTCGATCGCGTGGAAGATCGCGCTGGTGAAGCGGGTCAGCAGCCGGTTGACCACGAACGCCGGGGCGTCCTTGACCAGCACCGACGACTTGCGCAGCTCCTTGCCGACCGCGAACGCCGTGGCCAGCGTCGCGTCGTCGGTGCGCTCGCCCTTGATGATCTCCAGCAGCGGCAGCACCGCGACCGGGTTGAAGAAGTGGAAGCCGACGACCCGCTCGGGGTGCTCCAGGTCGGCCGCCATCTCGGTCACCGACAGCGAGGAGGTGTTGGTCGCCAGGATCGCCTCGGGCGTGACGATCTTCTCCAGCTCGGCCCAGATCTGCTTCTTCAGGTCGAGGTTCTCGAAGACGGCCTCGATCACGAAGTCGGCGTCGGCGAAGACGGACTTGTCGACCGAGCCGCTGACCAGGCCGCGCAGCTTGGCCGCGGTGCCCTCGTCCATCCGGCCCTTGCCGACCATCTTGTCGATCTGGCCGCGGACGTAGTCGACGCCCTTGTCCACCCGGGTCTGGTCCAGGTCGGTCATGACCACCGGCACCTGCAGGCGGCGGGCGAACAGCAGGGCCAGCTGCGAGGCCATCAGGCCGGCGCCGACGATGCCCACCTTGGTGACCTTGCGGGCCAGCGACTTGTCCGGCACGCCCACCGGACGCTTCGCGCGGCGCTGCACCAGGTCGAACGCGTACAGGCTGGCGCGGGACTCGTCGCCCATGATCAGGTCGGCGAGCGTCTGGGTCTCCGCGGCGGTGCCGTCGGAGAACGACGCGTCCTTGGCCAGCGCGAGCAGCTCCAGGGCCTTGTTGGCCGACGGGACCGCGCCGTGCAGGCGCTCGTCGAGCTGCTGCTTGGCGAAGAAGAGCACGCCCTCCCACATGTCCTTGTCGACCTCGGGGCGTTCGACCGTGACCTCGCCCTTGACGACGCCGGTGGCCCACTCCAGCGAGCGCTCGAGGAAGTCGGCCGCCTCGAAGAGCTCGTCGGCGATGCCCAGCTCGCGGGCCTGCTTCGGCCGGAGCACCTTCTGGGTCAGCGGGTTCTGCAGGATCACCTGGGCCGCGCCCGGCACGCCGATCAGGTTGGGCAGCAGCTGGCTGCCGCCCCAGCCGGGGATCAGGCCGATCGCGACCTCGGGCAGGCCCAGGGCCGCGGCACCGGTCGACACCGTGCGGTAGTGGCAGTGCAGCGAGACCTCGAGGCCACCGCCGAGCGCCGCGCCGTTGATGAACGCGAACGTCGGGATGCTGCTGTTCTTGAGCCGGGCGAAGACCGAGTGCCCCAGCTCGCCGAGGGCGACAGCCTGCTCCCGCTGGGTGATGAACGGCATGCCGGTGATGTCGGCGCCGACACAGAAGATGTACGGCTTGCCGGTCAGCGCGATGAACGCCGGCTCGGCCTCGGTGGCCTTGGTGATCGCCTCGTCGAGCGAGCGCAGCCCGGCCGGGCCGAAGCTGTTCGGCTTCTTGTAGTCGAGGCCGTTGTCGAGGGTGATCAGCGCGGCGGGCTTGTCCAGCCCGGGCACTCTCACGAGACGCAGCAGCGCCTTGGTCACGACCTCGTTCGGGTATTCAGGCAGAGCCGTGGTCACTTGTCCGCACCTTCCCAGTGGGGGTTCTCCCAGATCACAGTGCCGCCCATGCCGATGCCGATGCACATGGCGTTGATGCCGTACCGCACCTCGGGGTGCTCGGCGAAGTGCCGGGCCAGCTGGGTCATCAGCCGCACGCCGGAGCTGGCCAGCGGGTGGCCGATGGCGATCGCGCCGCCCCACGGGTTGACCCGCGGGTCGTCGTCGGCGATGCCGAAGTGGTCGAGGAACGCCAGGACCTGCACGGCGAAGGCCTCGTTGAGCTCGAACAGGCCGATGTCGTCGATGGTCAGGCCGGCCAGGCGCAGGGCCTTCTCCGTGGACGGGATCGGGCCGTACCCCATGACCTCGGGCTCGACGCCGACGAAGCCGTAGCTGACCAGCCGCATGGCGACCGGCAGGCCCAGCTCGCGGGCGGTGTCCTCGCTGGCCAGCAGGGCCGCGGTGGCGCCGTCGTTGAGGCCGGCCGCGTTGCCCGCGGTGACCTTGCCGTGCGGGCGGAACGGGGTCTTGAGGCCGGCGAGCTTGGCCATCGAGGTCTCCCGCGGCGCCTCGTCGGCGGTGGCCAGGCCCCAGCCCTGCTCGGCGTCGCGCACGGCCACCGGGACCAGGTCGGGCTGGAGCTTGCCGTTCGCGTACGCCTTGGCCGTCTTCTCCTGCGAGGCCAAACCGAACGCGTCGGCCCGCTCCTTGGTGATGCCCGGCAGCCGGTCGTGCAGATTCTCCGCCGTGGCCCCCATGACCAGGGCGGACGGGTCGACCAGCTTCTCGGCCAGGATCCGCGGGTTCGGGTCGACGCCCTCGCCCATCGGGTGCCGGCCCATGTGCTCGACCCCGCCGGCGATGGCGACGTCGTAGGCGCCCATGGCGATGCCGCCGGCGACGTTGGTCACCGCGGTCATGGCGCCGGCGCACATCCGGTCGATGGCGTAGCCGGGCACGGTCTTGGGCAGCCCGGACAGCAGGGCGGCGGTGCGGCCGATGGTCAGGCCCTGGTCGCCGATCTGCGTGGTGGCGGCGATGGCCACCTCGTCCACCCGCTCGGGCGGCAGCTGCGGATTGCGCCGCATCAGCTCGCGGATGCAGCGGATCACCAGATCGTCGGCGCGGGTCTCGGCATACATGCCGCCCGCCTTGCCGAACGGGGTGCGGACGCCGTCGACGAAGACGACCTCACGGCTTACTCGGGGCACAACAAGCCTCCTTGCAGGCGGGGACTTCATGCTACTCGCCGGTAACATTGTTGCCTACCCGGCTCCCGCTTTGAAGCTATGTGAGAAATCGAATTCCCGGGGGCGGGGGGTCGAGGTCGGGGTCGGGGTCGGGTCGAGATCAAGGTCGAGATCAAGGTCGAGATCAACGTCATGTCGTGCCTGGTTGCATGGTGCTGACCGTCGCTCCCGCCGAGACCGGTCGCTGCGCTCCCTGCCATGTGCGGGACCACTCGCCCTCGCCCGCCCAGCGGGCACTCCCGGCTACGCCTCCACCCTCGGCTACGCCTCCACCCTCGGCTACGCCTCCACTCCAGCGCCCGCCGAGCGCCCCGCCTCCCGCCCAGCCTCGCCCATGCCCGCCTACCTCGCGCCCGCCTGACCTCACCCCGCCTCGCCTCGCCTGCCCTCTCCCCGCCTCGCCTCGCGCTCGCCTGCCCTCTCCCGCCTCGCCTCGCGCCTGGCCTCTGGTGGGGAGATCTTGGTAAGAAATGGCCGCTATAGGGGCCAAATCTTTCCAAGATCTGCCGACGGGCCTCCAGGGCGAGAACCGCTGGGCGGATGGGGCACCTGCCGGGAGTGGAGTCCAACGAGGCTTGGTCGTCGAGGAGGTCGGCCGCCCAGCGTCGAGACCCATTCCCGCTGGCCGGCTGGTTACAGGTGAAAAAGAGCCCGCCGCGACCGGCGAGCGGTCACGGCGGGCGAGATGCGGATCAGTCGGCCGGCGGCGGTGGGGCGGCCGGGGGTGGCTCTGGGAGGACCTTGGCGATGCCGTCGGCGATCAGGCCTACCTGCCAGTTCCGGGCGCCGAAGCCGCGCAGCGTGTCTGCCACCGTCTGCGGCGTCACGTCCTCCGGCGGGGACCAGGCCAGCCGGCGGATGAAGTCCGGGCTGATCAGGTTCTCCGGGGGCAGGGTGTGTGCTTCGGCCGTACCGATCACGACCTGCCGGCAGCGCTGCAACCGGGCCGCCGCGACCGGGTCCCGCTCGGCCCAGCGGTGCGGCGGGGGCGGGCCGTCGACCGGCACGTTCACCGGCAGCTCTTCGTCCGGCAGCGCGCGGGCCGCGTCCAGGGCGTCCAGCCACACCCGGGCCAGCCGGCGCACCGACCGGCCACCGAAGCCCGGCAGGGCCAGCAGTGCGCGTTCGTCCTTCGGGTCCAGCTCGGCCGCGGCGATGATCGCCGAGTCGGGCAGCACCCGGCCCGGCGCCGAGTCACGGCGGGCCGCCACGCCGTCGCGGGCGTACCAGAGGGCGCGGACCCGGGACTGGGCGCGGGCGCCGCGGACCCGGTGGATGCCGGAGGTGCGCCGCCACGGGTCCGGCCGGCTGCGCGGCGGCCGGTCGGCGCTGGCCACCAGGGCCGCGAACTCCTCGGCCGCCCACGCCGACTTGCCCTGCCGTTCCAACTCCGCGGCCAGCAGATCGCGCAGGTCGGTGAGCAGCTCGACGTCCAGGGCGGCGTACGTCAGCCAGGACTCCGGCAGCGGCCGGGTCGACCAGTCCGCCGCCGAATGGTGCTTCTCCAGCGAGTAGCCGAGCAGCTGCTCGGTGAGCGCGGCCAGCCCGACCCGCTCGAAACCGGCCAGCCGGGCGGCCAGCTCGGTGTCGAACAGCCGGCGCGGCTTCATCCCCACCTCGGCCAGGCAGGCCAGATCCTGGCTGGCCGCGTGCAGCACCCACTCGGTCTCGGCCAGGGCCTCGTCCAGGGTGCGCAGGTCGTCCAGCGGCATCGGATCGATCAGCACCGTGCCGGCCCCGGCCCGGCGCAACTGCACCAGGTAGGCCTTCTGGGTGTAGCGGTAGCCGGACGCGCGCTCGGCGTCGACCGCCACCGGGCCGGAGCCCGAGGCCATCCGGGCGACCACTTCGGCCAGCTCATCGGCGGTCTCGACCGGCCGGGGCGTGCCGTCGCGGGGTGCGGTGAGGGGAACGGAGGTGCGGGCAGGTTCGCTCTCGGGACCGCCAGACATCGGGTCGGGCGGCACGGCGTGCGGTCCGTCCCCTGCTTGGTCCGGCGCGTCCCGACGGCGCAGGGGTGCTTCGTCGGTCACTCCGTAACCGTACGGGGGTACCGCCCCCGGTGTGCGCAGCCGGGTCCCGGCGCGTCGGGCCTCGATCCACTCCGGCCGCCGGCGGACCTGTTTCAAGAAAGCCCGCGTACGCCCGTCCGCGGACCCCTTTCCGTCCGTACTAGAGACCGGAGCGTCGATACCCGGGAGGCCCGCGCCGCATGACGACCGCCTACGACCCCTTCGGGGTGCCGGGCCCGCGCCGGCCACCGCAGGACCCGCTGCTCAGCCTGCCCGACCACCCGTCGGGCGAATGGGCCACCGCGCACCGGCCCGAGCCCCGGTTCGGTCATCCGCGCCCGGCGAGCCGGTTCGGTGCGCCGTACCTGCCGTCGCCGGACGGCGCGGCCGCGTACCCGGTGGTGGCTGATCCAGCGACCGAGCCGGCCGTGCTCAACGGCCGCGGCCGTAGCCGGCTGATGACGATGGTCCTGGTCCTGGTGCTGCTCCTGGTGGCCGGCTGGCAGGCCTGGCGGCTCGACCGGGTGGACAGCCGGCTCGGCGCCAGCGCGGACCAGCTGGCCGGCGCGCTGCAACGCCAGGACCAGCTCACCGAGCGGGCCGACAAGCTCGAGCAGAAGCTCGCCGCGGTCTTCGACCCCGAGGCGATCTCGTCGTCGGTGTTGCCGAGCGTCTTCCGGGTCCGGGCCGGCAACTTCACCGGTACGGCGTTCTCGGTCGGCGACAAAGCGGCCGAAGGCCAGGCCAACCTGCTGACGAACTTCCACGTGGTCGAATCGGTGTGGAACTCCGGCGCGCGCAAGGTCTTCCTGGAACGCGGCAAGGACGAGGTGACCGCGACCATCGTCAAGGTCAGCAAGGGCAACGACCTGGCCCTGCTGCGCGCCAACCGCAAGATCGCCGGCCTGGAGACCGCGCCGGCCACGGTCAAACCGGGTCAGCAGGTGGTGGTGGTCGGCGCGCCGCTGGGCCTGGAGGACACGGTGACGACCGGGGTGGTGAGCGCGTACCGGCCGGACGACTCGGAAGGCCCGACGATCCAGTTCGACGCCCCGATCAACCCGGGCAACTCCGGCGGGCCGGTGGTGAACAGCGCGGACGAGGTGATCGGGCTGGCCACGGCCAAAGCCCGGGACGCGGAAGGCATCGGCCTGGCCGTCCCGATCAAGACCGCCTGCGACACCTTCAAGATCTGTTAGTTGGCGCCCGCTCGTTGGCGGTTGCCGAGGGCGGTCACGCCTGGTGGGGGCAGGCCGGCGGTGGAGGCGAGCATCGTGCACCAGCCCTGCAGGTGAGCGCCCAGGTCGTCCGAGGTCGGGGTCCAGGAGGCGCGGATCTCCAGGTCGGCCGTCGGGGCCGGGCCGGCCAGCTCGCCGAAGCGGGTCGACGTCGTCTGGGTGATCGTGCCGCCGATCGCCGTGTAGGCCGCCGCGTGCTGCTCCAGGCCGTCGGTGAGCCAGGTCCACGCCACCGCCGGCAGCAGCGGATCGCCGGCCATGTCCGACTCCAGCTCCGCCGTGATCAGCGTGACCAGCCGCAGGTTGCCCTGCCAGGCGTCGTGGCCGGCCGGGTCGTGCAGCAGGATCAGCCGGCCGCTGGCCACCTCGTCACCGTCGCGCAGGACGGTGGCGCTCAGCGCGAAGCCGTACGGGGCCAGCCGCTGCGGCGCCGCGATCTCCTCGAGCAGGATCTCCTCGCGGGGCGCGGCAGCCCGCAGCCCGGTGACGGCGCGGGTGAACGCCTCGGGTGCGGCGGACGTGGGACCCATGCCTCGAAGCCTATGCCGATCACCGCGGTACCGGCCCGCGCGGCGCGCCGCACGACGCCGTTCACTCACGTGGCACGATGTCGCGGGTGACCACGATCCTCGAAGATTCGGCGTTCGTCCGGGCCTGCCGCGGCCTGCCGGTGCCGCACACGCCCGTCTGGTTCATGCGACAAGCGGGCCGCTCGCTGCCCGAATACCGCAAGATCCGCGCGGGGGTCGGGATGCTCGAGTCCTGCCGCCGGCCGGACCTGGTCACCGAGATCACCCTGCAGCCGGTACGCCGGCACGGCGTCGACGCCGCGATCCTGTTCAGCGACATCGTGGTGCCGCTGGCCGCGGCCGGCGTCGACCTGGACATCGTGGCCGGCACCGGCCCGGTGGTGGCCGAGCCGATCCGTACGGCCGCCGACGTGGCCCGGCTGCGCCCGCTGGAGCCGGCGGACGTCGGCTACGTCGACGAGGCTGTGCGCCTGCTGGTGCCCGAGCTCGGCCCGATCCCGCTGATCGGGTTCGCCGGGGCGCCGTTCACCCTGGCCAGCTACCTGATCGAGGGCGGACCGTCCCGGACCTACCTGAAGACCAAGGCGATGATGTACGGCGAGCCGGACCTCTGGCACGCCCTGCTGGCCAAGCTGGCCGACATCACCCTGGCGTTCCTGCGGGTCCAGGCCGGGGCCGGGGTGAGCGCGGTCCAGCTCTTCGACTCGTGGGCGGGCGCGCTGTCCGAGGCCGACTACCGCCGGTACGTGCTGCCGCACTCGGCCAAGGTGCTGGGCGGGCTGGCCGGGGCCGGGGTGCCGCGGATCCATTTCGGGGTGGGCACGGCCGTGCTGCTGCGGGCGATGGGTGAGGCCGGCGCCGACGTGGTCGGGGTGGACTGGCGGACCCCGCTGGACGAGGCGACGACGCTGATCGGGGCGGACAAGGCGGTCCAGGGCAACCTGGACCCGGCGATCCTGTTCGCGCCGTGGGAGGTCGTGGAGCGCGAGGCCCGCCGGGTGCTGGCCGAGGGCAAGGCGGCGCCGGGCCACATCTTCAACCTGGGCCACGGCGTGATGCCGGAAACCGACCCGGAGGTCCTCACCCGCCTGGTTGAGCTGATCCATTCTGTTTGATGGCTGTGTTGCTGGCCTCGCTCCGCTCGGCGGGCACTGCGCCCCACGAGGTCGGTGCCGAGGCCACCGAAAATGACTACGGCAAAGGGCGCCTGGTCATTTTCGGCGTCCTCGACACCGACGGGCGCAGCGCGACTCTGGTCGCGGTCGACCCGGGTGTGGTTGATGTGCCTGTCACATTGATGGACCCGGGTGGCCGGCGGGGTGCAGGGCCTGAGACTGTTGTTTCGTGCGGAAGCGGGTTGCGGTCGTCGGCGGCGGGATCGCCGGGCTGGCTGCTGCCGTGCGGATCAGGGACCGGGCGCCCGCCGACACCGAGATCATCATCTACGAGCAGTCCGGGCGGCTCGGTGGCAAGTTGCGCACCGGGGAGCTGGCCGGCTGCACCGTCGAGCGGGGCGCCGAGTCCTTCCTGGTCGGTGGGCCGGACGGCGGCGAGTCCGCAGCCGTGCGGTTCGTGCGGCGGCTCGGGTTGGGCGACCGCCTCGTGCACCCGTCCGCGATTCCGGCCGCCCTGGCGATCGGTGGCGCGTTGCAGCCGGTGCCCAAGGGGACGCTGGTCGGCGTACCCGGGGATCTGAGCCTGCTCGGCGCGGTCGCGCGGCCGGCCGCCGGCCTGGACCGCGACGAGGGCCGTCCGCTGCTCGATCCCGGCGCCGACGTCGCCGTGGGTGCGCTGGTCCGGGCCCGTTTCGGCGACGAGGTCGCCGACCGGCTGGTCGACCCGATGCTGGGCGGCGTGTACGCCGGTCGCGCCGACCGCCTCTCCCTGGCCACCACCATGCCCGCCCTGGCCCGCACCGCCCGCACGGAGCACACCCTGATCGCCGCCGTGCGTGCCGCCCAGGCCGCCGCCGCCCGCGTGCCCGGCCGCCCGGTCTTCGGCGCGGTCGACGGCGGGATGACGCAGCTGGTCGCGGCCGCGGCGGCCGCCACCGGCGCGCGGATCAGCCTGGGCCTGCCGGTCCGCGAGATCGCCCGCACCCCGCACGGCTGGCGGCTGCTGCTGGGCCCGGTCCCGGCGCCGCAGACCGACGATGTCGACGCCGTCGTGCTCGCCGTGCCGGCCAGGCCCGCCGCCCGCCTGCTCGCCGGGGTGGATTTGTCCGCCGCCGCCGAGATCGAGACGCTCGACTACGCCAGCGTGGCGCTGATCGCCATGGCGTTGCCGCCCGGCACTCCGCTGCCCGACCTGTCCGGTTTCCTCGTGCCGCCGACCGAAGGCACCCTGGTCAAGGCGGCCACGTTCTTCACCCACAAGTGGTCGCACCTGCGGCGCGAGCACGGTCCGGTGATCATCCGGGCCTCGCTGGGCCGGGCCGGTGAGGAGCAGCGGCTGCAACAGCCCGATCCCGTGCTGGCCGCGACCGCCCACGCCGAGCTGGGCCGGCTGCTCGGCGGCGAGCTGCCGCCGCCGGTGGAGACCTGGGTGCAACGCTGGGGTGGCGGCCTGCCGCAGTACGCCCCGGGGCACCTCGACCGGGTCGCCCTGGCCCGGGCGGCGCTCAGCGACCAGCCCGGCCTGGTCCTGGCCGGCGCCGCGTACGACGGGGTGGGCATTCCAGCTTGTGTGGCCAGCGGCGAGAGCGCCGCCGACGACGTCCTGAAACACCTGGAGGAACGATGACCGATCAGCCGCAGACGAATGCCGCGCGGGTCAAGGAGCTGAACGCGACGATCCGTTACACCATGTGGTCGGTCTTCAAGGTCGCGTCGCCGCTGCCGGCCCTGCGCGAGGATCTGGCCGGCGAGGTCGACGCGCTGTTCGAGCAGCTGCTCGGCAAGGACGTGGTGGTACGCGGCACGTACGACGTGGCCGGGCTGCGCGCCGACGCCGACATCATGGTGTGGTGGCACTCGGAGTCGCCGGACGCGCTGCAGGAGGCGTACGGGTTGTTCCGCCGGACGGCGCTGGGCCGCCACCTGGACCCGGTCTGGTCCCAGATGGCGCTGCACCGCCCGGCCGAGTTCAACAAGAGCCACCTGCCGGCGTTCCTGGCCGGCGAGGAGGCCCGCCCGTACATCTGCGTGTACCCGTTCGTCCGGTCCTACGAGTGGTATCTGCTGCCCGACGAGGAGCGGCGTTTCATGCTGGCCGAGCACGGCAAGATGGCCCGCGGCTACCCGGACGTGCGGGCCAACACGGTCGCGTCGTTCGCGCTGGGTGACTACGAGTGGATGCTGGCGTTCGAGGCCGACGAGCTGCACCGCATCGTCGACCTGATGCGTGACCTGCGGGCGTCGACCGCCCGCCGGCACGTCCGCGAGGAGGTGCCGTTCTACACCGGTCGCCGCCGTTCGGTCACCGAGCTCGTGGCTGCCCTGCCCTAGGTCGCGTTTCATAAAGCTTTGAGCCATTGGTTGATGGCGGCGACGGTGAGGGTGGCTTCGTAGCGCACGGCCAGCTTGTCGTATCTGGTGG
>NZ_JBSGFR010000020.1:0-163054 GCF_053603475.1 Actinoplanes sp. NPDC004185 | reverse complement strand
GGGGTCCGCATGAGCGGCCGGGAGTACCGCCTCGGCGATTTCGCCCAGGTGTGGCACCGGCAGGGCCGCCGTTCGTGGAGCGCGGTCGCCGGGCGGCCGAACGGGACCGGCCGGATGGCGGCCGCCAGGGGTTCCGGAAGTGGCGCGAGCGCGGACCGCGGCACCGCGAAGAGCGAAAGATGGAGCTGACCGCGCAGATCCCACGGCTGGGGTGGATACATGATCGCCTCCCGGTCGAGGGGGATCGACGGGGTTCATCGTAGGGGAGTCCAGTGCTCGGAGGTACGCATGCCGGATGATCGGGGACCGTTGCGTGGTCTCAAGGTGGTCGAGCTGGCCGGCATCGGGCCGGGCCCGTTCGCCGCGATGCTGCTGGCCGATCTCGGCGCCGACGTCGTCCGGGTGGACCGCGTCGGCCCCGGCTCGCCGCTGTCCGTGGACCCGCGCTTCGACCTGCTGACCCGGGGCAAACGCTCGATCGCGGCGGACCTCAAGCAGGACCGCGGCCGGGAGCTGGTGCTGGCTCTGGCCGAGCGGGCCGACGCGGTCGTCGAGGGCTACCGGCCCGGGGTCGCCGAACGGCTCGGCGTCGGCCCGGACGCGGCGCTGGCCCGCAACCCGCGGCTGGTCTACGCGCGGATGACCGGCTGGGGCCAGGACGGGCCGCTCGCCGCGAGCGCCGGTCACGACCTCACCTACCTGGCCGTCACCGGCGCGCTGCACGCGATCGGCCGGGCCGGCGGCCCGCCGCAGGTGCCGGTCAACCTGCTGGGTGACTTCGCCGGTGGCTCGCTCTACCTGGTCGTCGGCCTGCTGGCCGCGCTGCGCGAGGCCGCGCGCACCGGCCACGGCCAGGTGGTGGATGCGGCGATCACGGACGGCGCGGCCCATCTCACGACCCTGCTGTACGGCCTCAGCGCGGCCGGTCAGTGGCGCGACGAGCGCGGCGTGAACCTGATCGACACCGGCGCGCCCTTCTACGACGTCTACCCGGCCGCGGACGGTCGCCACCTGGCCGTCGGCGCGCTGGAGCCGCAGTTCTACGCCGAATTCATCCGCCTGCTCGCCCCCGGCGACGACCTGCCCGCGCAGTACGACCGCGCCCGCTGGCCGGAGCTGCGCGCCCGCATCGCCGCCGCCTTCGCCACCCGCACCCAGCAGGAATGGGCGCGAATCTTCGAGGGCACCGAGGCCTGTGTGGCGCCGGTGCTGTCGCTGGGCGAGGCCGCCGCGCACCCGCACCTGGCGAGCCGTGGCACCTTCGAACGCCCCGGTGGCGTGGTCCAGCCGGCGGCGGCGCCCCGCTTCTCCGCGACGCCGCCCGGCCCGGTCGGCACCCCGGCCCTGCCTGGCGCGCACACCCGCGAGATCCTCGCCGACTGGGACCTCGGCGACGCCGACGGCTGGCTCGACGGCGGCGCGGTCCGGGCGGCACCCTGACGATTTCGGCACATCTTGGCGGGTTCGCCGGGCTGGATCGGGCGTACCGTGGAGGACGGCTCCAGATTTCGGCCGCTGTCCCGCGGGGAGGCCGTGATGAAGACCATCGATACATACGACGGCACGGAACTGCCCCACCGTGAGCGCAGCGCGGGCAGGCTGATCGTCCGCAGTCAGTGCTGGCCGTTGCAGCCGGACAGCGAGGAGACCCAGCTGTCCCTGGTGACCGGCGACGGCGGCACCGACGAGGAAGCGGCGACCCTGCTGCCGGGCGGGGCCGGGCGCGGCGGAGCGCGACCGCACGGCCGGCCACGGCACGTCTCGGCGCCCGCGGGCAGCCGGCCGTTCCCGTTCGCCGCGTCCGGCGACCCCGCCGGGCTGCCCGGGCCGGCCTTCGACGAGCAGCGCGCGGCCTCGCTGGCCTGCGTCGACCCGGGCCGATCCGGGCACCCCGACGCCTACGAGTGCATCGCGGCGATCGTCGCCGAGCGCACCCTCGCGGCGTAGGCGCCACCGGCCGGCTGGCGGCGCAGGCGTACTGTTCAGGGTGTTTCCCCTTCACCGGCCTCGGTGGACCTCGTCCCTTCCGTTACCGCCAATTCTGGTCTGGACCCGTGCCCGACGACGCTCATCGATGACAGGAAGTCCGATGGCACGCTCGACCGAAACCCGCACTCCCACCGACGCGCCCCGGCTGTGGCTCGAACCCACCGCAGGCCCTCGCCCGGTGGTCCAGGGCTGCTGGTGGCCCCGGGGCACCGACCCGGCCGCCGAACTGCCCGGCCTGATCCAGGCCCTGGACGAGCGGTACGGCCCGATCGTCCGGCTCCGGCTCAGCGCGGCCGGCTGGAGCCGCCGCCCGCACGACGTCGAGGTGGCCGGTCGCACGGTCAGCGTGGGTTACTTCTCCGGCCAGTCCACCGGCCTGCTGACCGCGAGCTGCGCGGGCGGCGGCTCGATCGCGGTGCGGGTCGTGCCCTGGGCCGGCGCCCTGGAAGCGGACTGGGACGTGCCGGAGAGCCGGATCGCCGCGCTGCCGCACGACTGACGCGGCGGCTACCGTAGCCGCATGATCGCCACTCCGGGGCTGTGCTTCCGCGACCATGTTCTCGCCGTACCGCTGGATCACGACGACCCCGGCGGACCGGCCATCGAGCTTTTCGCGCGGGAGGTCGTGGCCCCGGACCGGGCCGGCGACGACCTGCCGTGGCTGCTGTTCCTGCAGGGTGGTCCGGGCGGCAAGGCGCCGCGGCCGACGGCCGCGGACGGCTGGCTCGGCCGGGCCCTGCGCACCCACCGGGTGCTGCTGCTCGACCAGCGGGGGACCGGGCGCAGCTCGCCCGTCACCGCCCGGACGGTGCAGGGCATGGCCCCCGAGCAGCTCGCCGCGCACCTGCGGCTCTTCCGCGCGGACAGCATCGTGGCGGACGCGGAGATCGCCCGGGCCCGGATCGCCGGCGGCGCGCGGTGGGACACCCTGGGGCAGAGCTACGGCGGTTTCATCACCCTGGCCTACCTCTCGCGGGCGCCCGAGGGGCTGCGCACCTGCTACGTGACGGGCGGCCTGCCGGGCATCAAGGCGACCGCCGACGACTGGTACGCGCGCACCTACCCACGCGTGGCCGCCCGCAACGCCGAGTACTACCGCGCGTACCCCGAGGACGCCGCGGCCGTGCGCCGGCTCGCCGACCACCTCGACGACAACGACGTGCGGCTGCCCGACGGGGACCGGCTCACCACCCGCCGGCTGCGGTTCCTGGGCAACTCGTTCGGGATGAGCGACGGCTACGCCAACCTGCACTGGCTGCTCGACGAGGCCTGGCACGGCGACCAGCTGGCCGACGGCTTCCGGTACGCGGTGATGGCCACGACCGGCTTCATCGACATCCCGATCTTCGCGCTGCAGGAGTTCACCTGTAACCCGGACGGCTCGGCCACCGGCTGGGCGGCGGAACGGGCCCTGGCCCGGCACCCGGAGTTCGCCGCCGACGCCGACCCGTTGCTGTTCACCGGCGAGATGATGTATCCCTGGATGTTCCGGGAGATCGCCGCGCTGAAGCCGTTCGCCGCGGCCGCCGACCTGCTGGCCGGCTACGACGACTGGCCGCCGCTGTACGACCTCGACCGGCTCGCCGCCAACGAGGTCCCGGTGCACGCGGCGGTCTACTTCGACGACATGTACGTGGACGCGCAGCTCCAGCTGGAGACGGCCCGCGCGGTCGGCAACACCCGGGTCTGGGTCACCAGCGAGTACGAGCACAACGGCCTGCGCGTCGCCGGCGACCACATCCTCGACCACCTGATGGGCATGGCCGCCGGCCGCCACTGACGCCGCCTCGCACCATCTGCGGACCTCGCCGATCAACGCTCCGCAGGTGGCGCGGCGGGCGTACGGTCGATCGCACTATGGAACTGCACTGGTGGTCGGTGGAGGTCCTCGACGGCGCGACGCTCTCGGCGGCGCTGTGGCAGGACGCGCACGGCGACGCCCTGACCGAGGCGGCGCTGACGCACGGCGCGTACGAGTGGCACTGGCACCGGCATTCGTGGGGCGTGCTGTTCGAGATCGCGTTCCGTGGTGACGGGCAGTGGCCGGTGTTCCGCGAGCTGCCGGGCGTACGCGCGGCCCTGGACGCGGTGCCCGACCCGATCAACGGCCTGCTGGTCTACCCGGGCCGCGGCGGCAGCTCGGGCCGGGTGCAACCCCGGCGCCCCCGGCCGATCGCGGGCGCCGGCGCGGCGACCCTGCCGATCGAGCCGGAGGTCATCGGAGCCCGGCTCGCCGAGTGCCACCCGGCTGCGACCACCGCGGGCTGCACCGCGGCCTGATGCCTAGCCGAGGCACCTGACCACTGATCCACTTCGGCCCGCTGTCGTCGTGGTGCAGCAGGGCGTACAGGTCCCACCACGGATCGAGAGTCACCCCGGCGATCGACTCGTAGAGCGACCGGAGCTGCTCCGACCACTCGGGCGAGCAGAGCGCCGCCAGGTATCGCCGGCAGTGCCCGATGTCGACCGCGCGCGGCCCCCGATGGATGGAGTTCCAGTCGGTCAGTCCAGTGATCCTCCCGCGCGACCAAAGCATGTTGACCGGCAGGAGGTCGCAGTGCAGAAAGACGGCGATGTCCGGTGGCGGCGGCGTCGCCATGACACCGAACGCCGCCTTCCACACAGCTGGCCTCTGCGCGCCGACCGGCACCTGACGCTCGCCCGGGGGAGCTATCCAGGAATCCGTCCACGGTCTGAATCAGTGGCCAGGATGCCCGGCACCGGCGACCCAGGCGAGAGTCTCCACGGAGGGCCGGCGCTGCCTGAAACCGCCATCCCGCCAGTCGCCGCCGGTCATGAGCGCGAGCCTGTTCGGCAGGGGCCCGCGGTCGTACCTAGCCCAGCGGCGCGGTCACCGTGAAGGAGGCGTCGGACTTCAGGGCCGCGCTGCCGTCGTTGCGGTCGATGCGCAGCTCGTAGTTGTAGTGACGCAGGTAGAAGCCCGGATAGTTGTACGACTCGAACGACGTCCCGCTGCCCGACAGCCCGGCCCGTCCGCAGAACGTGGCGTCGTTGCGGAACGTGGCGCTGCCGTCGTTGGCCGCCAGGACCAGGCGGTTGTTGGCGTGGCGCAGGTAGCGGCCGGCCGGGTTCACCGACTGGAACGTGTAGCAGTTGCCGTTGGCCAGGCCGGCGCCGATCGTGAACGTCGCGTCCAGGCGGTCGGTGGCGGTGCTCACCGGCTCCAGGTAGCCGAGGCTGTTGCGGTGGCGCACGTACCGGTCGGGGAAGTTGACCGAGCGCAGGGACCGGTTGCCGGTCGGGACCGCGGTGCTGTCGCCGACGTTCTCGCGCAGCACGGTGAAGTGCCGCACGGTGCCGGAGAGGCCGGGCAGTTCGGTCTTGGCCGACCAGGTGTTCAGGTTGCTGCTGTCGGCGTAGTAGTAGCGCCCGGCGCCGTACTGGTCGAAGTAGAGCCGCCATGACCCGTTCGGCAGCTGCGTCAGGGCCGGGCCCTCGAGTCCGGAGCCCCAGCCCGCCCAGTTGCCCGTACCGGTGAAGGTCCAGGGTCCGGTCAGCGAGCCGGCCGTGGCGTGCTCGATGTATTTGGTCGTCTCGTTCTTCGCGAACGCGTGGTAGGTGCTGCCCGACTTCACCACGAAGGTGTCGATGTGGTTGGCCGGGATGCCGATCGCGGTGCGCGCGCTCCACGCGGACAGGTCACCGTTCGTCGCGGTGATCTTGTACGGCTGGAACTGTCCCGCCGTCCCGGTGCTCGACGCCGAGAAGATGACGTTGACGCTGCCGTCGGTGTCCTTGAACCACTCAGGCGCCCAGGTGCTGCCGGTCGCGCCGTTCAGTCCGACCGTCACGTTGCGCAGGAAGGTCCAGGTCACGTGGTCGGTGCTGCGGGCGAAGCCGATCGTGTTACCGGTCCAGTTGGTCGTGTAGACGATGTAGTAGTAACCGTCGGTGTGCCGCATGACGCTCGGGTCGCGGATCAGCCCGGACGGCGGTGTGTAGGCGTTCGCCCTGATCAGGTCGAAGTTGGTGGCGTTGGACGAGTCGTAGACGTACATGTTCGACTCGCTGGAGTTGGTGAAGGCTGTCATCAGGTAGTGCGGCGCGGGCCCGGCGGCGGCCGCGGGTTGCGCGGTCACCGCGGTCAGCGTCGCGCCGGCCAGCAGACCGGTCACCGCCGCCGTCAGCAGACGTCTGGAGATGGGCATGGCGGGTCCTCCCGGGGGCTGGGACGATGTGACCGTTAACAACCGGTGACGTCGTTCATCTCAGCGCAATACATCGATCCACGTCAAGGTGTCGGGGACCCCGGGGATGCGCGGCGAAGCGGATCCGGGCAGACTGCCCCGGATGGAGGGGGCTCAATTGCTCGGCGGCCGCTATGCGCTGCTCGACGAGATCGGTGTCGGCGGCATGGCCGTGGTCTGGCGTGCCCGCGACGAGGTGCTCGGCCGGCCCGTCGCGGTGAAGCTGCTGGCCGGCAAGCACGCCGGCGAGCCGGACGCGCGTGACCGGATCCGGGCCGAGGCCCGGGCGGCGGCGGCGCTGTCGCACCCCAACATCGCCCAGGTGTACGACTACGGCGAGGCCCGCGAGAACGGGGCCTCCATGCCGTACGTCGTGATGGAGCTCGTCCGCGGCGGCACGTTGCAGGACCGGATGGACGCCGGGCCGATGTCCCCGCGCTTCGCGATGCGGGTCGCCGCCGAGGTGGCGGCGGCGCTGGCCGCGGCCCACGCCGACGGACTCGTGCACCGCGACATCAAACCGGCCAACGTGATGCTGACCGAGACCGGCGCCAAGGTCGTCGACTTCGGCATCGCGGCGGCGATCAACCCGGCCGGCACCGGCGACGAGGAGTTCGAGGTGCTCGGCACCCCGGCCTACCTGGCCCCGGAACGCCTGATCGGCGACGGCGTCGAACCGGCCTCGGACGTGTACGCCCTCGGTGTCCTGCTGTACCGGATGCTCTCCGGGCACTCGCCGTGGAGCGCCGACACGACCACGCAGATGCTCAACGCCCACGTCTACATCGACCCGGAGCCGCTGCCGGTCAGCCCGGGCGTGCCCGACTACATCACGGCGCTGTGCAACCGGTGCCTGAGCAAGGACACCACGCAACGGCCGAGCGCCCGGGAGGCGGCGGCGCTGCTGGCCCAGGGTGCGGGGCTGCGCGTGGTGGAGGACGCGGCGCCGGCCGGGGCGCGGGGGCCGTCGTACGACAACGAGCCTTCGGTGCTGATCCGGCCCCGGTCCTCCGGGGCGGTCGCCGGTCCGGGGGTCGCGGTCGCTGCCCTCGGTGACCCGGATCGGGTCCCTCCGGAGATGTTCCATCCGCCTCGGCCGGCCGCTCCGGATGCCGGTGGGCCGGGCGGCGCGGCGAGCCTTGGTGGAGCAGGTGCGGCGGCCGGTCGTGGTGGGTCGCATGATCCCGCCGACATGGGTGGGCCCGATGCGCCAGGGTTCGGTCGGCCGGACACGCTGAGCGGCTCCGGCTGGCCGGTCGCGCGGCCGGGCCCGGCCGCGGCTGCCGGACCGGGTGCTGCGGCTGCTGAGCCGGGTGCCGCGGCTGCTGAGCCGCGCGCCGCGACCGCCGGACCGTCCGGTCCGGTCTTCGCCGCCGGGTCGGCTGCCGCCGGCCCCACCGTTCGCCCGGCGGGCGAGCACGCCACCGCTCCAGCCCACACCGCGGTCCCGCCCACCGGCCCGCGGGCCGCAGCGCGCCACCGGCGCCGGCGGATCCTGCCCCTCATCGTGGCAGTCGCCCTGCTCGGCACCGTCGGCCTGCTCTGGTGGCTGATCAACCCGGACAGCACCGGCACCGACCGGCCGGCCGCCGGCCCGGTGTTCAGCGACGCCGACGTGGCCTCGGTCGCCCCCTCGGCCCGCACGCCGTCGATCGCCGGCAAGCCGAGTGCTCCCGCCGGTGCCCCGGCCCCCGGCCGGACCGGCGCAACCCGGCCGGCCGTCGCCGGTGAGCCGGGTGGCCCGCCGGCCGGCGCCGGTTTCCCGCCTCCGGTCGACGGTGCCCCGGCCCCGACGACCACGGCACCCGGAGCCGGCCCGGAGGAGCCCGCGCCGACCACGGCCGCGCCGACGACCGAGCCGCCGCCGCCCGTGGAGCGCACGTTCAGCTCGGACGGTGGTTCGGTCCGGGCGACCTGCCCGAGTGCATCCACCGCGAAGCTGCTGTCCTACTCTGCGAACAAGCCGTACAAGGTGAACGACGTCGACGAGGGGCCGGGGTCGAGTGCCTACGCGGTCTTCAAGCACGGCAACAACCTCGTGCGGTTGACTGTCACCTGTTCGGGTGGAATTCCGTCCGCTGACGAGAGCTGACTCAGCTCGGGGCCGGGATCACTCCGTCCACCGGCAGGGTCGGCACGTCGACCGTGATGGTCTCCGGGTACTTCAGGCCCGTACCCGTGTTGAGCACGACCACGCTGTCGGTGGCGGCGAGGAAGCCGCTCTCGCGCAGCTGCCGGGCGGCGGCCAGGCAGGCCGCTCCCTCCGGGCAGATGAAGGTGCCCTCGTCGCGGGCGGCGAGCAGTTGCTCGGCCAGCAGCGCCTCGTCGCTGACGGCCACCGCCGTACCGCCGGTCGCGCGGACCGCGTCCAGCACCAGGAAGTCGCCGAGTGCCTTGGGCACGGTGATGCCGAAGGCGATGGTCTTCGCGTCCGGGTACGGCCGGCTCACGTCGGCGCCCTCCTCGAACGCCTCCACGATGGGCGCGCACCCCTCGGCCTGCACCGCCACCAGTCTGGGCAGGTCCGCGCCGATCCAGCCGAGCTCCTGCATCTCCCGCAGGGCCTTGTGGATGCCGATGATCCCGACGCCGCCGCCGGTGGGGTACAGGATGACGTCCGGGACCCGCCAGCCGAGCTGCTCGACGATCTCGTACCCCATGGTCTTCTTGCCCTCGAGCCGGTACGGCTCCTTGAGCGTCGACACCTCCTGGTAGCCGGTGCGCTCCCGGACCGCCGCGTTGATGAGCCGGCCGGCGTCGCCGATCAGCCCGTCGACGAGGTACAGCTCGGCCCCGGTGGCCACGCATTCCGTCCGGGTGATCGCGGGCGCGTCGACCGGCATCGCGATCAGGCAGGTCATTCCGGCCCGGGCGGCGTAGGTGGCCCAGGCCGCTCCCGCATTGCCGTTGGTCGGCATGGCCACCCCGGTGACGCCCAGCTCGGCCGCCCGGGAGACACCCACCGCGGCCCCGCGGGCCTTGAAGGATCCGGTCGGCACCAGGCCCTCGTCCTTCATGAGCAGCCCGGGTACGCCGATCCGCGCACCGTAGCGCGGCAGCGGCAGCAACGGCGTCATGCCCTCGCCGAGGGTCACGATCCGGCCGGGGTCCCGTACGGGCAGCACCTCGTGGTAGCGCCAGAGGGTCGCCGGGCGCGCGGCGAGCGACTCGCGGGTCAGGGTCCGGCCCGCCTGTTCGATGTCGTAGCGGGCCAGCAGCGGTACGCCGGCGTCGCTGACTCCCTGCACCACGTCGGCGTCGTAGCGGGCGCCGGTCCGGGAACACTCCAGGTGGCTGAGCGCGGAGTAGGTCATGGTGATCAGCTTGCGATGTCCCGCCCGGCCGGGGGTGACCGGGGTGACGGCCGCAGCGCCCATGCCTTACGGTGATGCAGTCGTTGCATTCGGTGATGGGGGATTGCTTGTGCTCCGCCGCTGGCACCTGATCGTGCTCGTCGCCCTCGCCGCCCTCGCGCTGGCCTGCGAGGGAGCCGGAACCGCCGCTCCGGAGCCCACCGGCACCGCCAAGGGCCTGCCGGCGTCCATGGGAGCGCTGGGCGACTCCATCACCGCCGGCTACGGCACCTGCTTCACCCTGGTGGCGTGCAGCCGTAACTCGTGGACGACCGGCAGCAGTGCCGCGGTGGACAGTCACTACCGGCGGATCCGAGAGGGCAACGGCGCGATCAAGGGTCACGCCGAGAACTACGCCGTACCGGGGGCCCGGGCGCGTGATCTCGCCGGCCAGGCCGATCGGGCGGTCGACGACAAGGTCCAGTACGTGACCGTCCTCATCGGCGCCAACGACGCCTGCACCGGCCGGGTCGCCGACATGACCACGACCAGGACCTTCCGCAAGCAGGTCGACACGGCACTGGCCCGGCTGAAGAAGGGCCTGCCGAAGGCGCGCGTGCTCGTGGTGAGCATCCCGGACATCTACCGGCTGTGGCAGCTGGGCCACGAGAACGAGCGTGCCGTCCGGGCCTGGAACCGCGGCGTCTGCCAGTCCCTGCTGGCCCGGCCCACCTCGACCGCCAAGGCCGACGACGAGCGGCGCCGCCAGGTCGAGGACCGGGTGGACGCGTACAACCGGGAGCTGGAGGCGGCCTGCGAGAAGTACGGCCGCAAGTGCCGCTGGGACGGCGGCGACGCGCACCGGGTCCGCTTCTCCCTCGACCTGGTCAACGAGATCGACTACTTCCACCCCGACATCGAGGGCCAGAACAAGCTGGCCGACGTGACGTATCCGGGGCGGTTCAAATGGTGACGGGCTTGCGGGCCACCCCGCCGTAGACGGAGACCTGGGCGTCGGTGGGCTCACCGTCGGGGTTCGGGCCGTCCGGGCGCCAGCGGTTGACCAGCTCGACGCCCGGCTCGACCAGCTCCAGGCCGGTGAAGAAGCCCGCGATGCGGTCGCGCGGGCGGACCTGCATGGTCACCCCGGTACGCCGGTAGATCGCCGCCACGTGCTCCCACGCCACCGGATCGAAGTCGCCGGTCAGGTGGGACAGCACCAGGTGGCTGCCCGGGGGCAGGGCCGCCAGCAGGCGCGCGACGATGCCCTCCGGGTCGTTCTCGTCGCCGATGAAGTGCAGTATCGCGATCAGCAGCAGACCCACCGGGCGGCCCAGGTCCAGGGTGTCGCGCAGCTGCGGGGCGTTCAGGATGGAGTCCACGTCGCGCAGGTCGGCGTCGAGATACTCGGTGCGGCCCTCCGGGGTGCTGGTCAGCAGCGCGCGGGCGTGGGCCAGCACGATCGGGTCGTTGTCGACGTAGACGATCCGGGCGGCCGGGTTCACCTCCTGGGCCACGTGGTGCACGTTCGGGGCGCTCGGGATGCCCGTACCGATGTCGAGGAACTGGTCGATGCCGCGCTCCGCGGCCAGGAAGCGGACCGCCCGGCGCAGGAAGGCGCGGTTCTCCCGGGGTGGCGTGCGGCTGGCCGGATTGGCCTTGATGCCCTGCTCGGCGGCGGCGCGGTCGGCCGCGAAGTTGTCCTTGCCGCCGAGCAGGTAGTCGTAGACCCGGGCCGGGTGCGGGCGGTCGGTCTGCAGGTCGACGGGCGGCTGGGTCTGCTCCATGAGGAGGATCGTAGGCGCTCGATGCGCTCAGGGGCGTACCGTCCAGTCCTGGATGTCGATCTGGCTGCCGCCGTACCGCGGCGCGAAGATGCTCAGCACGCCCAGCGTGCGCAGCCGCTCGTGGTCGACCAGCGGGTCGGAGTAGTAGATCGCGGCGGAGGTGTGGCGCAGCGTCCAGTCGGTCCAGCCGGACGCCTTCGAGGCCGTCTCGATGTGCAGCTTGCGGGTGCTGGAGTCGCCGCTGGCGACGTAGAGGTTGTCCGCCGCGTCGACCGCGATGTCACCGCGGCTGGAGCGTTCCAGGAACGGCGTGTAGGTCTGGTGCCAGACCTTCGACGCCTTGTCCCGCCAGTAGTGCACCAGCACCGCGTTCTCCCGGGCCGCGGTGAAGTCGCTGGTGCCCGGGGCCGCCGCCGGCAGGTGCGAGGCCAGCACGTGCACGATCCCGGCCTTGTCGACCACCTGCGACTCCTGGTTGATCAGGCCGCGGTTCTGGCCGATGGCCCAGACCCGCAGCCCGGCCGCGTCGGAGATCAGCGGCGCGCTGCCGGTGGTCGCGATGACGGTCCCGGCGTTGTTGCGCCAGGTACGGCCGTCGTCCTTGCTGTACGCGTAGAACAGGTCATGGTTGGTGCTGGCGTCCGACGTCTCCCGCACCGTCCACGTGGCGTGCAGCAGGCCGGTGCTGTCGTACTCCAGCCCGAACAGGTACGCGTTGTTGCCGGCCGTGGTGCCGTCGATGAACCGCCCGACGGAGCTCCACGTGCCGCCCGCGTACTCGTAGAGGACCTCGTCCCCGGCGCCGCTGGTGCCGGTGCGCAGGGCGAGCTGCAGCTTGCCGGCCGGGGTGGTGAGGAACTGCGGGTACGTCATCGTCGGCATGGCCGCCCCGGTCAGGCTGGTCACCACCGGGCCGAAGCTCCCGGTGGACCAGGCTGCCGTGCCGGGGGAGCCCGCCAGCCCGGCCACCGACCGGCGGTAGCGCAGCACCGAGGAGTGCATGTCGAAGGCCAGGTGGATGGTGCCGTCCTGGCGCGAGATGCCGATGCTGATGGTGTTGTGCGAGTCGGTGGAGGTCGTCGCGTAGTCGGTGAGCCGCAGGTTCTGCCAGCCGCCGCCGGGCAGCTGCCGCCGGGAGAGGTTCACGTAGCCGCTCTGGTCCCAGAACGCCGTGTACTGCCAACCGGCGACCGTGGTGATGCCGTCCTGCTGGAACGACTCGCCGTTCATGTAGCCGGTGTAGGTCAGCGCGGTGCGGCCGGTGGTGGTCAGCACGGTGACGGAGCTCTGCGTGACCGTGGGCGCCGCCGCGAGCGCGGGGGAGCCCACGAGTGCGGTGGCGACGACCAGGATCACGGCGGTCATGAATCGTTTCATCGACGCCCTCGAAGACTTCGCTGATGCTCGGGAAGGTTTCGCAGACGTTAAGCCCGGCGCTCATCGATAGTCAAGGGCATCGATGTCTGAGGTCAGGGGGTGGCGTCGAGGGCCCGGTGCAGCGCGTCCACGATGGAGCCGCGGTCGGCGCCGGCCGCCCGGGCCCGCCAGACGTAGTCCTCGGCGGCCCGCCGCAGCACCGACTCGTCGTCCGCCGGGCCGGCCGGGCGGGCCGCGTCGCCGGCCACCCGGGTGCCGCCGCCGCGGCGGGAGACGACCAGGCCGGCGGCCTCGAGCTCCCGGTACGCCCGGGCGACCGTGCCGACGGCCAGGCCGAGGTCCCCGGCGAGCTGCCGCAGCGGCGGCAGGCGCTCACCCCGGCGCAGTGCACCGCTGCCGATCAGGGCGGCGAGCTGCCGGCGCACCTGCTCGTACGGCGGGGTCGGGTCCGTCGTCGTGACACTCAGGACGGGCGGCTCGCTCATGCCCGGGCCCGCTTCGCCGGCAGCAGCACGCAGGCGCCGCACCAGGCCGCCGCCGCGAACGCGACCAGGCCCAGCGCGGACAGGCCCTGTCCCGCGAAGTCCCACCACTGGGCCGAACACTCCGACCTCGTCCGCAGGGCCAGGGCCGCGGTCAGGGCGATCCCGGTCAGCGGAACGAGCACCAGGACGCCGGTCGCGGCGGTGACGACCTCGGCGGAACGCCGTCGCAACGCGTCGTCGGTGGCGGCGAGCTCGGCGGCCTGCGGGCGGCGGACCACCCGGTGCAGCGTGAACGCCGCGAGCACGAGCCCGGCCACGACGGCCGACAGAGCCGGAACGGTGTAGTGCGACCCCGGCCACGGCTCCTGCACGTTTCCCGGGCAGATCAGCATCTGACCGCCGGACTCCGCGGAGGCGGTCATGGTCGTGAGGGTGGCCACCGCGAACAGCGCCACAGTGGAGGCCGCGACGCCCGCGCCGAGGATGCGGGGGACGTAGTCGAGCGTGCGGCGGACGCGGAGCCCGGCCCGGCGGACCCCGCCCGCCGGCCGGCCGCGGGTCGCCTCGCCGGTCAGCGCCCCGGCGAAGACGCCGATGCTGAAGACGGGGGCCGCCAGCAGGATCCCGCGACCCAGCTCGGGGGTCTGTGCGGCGACGGCGAGAGCGGCGGCCACGATGCCGGCGAGGATGCCGGCCACTCGCCACCGCGCGGCCGGATCGGGGCGGCGGACGGCCGGGGCCGGCACGGTGAGGGGCCAGTGGACCCGGACCAGCGCGAGGGCCGCGATGCCGAGCAGCAGCAACACCAGAACCACCGTGGCGATGAGGTGCACCCGTCCCCCTTTGTGTCATGCGCTTGATACAAGGGAAGGGTGCCAGTCGGCTGGAGTTGTGTCAATACAAGCGTCGCCGACGGCGTGCGACCAGCACGGTCGCGAGTCCGCTGATCAGCAGCGCCACCCCGATGCCGGCCGTTCCGGCGGTCCGGCCGCCGGTCACCGCCAGGCCGGCGCCGCCGGGCTCCGCGCCGGGGCCCTGGTCCGGCTTCGCGCCGGGCACCTGGCCGGTTCCGGCCACAGTGGCGGCCGGAGCGGGCGCAGCTGTGGCGGGCGAGGAGGGTGCGGCGGTGGCGGCCGGGGAGGGGGAAGCGGTGGCGCTCGGCGAGGAGGCGGCCGGGGAGGCCGAGGGCCTCGCCGGAGGCGGGCCGTCGACCAGCTCCAGCGGGGCGAAGTTGCCGTTGGCGCGGATGTCGGCCATCGGCAGCGCCCGCGCGCGCAGGCCGACGACACCGTCGGTGCCCCGGGTCACTGCGGCGCCCGGCACCTTGAAGTAGTCGACCACCTTGCGCAGGCCGCCACGGGAAGCCGCCCAGCTCAGGCTCTGCCAGCGGAACGGCAGGCCGTGGATGTGCCAGGGCGCGGCGTCCGGCCGCACCGAGACCATCGGGGCCTCGAGGGTCAGCCCGCCGTGCCCGGGCACGACCGCGTCGTCGAACTGGCACCAGGCGATCTCCGCGTCGGTCCCGGTCGTGTACCAGCAGTTGCGGTAGTGCCGGGTGAACTCCAGATCGCCGTACGCCCGCACCTCGGCGACCAGGCCGCGGACGGGTGCGGCCTGCACGCTGATCACGCCGAGGGCCGCGGTGACCTCCTCGCCGCGGTGCACCCGGTAGGTCACCTTCTGCCACATCTCGCCGTCGACCAGTTCGGTGACCGCTTCCAGGGCCGCCGGGTCCGGTGGTGCCGCGACCGCCGCACCCGGCGTGGCGGTGAGCGCCACCAGGGTCACCGCGAACGTGGCGAGGGCGAGGCGGCCGTGCGGGCGGGTGGCCATGGCGGCGATGCTACGACCATCGGCGACCAATGTGGCCTTTTAACGACTTTTATCCGTCACGTGTCGCCGTCGGCTGAAGCCTCAGATGATCAGGTCCAGGGAGCTGCCGAGCTGGCCGATGTCCAGCGTCTTGCTGGTCGTCTGCCGTTCCTTGAGGGAGTCCTCCTCGGTCCGCGTGAGGACCGCCTTGTCCTTGGCGGCGACCTTCTCGGCCGCCTTGGCCGCCAGGTCGTCGGCCAGCTTCTGCTGGATGCGCTGGAGCTCGGTGCGGGCGCTGGGCGTGCCGGATCCCGTCGAGCCGATGGCCTCGACTGCCATGGTGAACCCCTGTCGTCGTCGCTGACTGTCGGGTTACCCCATCGGCCGGGCCGGGCGGATCTGCACCCTTATTCGCGGGCGATTTCCCAGGCGTCGCGCAGGGCCGTCCCCCGCAGGGCGGCGTTGATGCCGAGCCAGCGCAGCGGTTCCGGCTCCCAGGCGCGGGAGCGGTGGCCGGTCCACGGCAGCCGGGTGCGCTCGGTGTCCGTACCGGTGATCAGGTCGGCCAGGGTGCGCCCGGCCAGGTTGGCCGCCGCGACGCCGTCGCCGACGTAGCCGCCGGCCCAGGCCAGGCCGTCGGCCAGGCCGACCGAGGGCATCCAGTCGCGGGGGATGCCCAGCGGCCCGCCCCACCGGTACGCGATCGGCGGGTCGATGCCGAACAGGTCGGTCAGAGCCTTGCGCAGGGCTGTGAAGACGCCGGGCTCCCGGTCGAACGCCGGGCGCACCCGCGAGCCGAAGTGGTACGGCGCACCCCGCCCGCCGAACGCCAGCCGGTCGTCGGCGGTCCGCTGGCCGTAGACGATCAGGTGCCGGTGGTCGGTGAACGTCTCGCGCCGGGCCAGGCCGATGCGCTCCCACACCTCGGGCGGCAGCGGCTCGGTGGCGATCATCAGGGAGTACACCGGGGCCAGGGTGCGGCGGTGCCCGGCCAGGGCGGCCGTGTAACCCTCCAGGGCCCGGACCACCACGTCCGCGCGTACCGTGCCGTGGTCGGTGCGGACCGCGCCGCGGGACAGCTGCAGCGCCCGGGTGCCCTCATGGATCGCGACGCCCCGGCGCTCGACGGCGGCCGCCAGCCCGCGGACCAGGGCCGCCGGCTGCAGCGAGGCGCAGTCCGGGCTGAAGGTGCCGCCGAGCACTCCGGCGGCACCGCACTTCTCCCGCGCGGCGGCGGCGTCCAGCAGCGTCACGTCCAGGCCGTACTCCTGGGCCTCGGCCGCCTCCGCCTCGGCGCGGCGCAACTGGACCGCGGACCGGGCGAGTGCGATCGTGCCGCCCTTGGCGTACGAGCAGTCGATGCCCTCGGCCGCGGCCGCGCGGCCCACCTCGTCCACGGTCTCGGCCAGCGCCCGGTGCATGGCCACCGCCTGCTCGCGGCCGTGCCGCCGGGCCAGCGCGCCGACGCCGACGGGGAACAGCCCGGAACACCAGCCACCGTTGCGGCCGGAAGCGCCGAAGCCCGCGTACTGCGCCTCGACGACCGCGATCCGCAGCGTCGGGTCGGCCCGGGCCAGGTAGTACGCCGTCCACAGCCCGGTGTATCCGGCACCGACGATGGCGACGTCCACGTCCCGGTCGCCGGGCAACGGGGGCCGGACCGCCTCGGGTTCCCCCAGGGCGGCCAGCCAGTACGACGCGCTCAGAGCTTGGTCCACGCCTCGGTCAGCACCCCGCGCAGGGCGTGCTCGATCTCCGCGAAGTGCTCCTCCTCGCAGATCAGCGGGGGAGCGAGCTGGATGACCGGGTCGCCGCGGTCGTCGGCCCGGCAGTACAGCCCGGCCTCGAACAGCGCCCGGGACAGGAAGCCGCGCAGCAGCCGCTCGGACTCGTCGGCGTCGAACGTCTCCTTGGTCGTCTTGTCCTTGACCAGCTCGATGCCGAAGAAGTAGCCGTCGCCGCGGACGTCGCCGACGATGGGCAGGTCGGTGAGCCGCTCCAGATAGGACCGGAACAGCGCCGAGTTGGCCCGGACGTGCCCGTTGAGGTCCTCGCGCTCGAAGATGTCGAGGTTGGCCAGCGCGACCGCGGACGCGACCGGGTGCCCGCCGAAGGTGACCCCGTGCGAGAACGAGTTGGCGCCCTCCAGGAACGGCGCGACCAGGCGCTCGGACGCGATCATCGCCCCCAGCGGGACGTATCCGGAGGTCAGGCCCTTGGCGCAGGTGATGATGTCGGGGGTGTAGCCGTACCGGGTCGAGCCGAAGTACTCACCGAGCCGGCCGAACGCGCAGATCACCTCGTCGGAGACGAGCAGCACGTCGTAGCGGTCGCAGATCTCGCGTACCCGCTGGAAGTAGCCGGGCGGCGGCGGGAAGCAGCCGCCGGCGTTCTGCACCGGCTCCAGGAAGACGCAGGCCACCGTGTCCGGGCCCTCGAACTCGATGGCCTCGGCGATGCGGTCGGCGGCCCAGATGCCGAACTGCTCCTCGCCCATGGACTCGTCCGGGCGCCGGTAGTAATTGGTGTTGGGCACCTTGAGCGCGCCCGGCACCAGCGGCTCGAACTCCTGCTTGATCAGCGGCAGCCCGGTCAGCGACAGCGCGCCCATGGTGGTGCCGTGGTAGGCGATGGACCGGGAGATCGCCTTGGTCTTCATCGGCTTGCCGGTCAGCTTGAAGTAGCTGCGGGCCAGCTTCCACGCGCTCTCCACCGCCTCGGAGCCGCCGGTGGTGAAGAAGACCCGGTTGAGGTCGCCGGGGGTCAGCGTGGCCAGGCGCTCGGCCAGCTCGACCGCGGTCGGGTGGGCGTAGGACCAGAGCGGGAAGTAGGCCAGCTCGGACGCCTGCTTCGCGGCGGCGTCGGCCAGCTCGCCGCGGCCGTGCCCGGCCTGCACGACGAACAGCCCGGAGAGCCCGTCCAGGTAGCGGCGGCCGTTCTGGTCCCAGATGTACGGCCCGGAGCCGCGCACGATGACCGGCACCTCGCCGGCCTGCGCCCCGGTGTACGACGACATCCGGGTGAAGTGCATCCACAGGTGGTCGCGGGCGGACCCGGACAGGTCTTCGGTCATCGTGTCCCCCATGCGTAGGTCTGTTTGGCGAGCTTCAGGTACATGAACGTCTCGGTGCCGGTGACGCCGGGCACCGCGCGGATGGCCTCGTTGAGCAGTGTCAGCAGGTGCTCGTCGTCGGTGCAGACGAGCTCCACCAGCAGGTCGTAGCCGCCGGCGCAGATCACCACGTAGTCGACCTCGGGGATGGCGGCCAGCTGCTCGGCGATGGCGCGCATGTCGCCGACGCACTTGACCCCGACCATGGCCTGGCGGGCGAAGCCCAGCATCAGCGGGTCGGTGACCGCGACGATCTGCATCATCCCGCCGTCCAGCAGACGCTGGACCCGCTGGCGCACGGCCGCCTCGGACAACCCGATGATCTTCGCCAGCGCGGCGTAGGACATCCGTCCGTCCCGCTGCAGGTGGTCGATGATCTGCTTGTTCACGTCGTCCAGCGCCAGGTCCGTCACGCAGCGATTCTGGCGTGCAGGACGGCGGATGGCAACGGAATCCGTCGGCGCATTCCGGACACGCCCGCGAATCCGTGGCGGGGCTGACCGTGCTCTGTGGAGCGGCCGCCGAGGCGGTGCGGTGACTGTCATGAGGTGGCTTCCCGGGGGGTGGGGGCAAACCCTGCTGCTGCGTTTATCGCAGAATTTTGGCCCATTGACAAGTGTTTCCGTCGCGATACCGTGATCGCCACACGTTTTCATGTGATGAGCGCACCTTTTGTGGAGAGGCATGCCATGCGCGTACTACTCGTCGGCGCCGGCGGGGTCGGCGCGGCGGCTGTCGGCATCGCCGCCCGCCGCGACTTCTACGAAGCCTTCGTGGTCGCCGACTACGACCTCGAACGGGCGCGCGCGGCGGTCGCCGGGCACGCGGGCTTCACCGCCGCCCAGGTCGACGCGTCCTCCGCCGCCGCGGTAGCCGCGCTCTGCCGCGAACACGCCATCACCCACGTGCTGAACGCGGTCGACCCGCGGTTCGTCATGCCGATCTTCGACGGCGCGTACGAGGCCGGCGCCGACTACCTCGACATGGCGATGTCCCTGTCGCACCCGCACGCCGACGAGCCGTTCAGCCGCACCGGCGTCAAGCTCGGCGACGAGCAGTTCGCCGCGGCCGGGCGCTGGCTCGACGCCGGCCGGCTGGCGCTGGTCGGGATGGGTGTGGAGCCCGGCCTCTCCGACGTCTTCGCCCGGTACGCGGCCGACCACCTCTTCACCGGCATCGACGAGATCGGCATCCGCGACGGCGGCAACCTGGTCGTCGCCGGCTACGACTTCGCCCCGTCGTTCTCGGTGTGGACCACCATCGAGGAATGCCTCAACCCGCCGGTGATCTGGGAGGCCGGCCGCGGCTGGTTCACCACCGAGCCGCTGAGCGAGCCGGAGATCTTCGACTTCCCCGGCGGCATCGGCGAGGTGGAGTGCGTGCACGTCGAGCACGAGGAGGTGCTGCTCATCCCGCGCTGGGTCGACGCCAAGCGGGTGACCTTCAAGTACGGGTTGGGCAAGGAGTTCATCGACGTGCTGAAGACCCTGCACAAGCTCGGTCTGGACCGGACGGCCCCGGTGCGCGTCGGCGGCGTCTCGGTGTCACCGCGCGACGTGGTGGCCGCCTGCCTGCCCGACCCGGCCGGCCTGGGCGACAAGATGACCGGCAGCACCTGCGCCGGCACTCTGGTCACCGGCACGGGCCGGGACGGCCGGCCCCGCTCGGTGTACCTCTACCACGTCGTCGACAACGCCTGGTCCATGCGGGAGTACGGCTCCCAGGCCGTCGTCTGGCAGACCGCCGTCAACCCGGTCGTCGCCCTCGAACTGCTCGCCACCGGGGCGTGGCGAGGGGCCGGCGTCCTGGGCCCCGAGGCCTTCGACGCCGTCCCCTTCCTCGACCTGCTCACCGCCTACGGCTCACCCTGGCAGCTGCGCGAGCAGTGACTCGGCCAGGATGTCCAGGCCCCGGGTGATCTGCTTTTCGGAGATGACCAGCGGCGGCAGGAAGCGCAGCACGTTGGCGTAGGTGCCGCAGGTCAGCACCAGCAGCCCGGCGCCGTGACAGGCCCGCGCCACGGCCGCGGTGCGCAGCGGGTCCGGCTCCAGCGTGCCCGGCTTGACCAGCTCGATCGCCAGCATCGCGCCCCGGCCGCGGACCTCGGCGATGCCGGGGTCACTCATGGCCAGCGCGGTCAGCCGGAGCATGAACTGCGCCTCGATCCGCTTGGCGGCGGCATTGAGGTCGAGCTCCTGCATGGTCTCGATGGCCGCCAGCGCGGCGGCGCACGCGATCGGGTTGCCGCCGTACGTGCCGCCCAGGCCGCCCGGGTGCACCGCGTCCATCAGCTCGGCCCGCCCGACCACCCCGGCCAGCGGCAGCCCGCCGGCCATGCCCTTGGCCGTGGTGACCAGGTCCGGCTCCACGCCCTCGTCGGCGCAGGCGAACCAGGCACCGGTGCGGCAGAAACCGGTCTGCACCTCGTCGGCGATGAACACCGCCCCGGCCTCGCGGGCCCAGGCGGCCAGGGCCGGCAGGAAGCCCGGCGCCGGCACCACGAAACCGCCCTCGCCCTGGATCGGCTCGATCAGCACCGCGGCCACGTTGGCCGCCCCCACTTGCTTGGACATCACGTCGATGGCCCGGGCCGCGGCGTCCGGCCCGGACAGCCCGCCGTCGCGCAACGGGTACGACATCGGGGCCCGGTAGACCTCCGGCGCGAACGGCCCGAACCGGTGCTTGTACGGCATCGACTTCGCGGTCAGCGCCATGGTCAGGTTGGTCCGCCCGTGGTACGCGTGGTCGAACACCACCACCGCCTGCCGCCCGGTCGCGTGCCGGGCCACCTTGACCGCGTTCTCCACCGCCTCGGCCCCGGAGTTGAACAGCGCCGCCCGCTTGTCGAACCGCCCCGGGGTCAGCGCGGCCAGCTGCTCGCACACCGCCACGTACGACTCGTACGGCGTCACCATGAAGCAGGTGTGGGTGAACCGCTCGACCTGCTCACGGACGGCGGCGACGACCCGCGGCGCCGCGTTGCCGACGCTGGTCACCGCGATGCCGGAACCGAAGTCGATCCACTCCCGGCCGTCGACGTCGTGCACGCTGCCGCCGGACGCGTGGTCCACGTAGGACGACACCATCGAGGTGACGCCCCGCGCGACAGCGGCGTGGCGGCGCTTGTGCAGCTCTTCGGAGGACTGCGTCATCTGCTCAGCCCTCGAGACTGTGCATGACGTGCTTGATCCTGGTGTAGTCCTCCAGGCCGTACACGGAGAGGTCCTTGCCGTGGCCCGAGTGCTTGAAGCCGCCGTGCGGCATCTCCGCGACCAGCGGGATGTGGCAGTTGACCCAGACGCAGCCGAAGTCCAGCCGCCGGGTCATCCGCATCGCCCGGCCGTGGTCGCGGGTCCACACCGACGAGGCCAGGCCGTACTCGACGCCGTTGGCCCAGGCCACCGCCTCGTCCTCGTCGGTGAAGCGCTGCACGGTGATGACCGGCCCGAACACCTCGTCCTGGATGATCTCGTCGGTCTGCCGCAGGCCGGAGACCACCGTGGGGGAGTAGAAGTAGCCGCGCTCGCCGACCCGGGCGCCGCCCGCCTCCAGGCTGGCGTGGTCGGGCAGCCGGTCGATGAAGCCGCCGACCCGGTCCAGCTGGCGGGCGTTGTTCAGCGGGCCGTAGAGCACGTCCTCGTCGTCCGGGGCGCCGGTGCGGGTGCCGCGGGCCTGCTCGGCCAGCGCCGCCACGAAATCGGTGTAGACGCCGGGGGCGGCCAGCACCCGGGTCGCGGCCGTGCAGTCCTGCCCGGCGTTGAAGTAGCCGGCCTCGGCGATCGCCGCCGCGGCCGCCTCCAGGTCGGCGTCGTCGAAGATCACCACCGGCGCCTTGCCGCCCAGCTCGAGGTGGGTGCGCTTGAGGTCGGCCGCGGCGGCGGAGGCCACCTCCATGCCGGCCCGTACCGACCCGGTGATCGACACCATCCGCGGGGTGGGGTGCGCGACCAGCGCCCGCCCGGTGTCCCGGTCGCCGACCACGACGTTGAGCACGCCCGGCGGCAGGAACTCGGCGGCGATCTCGGCCAGCATGACCGTGGTGACCGGCGTGGTGTCCGAGGGCTTGAGCACCACGGTGTTGCCGGCGGCGATCGCCGGGGCCAGCTTCCACACCGCCATCATCAGCGGGTAGTTCCACGGCGTCACCTGGGCGCAGACGCCCACCGGCTCGCGCCGCACGTAGCTCTCGTAACCGGTCAGATACTCACCCGCGGAGCGGCCCTCGAGCAGCCGGGCCGCGCCGGCGAAGAAGCGGATCTGGTCGACGGCCGGGGGCAGCTCCTCACTGGCGGTCAGCCCGAGCGGCTTGCCGGTGTTCTGCGACTCGGCCGCCACGAGCTCGTCGGCCCGGGCCTCCACCGCGTCGGCGAACCGCAGCAGGGCCCGCTGCCGGTCGCTCGGCGTGGTGTCGCGCCACTTCTCGAACGCGGTCGCCGCCGCGGCCATCGCCCGGTCGACGTCGGCCTGCCCCGACACCGGCGCGGCCGCGAAGACCTCACCCGTGGACGGGTCGATCAGGTCCTCGTACCGGCCGTCGGCCGGTTCGGCCGCCGCCCCGTCGATGAAGTTGGTCAGCACGCGCTTGGTGGTGCTCATCCGGCCTCCCGCAGAGATATCACGCCTCGCGGAGACATCTTTTCACCGAATCCGCAGCAGACAAGACCTGCGATCACTGTTTCCGTGGCGATCGCCGGCGTTACCGCACCGGCACCGTGGTCGCGCGGCGCAACGCGAGCGCCGCGGCACCACCGACGGGGATGATCAGCCAGCAGGAGAGCAGCCGGTAGACCAGCACGGCGGCGGCCGCGCTGACCGCCGTCGCGCCGGTCGCGGTGAGGCCGGCGACCAGCGCGGTCTCGACGACGCCGACCCCGCCCGGGGTCAGCGGCACCTGCCGCACGATCTGCACGCCGAGGTAGATCCCGGCCAGCGTGGTCACGCCCACCGGCAGACCCAGCGCGCGGGCGGCCGCGGCCAGGCACAGCAGATCGGTCAGCCAGTTCACCGCCGCGTACACCAGCGCCACCGTCCAGTCGCGGACCCGCAACCCGGCCCCGGCCCGCCAGGCGCCGCGCGCGGAGCTCAGCAGCCGGGCCACGCGCCGCCCGGCCCGGCTGCTCCGCAGCGGCCCGGTGCCGCCGGGAGCCCGTTCCGGCCGGGCCGCGTGCCGGCGCCCGAGCGCGACGCCGGCCGTGGTGAGCGCGGCGAGCGCGGCGACCACCACCAGCGGGCGCCAGCTCAGATAGGTGCCCGGGTCACGGGCCACGACGCCCGCGCCGCCGGCCACGTAGAGCAGCGTGAGACCGCCGATGGAGGCCAGCCCGGACACGACCGCGGAGGCGGCACCGACGCGCCGGGACACCCCGGCCTTCTGGTACTCCCGGATCGCGTACGCGGTGGACACCGCGGCCCCGGCGGGCAGGCTGATCGACAGGGCCGACCGGGCCAGCGTGATGGCCATGATCCGCCGCACCCGCAGCCGGACCCCCAGGTTGGCCAGGAGATGCTGCTGCTGGAACGCGAACGCCGCGAGCGAGACGACCTGCAGGACAGCCGCGAGCGCGATCCAGCCGTAGTCCGCCCCGGCCAGGGCGGCCAGGAACTCGCGTGGGTCCGGCAGCCGCCCGCGCAGACCGATCGCCGCCAGCACGACCACCGCGACGCCGATCGCGGCCAGCCGCGCCCAGCGCGGAACGCCCGCACGGGCCGGAGCCGCCGCCGGGCGCTCCCGCACCTCGGACGGCGGACGCGACATCGCCTGATCCTTGCAAACGACGTCCAGCGGGGTGCTACCCCTCGTCCTGCTCCCGGGCATCGACGTGGTCGAGCACCGCCGGGTCGGCGGTGCGCAGGCGGTCCATCTCCTCGCCCGCGTCGCAGGAGAGCAGCGCGATCTCCACCGATTCCGGGGTACGGACCAGCACCCGCCAGGTCGCGCCGGACTCCTCCCAGCGGCGCAGCCGGTCCAGGGCCTCACTCACGCGAGCACCTCCGTCAGGGCGATGTCCGGGTCGGCCAGCCGGACCGGATCGACGGTACGGCCCCGCAGCCCGGCCCGGACCAGCTCCTGGATCTGCCCGGTCACGTCCCACACGTTGACGTTCATCCCGGCGGCCACCCGGCCCTCGACCGTCCAGAAGGCGATGAACTCGCGGCCCGGCTCGTCACCGCGGATGACCACCTGGGCCTGAGCCTCGGGCGGCACCCATCCGGCGTACTCCATGCCCAGGTCGTACTGGTCGGTGAAGAAGTACGGCAGCCGGTCCCACTCGGCGTCCTGGCCCAGCATGGCCCGGGCGGCCACCGGCCCGGAGTGCAGGGCCGTGTCCCAGTGCTCCACCCGGAGCCGGGTCCGCAGCAGCGGATGGTCGACGTTGGCGACGTCCCCGGCGGCGAAGATGTCCGGGTCGGCGGTGCGCAGCTGCCGGTCGACGAGCACGCCGTTGTCGACCGGGAGCCGGGCCTGGTCGGCCAGGCCGGTGTTCGGCGTGACGCCGATGGCCACCAGCACGACATCGGCGTTGATCGTCGTGCCGTCGGTGAGCACCACCTGGGCCACGTCCGGGCCGCCGCGCAGCTCCTGCACCCGCGCGCCGAAGCGGAAGTCGACACCGTGCTCGCGGTGCAGGCCGAGGAAGACCTCGGCCAGACGGTCACCGAGGACGGAACGCAGCGGCAGCTCGGCGGGCGTCACCACGGTGACGGTGGCGCCGCGCGTGCGCGCGGCCGCGGCGACCTCCAGCCCGATCCAGCCGGACCCGACGACCACCAGGTGGGTGGCGCCGTTGACGGCCGCGGCGATCCGGTCCGAGTCGGCCAGGGTACGCAGCGAGAACACGTTGCCGAGCCCCGCGCCGGGCACGCCCAGGGTCCGCGGCGAGGCGCCCGTGGCGAGCAGCAGTTTGTCGTAGCCGAGGTCGTCACCGTCGGAGAGGCGGACCCGGTGCTTGTCCGCGTCGATCGCGCTGACCGTGGTGCCGGTCCGCAGCTGGATGTCGTGCCCGGCGTACCAGTCGAGGTCGTGCACGTACGCGTCGTCGCGCTGCGCGGTGCCGAGCAGCAGGCCCTTGGACAACGGCGGCCGCTCGTACGGGATCTCCGGCTCGGTGCCGATCAGCGCGACCGGGCCGGTGAAGCCCTCCGCGCGCAGCGTCTCGGCGGCTCTGGCGCCGGCCAGTCCGGCGCCGGCGATGACGAACGTACGGTCCCCGGGCATGAGCACCCTCCTTTGCGGACACCATCCCACGACTCTCGGGGTCGTGTCGGGGTCATTCCCCGATGTGGGCCGAGGGCGCCCGGCGGCAGGCTGGGGCCCATGCCGCGACTCGTCAGGATCTGCGCCCTCGCCGCCCCGGCCCTCATGCTGGTCTACGGCCTGCTGCGGGTGGTCGACGGCCTCGACGGCGACCGGCACAACGGCCGGGCGTGGGACCTGGGCCACCTCGCCTTCTTCGCCGCCATCGTGCTGTTCGCCGTGCTCGCGGTCGCGCTGCGCGGCCTGGACCGCCCCGCCGCCCCGGCGTCCCGCGTCCTGGTCGAGGCCGCCACGGTCGCCGTGCTGTTCGGTGCGGGCTGCTTCCTCTGGGTCATCACCGGTGACCTCTCCGCGGACTTCCGCTCGGCGGCGCCGCTGCCGGACCCGCTGGAGCTGACCGGGCCGGCGCTGTTCCAGGTCGGGCTGCTGATCCTGCTGGTCCGGCTGGTGCTGGCCCGCCGGCTGCCGGTCTGGAGCCCGGTGCTGGTGCTGGCCGGCTTCGCCGCGATCGGCCTCGACCTGGACCTGCTGCCGCTCGGCGCGGCCCTGGTGCTGGCGGCGCTGCTGCCGCTGACTCTGTCCCGCGACGCACGTCTCACCACCGGACAGCACCGGCCGGTCGGTTCGTAAGGGTAGCCTTACCGCGACCGAGACCCAGTAGGGAAGTGTTGTCATGGCGAACAGGCCTGTCCGGGCGGCCACGATCGGGGAAGTCACCCGGGTCGAGCAGCTCACGCCGCACATGGTCCGCATCGTGGTGGGCGGGGCCGGCCTGACCGGGCTCGACGCCGGCGCGTACACCGATCACTACGTCAAGATCCTCTTCCCGCGGCCCGGGGTCGCGTACCCGGAGCCGTTCGACCTGGCCGTGATCCGCGAGACGCTGCCCCGCGACCAGCAGCCCCTGGTCCGCACCTACACGGTGCGCCGCTGGCGCCCCGAGGTCCCCGAGCTGTGGCTCGACTTCGTCGTGCACGGCGACGAGGGGATCGCCGGCCCGTGGGCCGTCGCGGCGCAGGTCGGCGACCCGGTCCGTTTCATGGGCCCGGGCGGCGGCTACACCCCGGACCCGGCCGCGGACTGGCACCTGCTGGCCGGCGACGAGAGCGCCCTGCCGGCGATCGCGGCGGCGCTGGAGGGCATGCCGGCCGGGGTGCCGGTGAAGGCGTTCATCGAGGTGGCCGGCGCGGCCGAGGAGCAGAAGCTGGAGACCCCGGCGGACGCCGAGATCACCTGGCTGCACCGCGACGGCCGGCCGGTGGGCGAGGCGCTGGTCGAAGCGGTCCGGGGGCTGACCTTCCCGGCGGGCCAGGTGCACGCGTTCGTCCACGGCGAGGCGACCTTCGTCAAGGACCTGCGCGCCCTGCTGCGGGTGGAGCGAGGGCTGCCGATGACGCAGCTGTCCATCTCGGGCTACTGGCGTCGCGGCCTGAACGAGGACGGCTGGCAGTCGACCAAGCGCGAATGGAACCAGCAGGTCGAACGCGAACAGGAGCCCGCGGCGAGCTAGCGGTTCGGCCCTCGGTCACTCGGCGCCGGCGTAGTGGGCGATGGCCAGGAGAAGGGCGACGGTGCCGGCGAAGGCGCCTCCGCCGGTGAGTATGGCGGCGGGGATGTTGTTTCCGGCCGCATGCGACAGCAGGCCGGCGACGCCCCCGATGATGCCCGCGGTAAGCAGCATGAGCACCACCCACACCCACCGCGGCACACTCGGCCGGTGCGGAGAGGTTGACTGCCCGGCCGGGAGCGGGGGGATCGGTGCAGACCTGTCAATCATGACAACCACCAAGAGTGTCGAAGCGACTACCCTAAGCATCTATTCAGCAAGGATGAATTTCCACCTTCATTCATAGAGCGCGAATTAATGTGCAGACGGAATCTGCTACGTAGCTGAGTGGTAGATTGCATATTGCTATAGACCTCCTGGCCAGCGCGCTTTCGGCGTGTCGTCCCTACGAGGTAGACCCCTCCGAGTTATTCTCCGCGCGTGAATAGAACCCTCCCAGATGTCGGCGGCGACCAGCTCGGTGGCCAAGAACCAGCGCTCACTCCACTACGAGCAGTGGCGAACGTCTGCACCGCAGGTTCCTGTCCGACCGTTTACACCAGCGGGTCCGGCACCTTGGTGGTGCAGGGCTACGCCGTATCGGCCGAACGCGCCGGCGTCGAACTGCCCGACGGGGAGATTTTGGTAGAGATCCCGCTCGCCCTTCTGACCGAGGCCGCTCGTAATCTTTCCTGAACCGATCACATCCACGACCCACAGCGGAGGGGGTGCCCAGGATGCCGACAGCTTCCGGCACCCCCGAGGCCGAAGGTGGGACCGTGGGCGCGGCTCTGGTCCGCATGCGCCGAGCCAGAGGACTGACGGGTGCTCAACTGGCCGCGCAGGTCGGGATGAGTCAACCCAAGATCTCGCGTATCGAACGCGGACAGGGTCTGCCCGACCCGCAGGACGTCGGCATCATCGCCCGTGCCCTCGGGGCGGATGACCAGCTGGTCCAGACGCTGATGAATCGCGCAGAACGCTCACACGACAGGATGACCGATTGGCGCCCGGCTTCGACGGCGCGAGTCGACCAGCAGAAGACGTTGGCCGGCTGGGAGTCCGCGGCGACCACAGTGCGGACGTTCGAACCAGCCCTGGTACCCGGTCCACTTCAGACCAGTGGCTATGCCAAAGCAGTCTTCGAGTCGTTCCGGAGCATCCCGCACGTCGGGGACGACCTCTCGGAGTCGGCGGTGCTGGCTGCGGTCTCCGCACGGGTCAGGCGGCAGGAGGTCCTTGCCGACCGCTCCAAGTCCTTCCAGTTCCTGCTGGGCGAAGCTGCGCTGAAGCGCCGGATCTACTCACCCGTCGAGATGCTGGCCCAGATCGACCATCTGCGCGAAACGGCGGCCCGCAACCCCAATGTGAAGATCGCCGTCATCCTCGACGGTGCACCGGCCGGGCTGCCACTCCAGCACGGATTCACGGTGATCGACGACAAGCTCGTCGTTGTTGACCTCTACAACACGGGTCTGACCTCTCGAAGCCGCAGGGATGTGGAGAGCTACCGCCGAGTCCTCGACATCCTCGAAGAAAGCGCCACTGACATCGAGCCCGTCCTGGACAGGTACCAGAATCTCTACATCGACATGCTGCAGAGACCGCGAGATCCGCGGACCTGACCTCGGCTCTACTGTGAGGTGCGCAGCCAGGCCGCGGTGTCGCGAGGGAGCATGCCGTCGTCGGCGAGGGGTCCGCTGGCCAGCAGCACGTCCCCATCCGGCAGGCGCGCGTCGCCGTCGCCCATGGCCACGGCCAGGGTGACGCCGCACCCGCGCCGGGCCAGCAGCAGCCCGTCCTCCTGGACCGACCACCGCACGGTGTCCTCGGCCGGCAGGAAGCGCCGCAGTTCCAGGGCCCGCCGGGTCAGGTGCAGCGTCGATCCCGGATCAGCCTCCTGCGCCTGGACCGACAGGTCACCCCATCCCGCCGGGACCGGCAGCCACGGCGGCTGGGCGCCGGCCGGGGAGAAGCCGTACGCCCAGGCCGCGTCACTGCGCCATGGCAGCGGCACGCGGCAGCCGTCGCGGGAGAAGCCGGCCCGGGTCAGCGCCGGGTCCTGCCGGGCCGCCACCGGCACGTCGACCTCGGGCAGCCCCAGCTCTTGCCCCTGGTAGAGGTAGGCCGAGCCGGGCAGGGCCAGCACGGTCAGGATCGCTGCGCGGGCGCGGGCCGGGTTGCCGTAGCGGGTCGGGGTGCGTACCACGTCGTGGTTCTCGACCACCCAGGTCACCGGGGCCGGGCCCGCGGCGTGCGCCAGCAGGGAAGTGGCCGTGGCCAGCCAGGCGTGCGGGTCCCAGGGCGCCGTCACGAAGGCGAACGCGAACGCCTGGTGCAGTTCGTCGGGCCGGACGTAGCGGGCCGCCCGGTCCGGGGACAGGTTCACCTCGCCGATCAGGACGCGCGGCGGGTCGTACGAGTCGGCGAGACGCCGCCACGTGCGGTAGACGTGGTGCACCTCTTCCTGGTCGCAGGCCAGCGGGTTGCCGCGCAGCCGGCCCGGTTCGGGGGTCACGCCGGCCGGGAGGTCGGGCAGCCCGGGCGCCTTGAACAGGCCGTGGGCCACGTCGATGCGCAGGCCGTCGACGCCGCGGTCGAACCAGAAGCGCAGCACGTCGGCGAAGAACGGCGCGGTCCGCGGGTCCCGCCAGTTCCAGTCGGGCTGCTCCGGCGCGTACAGGTGCAGGTACCACTGCCCGGGGCTGCCGTCCGGCTCGGTGATGCGGGTCCAGGCCGGCCCGCCGAAGACGCTCGGCCAGTTGTTGGGGGGCTCGGTGCCGCCGGGGCCGCGGCCGTCGGCGAAGTGGAACCGTCGGCGGGCCGGGCTGCCGGGGGCGGCGGCCAGCGCGGCCCGGAACAGCGGGTGCGCGGCGGAGCAGTGGTTGGGCACCACGTCGGCGATCACGCGCAGGCCGAGCTCGTGGGCCCGGGCCAGCAGGGTGTCGAACGCGGTGAGGTCGCCGAAGAGCGGGTCGACGTCGGTGTAGTCGCTGACGTCGTAGCCGTGGTCGGCCTGCGGTGAGCGCTGGAAGGGGGTCAGCCAGATCGCGTCGGCACCGAGCCGGGCCACGTGGTCCAGGCGGGCGGTGATGCCGGCCAGGTCACCGACGCCGTCGCCGTCCGCGTCGGCGTAGGAGCGCGGGTAGATCTGATAGACGACGTCGGTCATGTCCACATTGTTGCTCCACCGTTGCGTTGTAATTGCCTGACAACTTCTGCAAAGTCTTGCAAGGTCCGTCCGCCGGAGGTTAGCGTGCGTCGTCGCCCCGCCATCGGAAGGCCTCAATGTGGAAACCCTCCTGCCCGGACGGCGTCCGACGTTCGTCGGGTCCCTCATCCTGGGCGTGCTGCTGAGCATCGCCGCGGTCGTGCCCGCCTCCGCCGCCCGGCCCGCCGAGCCGTCCGCCGCCGCCCTGGCGAGCTGGGGCTTCGACGCCGCGCCGGAGCCGGCCGAGCAGTTCTACTTCGTCCTGCCGGACCGTTTCGCCAACGGAGACAGGTCCAACGACACCGGCCGGCTGCCCGGTGACCGGCTCTCGACCGGCTTCGACCCGGCCGACAAGGGCTTCTACCACGGCGGTGACCTGCAGGGGATCATCAACGGGCTGGACTACATCCAGGGCCTGGGCACCACCGCCATCTGGCTCGCCCCGGTCTTCAAGAACCGCCCGGTGCAGGGCAGCGGCAACGACATCTCGGCCGGCTACCACGGCTACTGGATCACCGACTTCACCCGGGTCGACCCGCACTTCGGCACCAACGCCGACCTCGAGCGGCTGGTCGGACTCGCGCACAAGCGCGGCATGAAGATCTACCTCGACATCATCGTCAACCACACCGCCGACGTCATCAAGTACGCCGAGAACAAGTACGACTACATCGACAAGGCCACCGCCCCGTACGTGGACGCGCAGGGCCGGAAGTTCGAGGACCGCAACTACGCCGACGGCAGCCGCGCCTTCCCGCGGCTGAACAAGGAGTCGTTCCCGTACACGCCGGTGATCGGCGCCGAGGACGCCACGGTCAAGAAGCCGGCCTGGCTGAACGACCCGACGATGTACCACAACCGCGGTGACTCGACCTTCGTCGGCGAGAACAGCGAGTACGGCGACTTCTTCGGCCTCGACGACCTGTTCACCGAGCGTCCCGAGGTCGTCCGCGGGATGACGAAGATCTACGGCGACTGGATCGCCCGGACCGGCATCGACGGCTACCGCCTGGACACCGTCAAGCACACCGGCCTGGACTTCTGGCCGCAGTTCAGCCAGGGCATCGACCGGGCCGCGCGCCAGGCCGGCAAGAAGGACTTCTTCATGTTCGGCGAGGTCTACAGCGCCGACCAGGAGGTCGAGTCGACGTACGTGCGCCGTGGCGGCCTGCCCGCGACCCTGGACTTCTCCTTCCAGGCCGCGGCGAAGTCGTTCGCCGCCGACGGTGGCTCGGCCAAGGCCCTGTCCGACCTGTACGCCGCCGACGACCTCTACACCACCCGCGACACCGGCGCCGACCGGCTGCCGACGTTCCTGGGCAACCACGACATGGGCCGGATCGGCTCGTTCGTCGCCGCCGCCGAGAAGGACCCCGCCGTCCAGCTGCGCCGCGACCGCCTCGCCCACGAGCTGATGTTCCTCGGCCGGGGGCAGCCGGTCGTCTACTCCGGCGACGAGCAGGGCTTCACCGGCCCGGGCGGCGACAAGGACGCCCGGCAGGACATGTTCGCCAGCAAGTCGGCCGACTACCTCGACGACGACCTGATCGGCACCGACCGCACCCACGCGGTCGCCAACTACGAGACCGGCCACCCGCTGTACAAGGCCATCGGCTCGCTCGCCGCGCTGCGCAAGGCCCACCCCGCGCTGCGCGACGGACTGCAGGTCACCAGGTACGCGGCCGACGGCCCCGGCGTCTTCGCCACCTCCCGGATCGACCGCCGGTCCCGCACCGAGTACGTGGTCGCGGTCAACAACGCCACCACCGCGCAGACCGTCACCCTCGACACCTGGACCCCGGCCGGCTCGTTCGCCGGCCTCTACGGCGCCACCGGTACGGCATCCACCGGCACCGACGGCAAGCTGACCGTCACCGTCCCGGCGCTGTCCTCGGTCGTCTACCGGGCCGCCGAGCCGATCGCCCAGGCGTCCGCCGCTCCCACCGTGACGTTCACCGCGCCCCAGGCCGACGCCCTGGTGCCGACGCGCACCGAGCTGACCGCCACGACCACCGGCGACCCGCTGTCCACGGTCACCTTCGCCGCGCAGGTCGGTAACGGCCCGTGGCGGCTGCTCGGCACCGCCGACCGGGCGCCGTACCGGGCCTTCCACGATCTGACCGGCCTGGCCGGCGGCACCCCGGTGAAGTACAAGGCGGTGGCTCGCGACAGCCGCGGGCGCCTGGCGGTGACGAACACGCGGATCAAGGTCGGCACACCGCCGGTGACCGCCGGACCGGACTACGCGATCGTGCACTACCAGCGGCCGGCCGGCGACTACGACGACTGGGGCCTGTACGCCTTCGGCGACGTCGAGACACCGACCACCTGGCCCGCCGGGCAGCCCTTCGACGGGGTGGATGCGTACGGCCGGTTCGCCTGGGTCAAGCTCAAGCCGGGCGCCAAGAACGTCGGTTTCATCGTGGTCGACAAGAACGGCGTCAAGGACGTCGGCGCCGACCGGTTCCTCGACCCGACCAAGACCCCCGAGGTCTGGCTGAAGCAGGGTGATCCCACGGTCACCACCACCGGGCCGGCCGTCGAGCAGGACCAGAACACTGCGATCGTGCACTACCGGCGGGCCGACGGCGACTACTCCGGCTGGGGTCTGCACGTGTGGGACGGCGCCGCGGCTCCGACCGAGTGGTCCGCGCCGCTGCAGCCCGCCGCGACCGACGCGTTCGGCGTGACGTTCCGGGTGCCGCTGGCGGCCGGCGCGACCGGGCTGAACTACATCATCCACAAGGGCGACACCAAGGACCTGCCCGACGACCAGCGGCTCGACTTCGCCAAGGCCGGGCGGGAGGTGTGGCTGTTGTCGGGCGTACCGGAGCGGCTGCTGCCCGTGGTCCGCAAAGCCGGCGGCGGGGTTGCCGACCTGGCAAAGTCGAACGCTGTCTGGATCGACCGGGCGACCATCGCCTGGAAGACCGGCCTCGGGTCCTCGCTGGAGCCGGTCGGGGCCGGCACCGACGGCCGGGTCTACGACCTGGTCTACGCCCCGGAGGGGGGCCTCGGCATCGTGGACGGCGAGCTCACCGGTGCGCACGGCACCATCCGCCTGAACGCGCGCCGCAACGGTCTCACCGAGGACCAGCGCATCGCGAACCCGCACCTGTGGCAGTATCCGGCGTTCCGGCTCAGCGACCTCTCGAAGATCAAGGAGGTGCTGCGCGGCCAGGTCGCGGTGACCGAACGCGACGCCGAGGGCAAGCTGCTCTCCGCGACCGGCGTGCAGACCGCCGGCGCCCTCGACGACGTGTACGCCAGGGCGGCACGGGCCGAGCTCGGCGCGACGTTCTCCGGCGGACGGCCCAGCCTCGCGGTCTGGGCCCCGACCGCCCGGACGGTCTCGCTGGAGCTCTTCGACACCCCGGCGGCGACCGCGCGGACGGTGGCGATGACCCGGGACGCCGGCACCGGCGTGTGGTCGGTCCGGGGCGCGAAGGACTGGAAGGGCAAGTACTACCGGTACCGGGTCACCGCCTGGCAGCCCGCGGCGAACAAGGTCGTCACGGCCTCGGTCACCGACCCGTACTCGGTGGCCCTGTCGCCCGATTCCACCCACAGCCGGATCGCCGACCTGAGCGACCCGGCGCAGACCCCGGCCGGCTGGGCCGGGCTGCGCAAACCCGCCCACAAACCCGGCAAGGTGCAGATCTCCGAGCTGTCCGTCCGGGACTTCTCCATCGCGGACACCACCGTCCCGGCGGCCGAACGCGGCACCTATCGGGCCTTCACCGACCCGGGCACGGCCGGCATGAAGCAGCTGCGGGCCCTCGCCGCGGCCGGCACCACCCACGTGCACCTGCTGCCGGTCTTCGACTTCGCCACCATCCCGGAGAAGCGCGCCGACCAGCAGCAACCGGCCTGTGACCTGGCCGCGCTGCCGCCGGATTCGGCGGAGCAGCAGAAGTGCGTGGCGGCGGTGGCGGCCAAGGACGGCTACAACTGGGGTTACGACCCGCTGCACTACACGACGCCCGAGGGTGGTTACGCCGTCGACCCGGACGCCCGCACCCGGGAGTTCCGCGAGATGGTCGCCGGGCTCAACCGCGGCGGCCTGCGGGTGGTCCTGGACGTCGTCTACAACCACACCTCGGCGGCCGGCACCGACCCGCACTCGGTGCTCGACCAGATCGTGCCCGGCTACTACCAGCGGCTGCTGGAGGACGGCACGGTGGCCGACTCCACCTGCTGCGCCAACACCGCGCCCGAGCACACCATGATGGGCAAGCTGGTCGTCGACTCGCTGGTGACCTGGGCGAAGGCGTACAAGGTCGACGGTTTCCGCTTCGACCTGATGGGCCACCACCCGAAGGCCAACATCCTGGCCGTGCGGGCCGCGCTCGACAAGCTGACGGTCGCCCGCGACGGCGTCGACGGCAAGAGCATCTACCTGTACGGCGAGGGCTGGGACTTCGGCGAGGTCGCGGGCGACGCCCGCTTCGTGCAGGCCACCCAGAAGAACATGGCGGGTACGGGCATCGCCACGTTCAACGACCGGCTCCGCGACGCCGTCCGCGGTGGCGGCCCGTTCGACGACAACCCCCGCATCCAGGGCTTCGGCTCAGGGCTGTTCACCGACCCCAACGGCGACCCGGCCAACGGCACGGCCGCCGAGCAGAAGGCCCGCCTGCTGCACTACCAGGACCTGATCAAGGTCGGGCTCAGCGGCAACCTGGCGGGCTACCGGTTCACCGCCACCTCCGGTACGCCGGTCACCGGCGCGCAGGTCGACTACAACGGCTCCCCGGCCGGCTACACCGCGGCGCCGGGCGAGGCGATCACCTACGTGGACGCGCACGACAACGAGATCCTGTTCGACGCGCTGGCGTACAAGCTGCCGCAGCGGACCTCGGCGCTGGACCGGGCCCGGATGCAGTCCGTGGCGCTGGCCACGACCGCTCTCGGCCAGGGCCCCGGCTTCGTGACGGCGGGCAGCGAACGGCTGCGCTCGAAGTCGCTGGACCGCAACTCGTTCAACTCCGGCGACTGGTTCAACCAGATCAGCTGGGACTGCGCCAAGGGCAACGGCTTCGGCCGCGGCCTGCCCCCGGTGGCCGACAACGAGAGCAAGTGGGCGTACGCCAAGCCGCTGCTGGCCGACCGGGCACTGGTTCCCGGCTGCGACGCGGTGCAGCTGGCCGACGCCCGCTACCGGGAGCTGCTGGCGATCCGCCGGTCGTCGCCGGTCTTCGGGCTGCCGACCGCGGCCGAGGTGCAGAAGCGCCTGTCGTTCCCGCTCTCCGGCGCGGCCGAGACGCCCGGCGTGATCACCATGCGACTCGACGGGCGCGGCCTGGACCGCCGGTGGAAGTCGGTCACCGTGGTCTTCAACGCCACCCCGGCGACGGCGACCCAGACGGTGCCGGCGCTCAAGGGCGCGACCGTCGGCCCGCACCCGGCCCAGCACGAGCCGGGCTCGTTCGACCGGGCCACCGGCACCTTCACGGTGCTGGCCCGGACCACGGCGGTGTTCGTGCAGAGCTGATCGGCTCTGGACTAACCGGCCTGCCGGTGGTCACCCTGGCTGCATGGGTGACTACCGGCAGGCGTACGAGCGCAGTCTCCGCGACCCCGAGGGCTTTTGGCGCGACGCCGCCGAGGCCATCGACTGGGACAGCCCACCGGACCGGATCTTCGACACCCGGTGGTTCCCCGACGCGCGGCTCAACACCTGCCACAACGCCCTCGACCGGCACGTGGCCGGCGGGCGAGGCGAGCAGGCCGCCCTGATCCACGACAGCCCGGTGACCGGGACGCTGCGCACGTACACGTACCGGGAGCTGCGCGACGAGGTGGCGCTGTTCGCGGGCGCCCTGCGGCGGCTCGGCGTCGGCCCGGGCGACCGGGTGGTCGTCTACCTGGCCATGGTGCCGGAGGCGGTCATCGCCATGCTGGCCTGCGCCCGGCTCGGCGCGATCCATTCCGTCGTCTTCGGCGGCTTCGGCGCGTCGGAGCTCGCGGCGCGCATCGACGACGCCCGGCCCAAGGTGATCGTGGCCAGCTCGTGCGGGGTCGAGGCGAGCCGGGTGGTGCCGTACAAGCCGCTGCTGGATCGGGCGATCGGCACCGCCACGCACAAGCCCGACCACTGCGTGGTCCGGCAACGCCCGCAACTGCTCGCCGAGCTGGTCCCCGGCCGCGACCTGACCTGGGACGAGGCGCTGCAGGGGGCCGAGCCGGCGGAGTGCGTACCGGTGGCGGCCACCGACCCGCTCTACATCCTCTACACCTCCGGGACGACCGGCCGCCCGAAGGGCGTGGTCCGGGACAACGGCGGCCACGCGGTCGCGCTGCGCTGGTCGATGGAGGCGATCTTCGCGGCCGGCCCGGGCGACGTCTTCTGGGCCGCGTCCGACGTCGGCTGGGTCGTCGGCCACTCCTACATCGTGTACGCGCCCCTGCTCACCGGGGCCACCACCGTGCTGTACGAGGGCAAGCCGGTCGGCACGCCGGACGCGGGCGCGTTCTGGCGGGTGGTGGCCCAGCACCGGGTCAACGTCATGTTCACCGCTCCGACGGCGATCCGCGCGGTCAAGAAGGAGGACCCCGAGGGCAAGCTGCTCACCGGGCACGACGTGTCGAGCCTGCGGTTGCTGTTCCTGGCCGGCGAGCGGCTCGACCCGGAGACCTACACGTGGGCGGGGGAGCGGCTCGGCGTACCGGTGATCGACAACTGGTGGCAGACCGAGACCGGCTGGCCGATCGCCGCCAGCCCCCGCGGCCTGGAGACGCTGCCGACGAAGCCGGGCTCCCCGTCGGTGCCGGTGCCCGGCTACCGCGTCCGGGTGGTCGACCCGGCCGGCGCGGACGTGCCGCCGGGCGAGGACGGCTCGATCGTCATCGGCCTGCCGCTGCCACCGGGCTGCCTGCCCACCCTGTGGCAGGACGACGAACGCTACGTGCGGTCGTACCTGTCGGCGTTCCCGGGCAACTACCTGACCGGCGACGGCGGCCGCTTCGACACCGACGGCTACCTGTACGTGATGGGCCGCACCGACGACGTCATCAACGTGGCCGGCCACCGCCTCTCCACCGGCGCGATGGAAGAGGTGCTGGCGGCCCACCCCGCGGTCGCCGAATGCGCGGTGATCGGCGTCCACGACCCGCTCAAGGGCCAGCAACCGCGCGGCTTCGTGGTGCTGAAGTCCGGCGCCGCCATCGACCCGGAGCAGCTGAGCGCCGAGCTGGTGGCGATGGTCCGCGACCGGATCGGCCCGGTGGCCGCGCTGCGCCGGGTGGACGTGGTCCCGGGCCTGCCCAAGACCCGCTCCGGCAAGATTCTGCGCCGCACGATGCGCGGCATCGCCGACGGCACCCCGGAACCGGTCCCCTCGACCATCGAGGACCCGGCGGTCCTTGACGCCCTCCGCCCGATCCTCACCGACTGATCAGGTGTTCAACGGCCGCCGGGCCACCAGCAGGACGTGGGTGACCGGCCAGTTAAGCGGCGTGCCGTCGAGCGAGGCCAGCGCCGCTGTGGGGGCGATCCGGTTGTCGATGATCCAGTCGTTGCGGTAGGTGCCCGAGGCCGGGTCCACCTCGAAGCCGACGTCGGCCAGCAGCGACTTCCAGTCCGCGTACTCCAGTCCGCAGAACTGCTCGTGGGTCTCGGACAGCCAGTTGTCCGCGTAGTCCTTGCGGGTCAGGTAGTCCATCGCGGCGCCCAGGGTGAGCTCGACCGCGTCGCCGGCCGGGTCGTACGTGAACGGGAAGCGGAAGTCCACGGCGAACTGGTCCAGCCTGGCCCGGGTCGACAGGCCGGCCACGTACGCCGAGACCTGCTCGGGGGACAGCTCGGCCAGGTCGTCGCGGGCGGTGGCCGGGTTGGCGCCGTCGGTCCGGTCCAGGGTCAGGCGGACCCGGCGGTCCCGGCCGTCCGGGCCGCACACGTCACTGTTGATCCACACGCCGCCCGGCGCGGTGTGGTCGTAGATGGCCTGCGCGAACCGGCGCAGCGACGTCCAGCGGTCCCCGTAGGACCAGATCTCGTGGGTCAGCGCGAACGTCAGCGTCGTGTCGATGGAACGCTGCGGGAAGATCGCGCCGCCCAGCACGTTGCGGCGGTAGAAGAACACGTTGGCGTTGCCGAAGACGCCCTGGGCCTTCTTGTGCATGCACTCCTCGTAGAGGTGCCGGGCGATCTCGACACCGATCAGGTCGCTCTCGCGCAGCGCCGGCTCCCGGTCGGCCAGCTCCAGCACCGCGCCCGCACCGCAGCCGATGTCGACGATCCGGCCCGGCCGTACGTGCTGGTGGACCTGCTCCCACTTGCGGGCCGCGCTGTCGGCGAACGCCTCGACGTACGTGTGGTAGTTGCGGGTCGTGGTCAGCCCGCCCTCCGCGCCCACCACCGGGTCGTTGACCACCGTGCGCACGCTCTCCACCAGCTGGTAGCGGTCGAACACGTCGACGGTCGCCGGGTGGGCCAGCTCCCGCCAGCTCTCGTCGCCGGCCGCCAGCCGCAGCAGCACGTCCCACGGGCGGGCCGGCTCGGGCGTGGAGTCGGCCTCCACCCCGGCGATGCCGAAGCCCAGGGCGCTGTAGAGCGCGGCGACCGCCGGGGTCGAGCAGGCCACCAGGGTGTTCGCCGGGGTCAGCTCCAGGCCGGTCGCCACCGTGATGTTCTTCAGCGTCACCTCGGCGAACCGCTCGGTCGGCGCGGTGTCGAAGACCGGCACCACCACCGAGCGCAGCCCGGTGAGCACGCTGAACCGCTCGATGGCCGCCTCGCGCCGGTGGTACGGCACCGGATTACGCTTCGTGTTCTCGTGGTTCGCCGACGTCACCGCCCAGACAATGGTCACATCCGGCCACCGTTGCAGGTACTCGGCCTGGAAGCGGGTAAGGACGTGATGGCGGCCCGGGAAGAGCACGAAGGTTGTTTCCACCAGGACGTTGATACCGTACGGAGACGCCGACCACGAGCAGCGGAGACTGTGATGCCTGAACGATCTGATCGACGGCACCGGGTGGTGGTCGTCGGAGCCGGCTTCGGCGGGCTCTTCGCCACCAAGTCCCTGCGCAAGGCCGACGTCGATGTGACCCTCATCAACGGCACGGCCTATCACCTGTTCCAGCCGCTGCTCTACCAGGTGGCCACCGGCATCCTCTCCGAGGGCGAGATCGCCCCGCCGATCCGCGAGATCCTCCGGCGCCAGGACAACGTCGACGTGAAACTCGGCTGGGTCAGCGACGTCGACGTGGCCGGCCGGACGGTCGCGGTCGAGGCGCCCGGCATCGACTACACCGTGGAATACGACACGCTGATCGTCGCCGCGGGGGCGTCGCAGTCCTACTTCGGCAACGACAAGTTCGCCGACCACGCACCCGGCATGAAGAGCATCGACGACGCCCTCGAGCTGCGGGCCCGCATCTTCGGCGCGTTCGAGCTGGCCGACCTGCAGACCGACCCGGCCGAGATCGAACGCTGGATGACCTTCGTGGTGGTCGGGGCCGGCCCGACCGGCGTCGAGATGGCCGGTCAGATCGCCGAGCTGGCCCACCGCACCCTGCCGGGCCAGTACAAGCACATCGACCCCCGCAAGGCCCGGATCATCCTGATCGACGCCCTCGACGCGGTGCTGAACACCTTCGGTGACCACCTGTCCACCCGCGCCCTGCGCCAGCTGCACCTGCTCGGCGTCGAGGTGGAGCTGGAGACCAAGGTGGTCGACGTGGACGCCACCGGCATCGAGGTGGACACCAAACGCGGTCACCAGCGCATCGAGTCGATGACCAAGATGTGGGCCGCCGGCGTGGCCGCCCCGCCGCTGGCCCGCAAGCTCGCCGAACAGGCCGGCGTCGAGACCGACCGGGCCGGCCGGGTCAAGGTCAACCCGGACTGCACCCTGCCCGGCCACCCGGAGATCTTCGCCGTCGGCGACATGATCGCGCTGAACCAGCTCCCCGGCGTGGCCCAGGTGGCCATCCAGAGCGGCCGGTACGCGGCCGACCAGATCAAGCGCCGGCTGGCCGGCAAGGAACCCGCCGGCCCGTTCAAGTACTTCGACAAGGGCAGCATGGCCACCATCTCCCGCTTCTCGGCGGTGGCCAGCGTGGGCAAGCTACGCGTCTCAGGTTTCCTGGGCTGGCTGATGTGGCTGGCGGTGCACCTGCTCTACCTGGTCGGCTTCAAGAACAGGGTGACGGCGGTGCTGCACTGGGCGGTCAGCTTCCTGGGCCGGGGACGGTCGGAGCGGGTGGCGACGTTCCAGCAGGCGTACGCACGGGCCGCGGTCCGCGCATACGGCGACCCGTTCGAACGCCGCAAGGCAGCGGCAGCCGAGGCGATGAGTCAGCCGAGCGACCCGGCCAGCCCCTCCGCCTCCGGCCCCGCGACCCCAGACACGGCCCGCTCGGACTCCGCCCCCTCCGACCCGGGCGCGGCGGAATCCGGTGCCACCTCGGCCTCGGCCGGCCCAGCAATCAGATAACCCACCGCCCCACCCCGTGCGGGCCGTGATCCCGTGCGGGGGTCGGTCTCCTGGCTTGGTGCCGACCTCGACACCCGTGTCGGCCTTGGGCCTCGTGCCGGCCTCGACCTCGTGCCGACCTTGACACCCGTGTCGGCCTCGATCTCGTGCCGGCCTCAACCCGTCGCGGCCGTTCCCGTCCCCGGCTCGGCCACGCCCGAACAGATTTCGGTAAGCGATGGCTGTCCAGGCAGCCACCAATTACCAAGATCGGAAGGGCGACGGCGCGGGCGGGCGATAGCGACGCGTGGCGTGGCGAGTGCGACTCGGAATCGACGCGAGAGCGGGCGGCGAAGAGTGGGTGTGGCGGTAGCGGGGCGAAGGTGGGAGTGGAGCGGGATCAGGCGGCCAGGGTGGCGTAGCGGCCGCCGACCGACACCAGAGAGTCGTGGTCGCCGGACTCCAGGACCCGGCCGTGGTCGACCACCACGATCTGGTCGGCGTCGCGCACGGTCGACAGCCGGTGCGCGATCGTCACGGTCGTGCGCCCACGAGCCAGCTCGTCAAAAGCCCGCTGCACAGCCCGCTCAGTGGAGGTGTCCAGCGCACTGGTCGCCTCGTCCAGCACCAAGATGCGAGGGTCACGCAACAACGTCCGCGCGATCGCGATGCGCTGCTTCTCACCGCCGGAGAACCGGTGCCCGCGCGAGCCGACAACTGTGTCGTACCCGTCAGGCAGCCCGGCGATCAGGTCGTGGATCTGCGCGGCCCGGGCGGCCTGCTCGATCTGCGCGTCGGTCGCGTCGGTCCGGGCGTACCGCAGGTTTTCCCGCACGGTCGTGTGCAGCAGGTAGGTCTCCTGGCTGACCACCCCGACCACCGCGGCCAGGTCGGCCAGGCGCAGATCGCGCAGGTCGATGCCGTCGATGGTGATCCGGCCGGCGGCCGGGTCGTAGAGCCGCGCGATCAGCGCGGCGAGCGTGCTCTTCCCGGAACCGGTCTCGCCGACCAGGGCCAGCGAGGTGCCGGCCGGCACGTCGAGCGAGATCCCGGCGACCGCGGCGGTCTCACTGCCCGGGTACGCGAAGGTGACGTCCTCGAAGCGCAGGTGCCCGCGGACCGGTTCGGGCAGTTCGACCGGCTCGGCCGGGTCGTCGACCTCGACCGGCAGGTCCAGGTATTCGAAGATGCGGGCGAACAGGGCCAGTGAGCTGGTCAGCGAGACCCCGACGCCGAGCAGGCCCATCAGCGGCCGGAACAGCCCGGCCTGCAGGGTGGTGAACGCGACCAGGGTGCCGATGCTCAGCGTGCCGGCCGTGAGCGGCAGTCCGGCGCTGAGGTAGATGATCGCCGGGATGGCGGCGAAGATGATGCTCATCGCGGCCATCCGCCAGCGTCCGGCCAGTTCGGAGCGCAGCTCCAGATCGATCAGCCGGGTCGAGGAGGCGGTGAAGCGTTCGACCAGCGCCGCGCCGGTGCCCATGGTCTTGCTCAGCTGCACGCCGCTGATCGACAGGCCCTCCTCGACGGTGACGTTGAGGTCGGCCAGTTCGCGCTGGCGCTGCGCGGTGATCTCCTTGCGCATCTTCGCGACCCGGCGGGTCAGGTGGATGGCCGGCGGCAGGACCACCAGGGAGACCAGGGACAGCTGCCAGGACAGGGCGGCCATGGCGACCGCGGTGGCGACGGCGGTGGTGAGGTTCGAGGCGATGGAGGTCGCGGTGGAGGTGACCACCGACTGCATGCCGCCGATGTCGTTGGTGATGCGGGACTGCACCTCGCCGGTGCGGGTGCGGGTGAAGAAGGCCACGGACTGCCGGTGCAGGTGGGTGAAGACGTCCACCCGGAGCCGGTGCATGACCTGCTGACCGACGGTGGTGGAGATCCAGGTCTGGATGACGCCGAGCGCGGAGGTGACGGCGGCGACGGCCACCATGCCGGCGACGAGCCAGGCCAGCAGCGGGAGGTTCTGCTCCGGCAGCGCGCGGTCGATGACCTCGCGCAGCAGGAACGGGGAGGCCATGGCGAGCACGGACGAGGCCACGATGATCGCGGTGACGATGGTGAGCTGCAGCCGGTGGGCGCTGAAGAGCCGGCCGATGCGGCGCAGGGAGACCTCGCGGGCCTGCTTCTTCTCGGCGGCGGTGACGGTGGTGGTGCGGCCGCGGCGGCCGCCTCCGACGGGGGTGGTTTCCAAGAGCAACAACCTTCTTCCGGTACGGGGTTTAGTGAGGTTACCTCACCATGAGGGAACAACCGCAACCGCTGGTACGGTATTCCCGTGGATCCCGCCGCCGACGAGAACCTCTCCGAGCTGTTCTGGTCGGTCGCGCGCACCCTGCGCCACCGTCACCGGGAGGCGCTGGAGCCGCTGAACGTCTCCCCGTCGCACGGCCGGGCCCTCGCGGTGCTGATGCGGCACGGCCCGATGCGCCCGGGCGCCCTGGCCGAGCATCTGCGCATCGCGCCGCGCTCGGCCACCGAGGTCGTCGACGATCTGCAGGAGCGGGGCCTGGTCGAGCGCACTCCGGACCCGGCCGACCGGCGGGCGACCGTGCTGCACCTGACGGCGGCGGGCACCGCGGCCGGCGACGCCATCCGGGCCGCCCGGCAGGCCGCCGCGGAGCGCTTCTTCGCCGGCCTGAGCGAGACCGACCGGGCCGACCTCACCCGGATCCTGCGGCAACTGCGCGAATAATCCCGTTTGTGTAGAGTCCCGGGCATGCGCAAGGTTCTCGTCGTCGGTGCCGGGCAGTCCGGCCTCCAGCTCGCGCTCGGCCTGCGCGCCGACGGTCACGACGTCACGCTGATCTCCGCCCGCACGCCGCAGGACATCCGGGGCGGGCGCCCGATGAGCACTCAGGGCATGTTCCACGACGCGCTCGAGACCGAGCGGGCCCTCGGCCTCGACCTCTGGGGTGAGCAGGCCCCGGCGTTCGAGGGCTTCCGGATCACCCTGTCCGCCCCGCCCGGCGAGCAGGCGCTGGCCTTCAACGCCCGGCTCAGCCACCCCGGCCGCAGCGTCGACCAGCGCCTCAAGATGGCGGCCTGGCTGGAGCTGGCCGAGCAGCGCGGCGTGACGGTGGAATACCGCACCGTCGAGGCGGGGGAGCTGGCGGCGCTCGCCGGGCGTCATGATCTGACCGTCGTCGCGGCCGGCCGGGGCGACCTGGTGTCCATCTTCGACCGCGACCCGCGGCGCTCGATCCACGACGCACCTCAGCGAGGGCTCGCCGTCGCGTACGTGCACGGGCTCGAGCCCGACCCGGACTTCCCGGCGCCGCACATCGGCTTCCACGCCGTGCCCGAGCTGGGCGAGCTGTTCGTCATTCCCGCCCTGACCCTGACCGGCCCCTGCGACATCCTGTTCTGGGAGGCCGTGCCCGGCGGCCCGATCGACCGGTGGGCGGGCCCCGCCCCGATGGACCCGGCCGAGCATCTGGCCCTGACCCTCGAGCTGGCCGGCCGGTACGTGCCCTGGGTCGCCGAGCGGGCCCGCCACGTCGAGCTCACCGACGCCCGGGCCACCCTGCACGGCCGGTACGCACCGGTCGTGCGCGAGCCGGTCGCCCGGCTGGACGGCGGGACGGCGGTGCTCGGCATGGCCGATGTGGTGCTGGCCAACGACCCGATCACCGGCCAGGGCGCCAACACCGCGGCCAAGTGCGCCACCGCCTACCTGGCCGCGATCCGTGACCGGGGCGACCGGCCGTTCGACGAGCAGTGGATGCGCGACACCGCCGAGGCGTTCTGGTCCTCGACCGCCCGCGCGGTCACCGACTGGACCAACGCGATGCTCCAGCCGTTGCCACCGCACGTGCAGGGCATACTCGGCGCCGCCGCGGGCAATCCCGTCGTGGCCTCACGGTTCGCGGACGCCTTCTCCGATCCGACCGACCTGGACCATTGGTTCATGACCCCGGATGCCGCCGAGCGCTATCTCGCCTCGGTCTAGCGTTACCTGAGTCACTTACTGACCGATCGGCCAGCTTCTGACCGATCGGTCAGGCATGCTGGTGGGCATGGCCCGTACCCGGACACGCGACGAGATCCTGGCCGTCGCCGCGGAGCTGTTCTCCCGCGCCGGCTTCAAGGGCACCTCGCTGCAGGACATCGCCGCCGAGGTGGGCTGCTCCAAGGCGACGCTGCTCTACCACTTCGACACCAAGGAAGCGATCCTCGCCGCCCTGGTGGCGCCGGCCGCCGCCGAGCTGGCCGAGCTCACCGCCCGGCTGGCCCAGCTCGACGGTGAGGCCGCGCGCGAGGCGGCCATCGACGGCTTCGTCGACCTGGTGCTGCGGTACCGCCGCGAGGCCGGGCTCATCTACTACGGCTCTCTGGACGTGCTGTGGACCCCCGCCTTCGCGGACGCCCAGCCCATGATCGAAAACCTGTGCACCGCCTTCGCGGCGGGGTCCATCGACCCGGTCGACCGCATCGCCGCGGACGTGCTGCTGGCCGGCATCTGCTCGGTGGCCATCGACAAGCCCGACGACGCGACCCTGCGCTCCGCCCTGATCGCCGTGGCGAAGCGCGCCCTGCTCACCCCTCGATCCAAGGACTGACATGGCAACCCTGTTGTACCGGCTCGGCCGGGCCTCGTTCCGGCGCCGCAAGCTCGTGGTCGTCCTGTGGCTGGTGCTGCTGGCCGCGCTGGGCGGGGCCGCTCTGGCCTTCAAGGGCACCTCGTCGAGCGACTTCACCATGCCCGGCACCGAGTCGCAGCGCGCGATCGACGCCCTGCAGCGGGAGTTCCCCGAGGCCAGCGGGGCCACCGGCACCATCGTGGTGGCCGCGCCGGCCGGCGGCACGCTGGCCGATCCCACCCTCAAGACCGCGGTCGAGGGCCTGGTCAAAGAGGCGTCGGCGCTGCCCGGCGTGCTCGGCGCCGTGGACCCCTTCGCCGCCAAGGCCCTCTCGCAGGACGGCCGGTACGGCCTCGTCCAGGTGCAGTTCGCCACCCGCGCCGACGAGGTGACCGAGCAGCAGCGCGCCGCGTACGAGGGGAGCGGTGCCGCCGCCGAGGCCGCCGGGTTGCGGGTCGAGCACGGTGGCGAGGTGATGAACTCCGAGCCCGAGGTCGGCGGCACCGAGAGCATCGGCGTCATCATCGCCCTGGTGGTCCTGGTGATCACCTTCGGCTCGCTGGTCGCCGCGGGCATGACCATGCTCAACGCGCTGATCGGGGTTGGCGCGGGCATGGCCGGCCTGTTCGCGCTGAGCAGCGTCGTCACGCTGACCAGCACCGCGCCGGTGCTCGCCCTGATGCTGGGACTGGCCGTCGGCATCGACTACTCGCTGTTCATCACCTCCCGGCACCGGCAGAACCTCGTCGACGGCCTCACGCCGCAGGAGGCGGCCGCCCGCGCGGTGGGCACCGCCGGTTCCGCCGTCGTGTTCGCCGGCATCACCGTGGTCATCGCGCTGGCCGGTCTCGCGGTCGTGGACATCCCGTTCCTGACGGTCATGGGCCTGGCCGCCGCGGGCACCGTCGCCGTGGCCGTGCTGGTCGCCATCACGCTGCTGCCCGCCCTGCTGGGCTTCGCCGGCGAGCGGGTGCTGCCGCGCAAGCTGCGGTCCGCCGGTTCGCACGCCGCGTCGCACGCCGAGCCCAAGGAGGGCTTCGGCTTCCGCTGGGCCCGGCTGGTCACCCGGCTGCGCATCCCGGTGCTGCTGGTCGGCGTGCTCGGCCTGGGCGCGCTGGCCCTGCCGGCCGCGGACATGCGGGTGGCGCTGCCCGGTGCCGGTGCCGGCCCGGTCGGCACCCCCGGCCGCGACGCCGCCGACCTGATCACCGAGGGCTTCGGCCCCGGCTTCAACGGCCGGCTGGCCCTGGTCGTCTCCAGTGACTCGCCGGAGCAGACCACCGCCGCCGTGCAGCAGGCCACCCAGCTGTTGCAGGGCACGCCCAACCTGCTGGCCGTGACCCCGCCGAACCTCAGTCAGGACAAGCTGACCGCGCTGCTCGGGGTGCTGCCGCGGACCGGCCCGACCGACGAGGCCACCGAGGACCTGGTGCACGACGTCCGCGACCGGGTGGCCGGGATCGCGAACGCGGACGTGTCGCTGACCGGGCAGACCGCCGTGGGCATCGACGTGTCGGAGAAGCTGTCGGCCGCCATGCCGGTCTATCTGCTGCTGGTCGTCGGCCTGTCGGTGCTGCTGCTGATGCTGGTGTTCCGGTCCATCCTGGTGCCGCTCAAGGCGGCCCTCGGCTTCCTGCTCACCGTGGGCGCCACCTTCGGCGTCACGGTGCTGGTGTTCCAGGAGGGACACCTCAGCGGGCTGGTCGGCCTGGACAGCCCGGGACCGCTGATCAGCTTCCTGCCCATCCTGCTGATCGGCATCCTGTTCGGCCTCGCGATGGACTACGAGGTGTTCCTGGTGTCGCGGATGCGTGAGGACTTCGTGCACGGCGCCGGCGCCCAGGAGGCGACGATCAGCGGCATGGGGCACGGCGCCCGCGTGGTCACCGCGGCCGCGCTGATCATGACGTCGGTCTTCGCGGGCTTCATCCTGCTGGACGACCCGGTCATCAAGTCGATGGGCTTCGCGCTGGCCATCGGCGTGGCGATCGACGCCTTCGTGGTCCGGATGACGATCGTGCCGGCCGTGATCTCGTTGCTCGGCCGGGCCGCCTGGTGGCTGCCGCGCTGGCTGGACCGGCTACTGCCCAACGTCGACATCGAGGGTGAGCGGTTGCGCGAGGAACTGGCGAGCGAGCCGGAGCGGGAGCCGGTCACCGTGTGAACCGTTTAAGCAGGTAAGAGAGCCGGAGCGTGCATCGCACGCTCCGGCTCTTTATTGCCGGATTGTTACCTGTCCGGTGATCTAGAAACTTGCGAATCATCTTCTGCTCTGAATAGGTTGCCCTCGGCAACAAAACCATGTGAAAGCCAGATCCCTCCCGGAGGCATCCATGACGTTGGCGAGGTGGTGCGAGCGATGAGCGACGCGCCGATCCTCCTGGAGATGCGTTCCATCACCAAGGAGTTCCCCGGAGTCAAGGCCCTCGCCGACGTCAACCTCGTGGTGCGGGCCGGCGAGATCCACGCCATCTGCGGCGAGAACGGTGCCGGCAAGTCCACGCTGATGAAGGTGCTCAGCGGGGTCTACCCGTACGGCACGTACGACGGTGACATCGTTTACCAAGGGACGGAGACCCGCTTCTCGGACATCCGGGCCAGCGAGCACGCCGGCATCGTGATCATCCATCAGGAGCTCGCCCTCATCCCCGAGCTCTCGATCACCGAGAACATCTTCCTGGGCAACGAGCCCCGCAAGCGCGGCGCGATCGACTGGAAGTCCGCCCAGCGCCAGGCCCGGGAGCTGCTGGCCCGGGTCGGGTTGCGCGAGGACCCGGACACCCTGATCAAGGACATCGGCGTCGGCAAGCAGCAGCTGGTCGAGATCGCCAAGGCGTTCGCCAAGGACGTCAAGCTGCTCATCCTGGACGAGCCCACGGCCGCGCTGAACGAGGCGGACTCCCGGCACCTGCTGGACCTGCTGCGCGGCTTCCGCGAGCGCGGCATCACCTCGATCATGATCTCGCACAAGCTCAACGAGATCGAGGCCATCGCCGACCAGATCACGATCCTGCGTGACGGCCGGACGGTCGAGACGCTGGACGTCAAGGCCGACGGCGTCGACGAGGACCGGATCGTGCGGGGCATGGTCGGCCGCGAGCTCAGCAGCCGCTTCCCGGACCACACGCCGACGATCGGCGAGGTGTTCTTCGAGGTCCGCAACTGGAACGTGCGGCACCCGATCTCAGCCGAGCGCCAGGTCTGCAAGAACGAGAACTTCGTGGTGCGCCGCGGCGAGATCGTCGGCTTCGCCGGCCTGATGGGCGCCGGCCGCACCGAGCTCGCGATGAGCGTGTTCGGCCGCTCCTACGGTGTCTGGGAGTCCGGCACGATCATCAAGGACGGCAAGGAGATCGTCCTCAAGTCGGTGGCGGACGCGATCGCCCACGGGCTCGCGTACGTCAGCGAGGACCGCAAGGCGATCGGCCTCAACCTGCTCGACGACATCAAGACGTCGACGGTGGCGGCCAAGCTGTCCAAGATCACCAAGCGCGGCGTCCTCGACGAGGTGGCCGAGTACAAGGCCGCCGAGTCCTACCGCAAGGAGCTGCGGACCAAGGCGCCCTCGGTCGACGAGGGCGTCTCCAAGCTCTCCGGCGGCAACCAGCAGAAGGTCGTCCTGGCGAAGTGGATGTTCACGGACCCCGACCTGCTGATCCTCGACGAGCCCACCCGCGGCATCGACGTGGGCGCGAAGTACGAGATCTACGGCATCATCCAGCGGCTCGCCGACCAGGGTAAGGGCGTCATCGTCATCTCCTCGGAGCTGCCCGAGCTGATCGGGCTCTGCGACCGCATCTACACCGTGTTCGAAGGCCAGATCACGGGCGACATCGCCCGCCAGGATGCGGACCCGGAGACCCTCATGAAGCAGATGACCTCGACGAAGAAGATGCAGACCCGATGAGCCGATTCAAGGACCTTCAGAAGAACCTCTTCGGAGGAACCACCTCCAACGCCCGCCAGTTCGGCATGATCTTCACCCTGGTGGCGATCGTCCTGCTGTTCCAGTTCCTGACGGACGGGCTGACCCTGCGGTCGGACAACCTGATCGCCCTGTTCAACCAGAACTCGTACATCCTGATCCTGGCCATCGGCATGCTGATGGTGATCGTGGCCGGTCACATCGACCTGTCGGTCGGCTCGATCGCCGCGTTCGCCGGCATCCTGGTCGCCAAGTCGATGGCCGAGTGGGACCTGCCCTGGCCGCTGGCCATTCTGTTCGGCCTCGCCATCGGCGCGGCGATCGGTGCCTGGCAGGGCTTCTGGGTGGCCTACATCGGCGTGCCCGCGTTCATCGTCACGCTGGCCGGCATGCTGATCTTCCGCGGCGGCAACCAGTTCATCGGCAACGCCAACACGATCGCGGTGCCCGAGGGCTTCCGGAAGATCGGCGCCGGCTACCTGCCCGAGGTGGGACCGAACACCGGCTACAACAACCTGACCCTGCTGCTCGGCCTGGCCGCCTGCATCGCCGTGGTCTGGCGGGAGCTGCAGGCCCGGCGTACCCGGCACGAGATGGACGCCGACGCCGGCCCGCTCTGGGTCTCGATCCTGCGGATGGCCGTCATGGTCGGCGTGCTCGCCTTCGTGGCGCTGCGCTTCGCCAGCGGCCGGGTCGGCACCAGCTTCCCGATCTCCGGCATCATCCTGGTCGTCCTGGTGCTGCTGTACTCCTTCTACACCCGCAACACCGCGGGCGGCCGGCACATCTACGCGGTCGGCGGCAACTCCCGCGCCGCGGAGCTCTCCGGCGTCAAGCTCAAGCGCGTCAACTTCTTCGTCATGATGAACATGTCCGTGCTGGCGTCGCTGGCCGGCATGATCTTCGTGGCCCGCTCGGCCGCCTCCGGCCCGCAGGACGGCAACGGCTGGGAGCTGGACGCGATCGCCGCGGTCTTCATCGGTGGTGCGGCCGTGGCCGGCGGTATCGGCACGATCAGCGGCTCCATCGTGGGTGGTCTGGTCATGGCCGTGCTCAACAACGGCCTCCAGCTGCAGGGCGTCGGCACCGACCGGGTCCAGATCATCAAGGGCCTGGTCCTGCTGCTCGCGGTCGCGCTGGACGTCTACAACAAGAGCCAGGGACGCTTCTCGGTCATCGGAAGCCTCATGCGTCCCTTCCGCCGGGAGGCACCTGCCATTCCGGCTTCGTCGGCCGCGGAGCGCGAGCCCGCCAAGACATCGGTGTCCGGCTGACGGTCACCGAGAACCCCTCTCACCCGTATCACCTCTGAAGAAGGGCAACACCCCCCAATGCGTACATTCTTTGCCAAGACGGTGGCCATCGGCGCCATCTCGATGCTGGCCCTGACGGCCTGCGGCGGCGGCCGTGACGAGGAGTCCGGCTCGGACGCCCCGGCCAAGGGCTTCGCGGCCAACTCCCTCATCGGTGTGGCCCTGCCGGCCAAGACCTCGGAGAACTGGGTTCTCGCCGGTGACCTGTTCACCAACGGCCTGAAGGAGGCCGGCTTCCAGAGCGACGTGCAGTACGCCGGCGCGTCCACCACGGTCGCCGACCAGCAGGCCCAGATCACCGCCATGGTGACCAAGGGTGCCAAGGTCATCGTCATCGGCGCGACCGACGCCGCGCAGCTGTCGACCCAGGTCGCCGCGGCGCACCAGGCCGGCGCGAAGGTCATCGCGTACGACCGCCTGATCACCAACACGCCGGACCTCGACTACTACGTCGCGTTCGACAACTTCAAGGTCGGCCAGCTCCAGGGCCAGGCCCTGCTGGACGGCATGAAGGCCAAGAAGCCGACCGGCCCGTGGACCATCGAGCTGTTCTCCGGCTCGCCGGACGACAACAACGCCGGTGTCTTCTTCAACGGTGCGATGGACGTCCTCAAGCCGGCCATCGAGAAGGGCGACGTCGTCGTCGGCTCGAAGCAGACCGACGTCAAGCAGACCGCCATCCAGGGCTGGAAGGCCGAGGGTGCGCAGGCCCGCATGGACCAGCTGTTGACCTCGACCTACGGCAGCAAGACGCTGGACGGCGTCCTCTCCCCGAACGACACCCTGGCCCGCGCGATCATCACGTCGATCAAGGGTCGCGGCAAGCCCGTCCCGGTCGTCACCGGTCAGGACTCCGAGGTCGAGTCGATCAAGTCGATCATGGCCGGCGAGCAGTACATGACGATCAACAAGGACACCCGCAACCTGGTCAAGGAGACCATCACCATGGTCAAGGCCCTGCAGGCCGGCAACGCCCCGCAGGTCAACGACCAGAAGTCCTACAACAACGGCAGCAAGGTCGTCGACACCTTCCTGCTCCCGCCGGTCGCCGTGACCAAGGCCAACGCGGCCGAGGCGTACGCGAACGACCCGAAGCTCGCCCCGCTCACCAAGGCGTGACGGCTCGGTAGTACCTGACGGCCCTTGGGTCCCCGGAGTCCGTCTCCGGGGACCCTTCGTCGTCTTCGATACCGACAAAACGGACGATCGGGAGGAGGCTGGACTGTGGCGACACCCGTACGGTCGAAGCCGTCCCGCCCGGGGCGACCCGTGGAGCTGCCGCTGCCGGCCGCGCCGGGGGCCAGCCAGGAGGAGATCCGCCGGCAGAACCTCGGCGCCGTGCTGCGCTTCGTCCACGTGCACGGCCCCACCTCCCGGGCCGAGCTCACCGGCCGGCTCGGGCTCAACCGCAGCACCATCGGCGCGCTCGCCGCCGACCTGGCCGCGGCCGGCCTGGTCACCGAGGAGGCCGAGGCGCCCACGGCCGCCCGCCGCGCCGGCCGGCCGTCGCTGGTCGTCAGCCCCCGTTCCAGCCGGGTCTACGCGTACGCGCTCAGCATCGAGGCCGACCGGCTCCGCGCGGCCCGCGTCGGGCTCGGCGGCCGGATCCTCGACCTGCGGGAGACCCGCCGCCCGCCCGGCCTGCCGGTGCTCGACGCCGTCGCGCCGCTGGCCGGCTTCCTGCGCGCGATGCGGGACTCGGCCGCGTCCGGCGCTCTGCCCCCGATCGGCGGGGCCGTCGCGGTGGCCGACACCAGCCGCGACGCCGAGGGCCGGATCCGGATCGGCGCGACGGACGAGGGGCTCGGTGACGCCCTGGGCGAGGCGCTACCAGCCGGCCCCGGCTTCGTCACCGGCGACATGGCCGACATCGCCGCGCTGGCCGAGCACGTCCGGGGTGTGGCCGCCGGCATCGACGACCTGATCTACCTGCACGGTGATCTCGGCGTCAGCGCCGGCATCATCACCGGTGGCCGGCTGGTCGCCGGCCACCGCGGTCACGGTGGCAAGGTCGGTCACATGGTGGTCAACCCGCACGGGCGGCCCTGCGGCTGCGGCTCCCGCGGCTGCTGGGAGACCGAGATCGGGGAGAACGCACTGCTGCGCCACGCCGGCCGCGCGCCGGGGGACCGGGCTGCCGTCCTGGAGGTGCTGGGGTCGGCGGCCGGCGGCGAGCCCGCGGCCCGCGCGGCGGTCGGCCAGGTCGCGGACTGGCTCGGCTTCGGGGTGGCCAACCTGGTCAACGTGGTCAACCCGGACCTGGTGGTCTTCGGCGGCTCGCTGCGCGAGGTGTACGCGGCCGGCGCCGGCGACGTCCGGCGCCGCCTGGACGCGATGGCTCTGCCGGCCTCTCGCGAACACGTGCAGCTGCGCGCCGCGGCCCTGGGCCGCAACGCCGCCCTGATCGGCGCGGCCGAGCTCGCCTTCGAGCAACTGCTGGCCGACCCGCTCGGCGCCGGGCCCGCGACCTGAACCAGCCGGACCGCGGGCCTGGAGAGGCCGGGGCGGCCGGGGTTGCGGGGGAGGAGCAGACTGGACGGGGCGACACGTGACGGAGGCTGCTTCATGACGGAAACACCGGCTGGCGCCGCCACCCTGCGCTGGGTCGCCACGCTGGCCTGGCTGCTGCCGCCGCTGGTCGAGCTGCCCCTGCTCGCCGGCCTGTGTTCCGGCATCCCGGAGGTCGGCCGGGCCGCCGTCTTCGGCATCCCGGCCACCCGGGTGGCGGTGCTGTTCGCCCTGCTCGCCGCGCTGGCCGGGTTCGTGGCCGTGGTACGCGGCACGACCGGGCTGGCCCGGGCGGCCGTCGCCGGGGCGCTGTCGATCGCCGCCGGCATCGTGGCCGCCCTGGCCGCGGGCTTCCTCTTCGACGGGGAGTTCCCGCTGATCGCGCTGCTCCCCGCCCACTCCGCGCTGGCGCTGGCCGTGCTGGCCCGCGCCACCCTGCGCGAGCCCGCCGACTCCCAGTAGCGGCGGCGGGCCGCAGCGACAGCCCGCCGGCTTCTAGTAGCGGCGGCGAGCCGCCAGGCCGGGCAGCAGCGACAGCCCGGCGATGATCGCGCCGGCGACCATCCCCAGATAAGCGAGCAGCACCGCCGCCTCGCCCCCGCCGAAGGCCGCCGCCCCGATCACCATGACGAAGCCGAGCAGCACCGGCAGTCCGGCCAGCACCCAGGCGGCGGTCTTCTGCGCCGGGCTCCACCGCGGTGAGCCCGACACCAGCATGAGCCCGGCCAGCGGACTGATCACCGGCAGCACCACCGAGCCGGCGGTGAGCAGGGCGATCCCCGCGTACTCGGGTCCCGCCGACGACGTGGCGGCCGGTGGCGGCAGCGGGGCGGGCAGGACCGGCCGGCGCAGGTGGGCCGGCATCCGGCCGCGGCGGGCCGCGGCCGCGAGCGCCTCCGGCGGGCCGAGCCGGTGCAGGATGTGCCGGGGGTCCTCCAGTGGGTCGGCCACCGACGTACGCCGCATCGCGATGTAGTCGGCGACGGTGGTCATCAACTCGTCCCGCAGCTCGGGGGCGAGGTCCTCGCTGGCGCCCCAGAGCGCGGCCAGGTAGTCCAGGACGAGGACGTCCGTGTGCGCCAGCGGCGTGGTGTCGTAGTGGTGCGGTACGGACGTCATCCGGATCCCCCTGAGCAGAGTGCGACAGTGCAGTCAGCATCGCGGCGGCGCACCCCGGCGCACATCTGGCCCGGGGCTGATACCCCGGCCGGCTCTCTGTCTTTCGGCCGATCCGGTGCCGCCGCGGTGCTACGGGCCGGTCCGGGGCGATAGTCCGTTTCGCGGATGGCCCGCGGGCCGTTCGTACGGCAGCCTGGTCCGGTGGACCACGGCGATCTTGTGCGCGATCCCGGTCAGCCCGGTTTTGCTACATCCGAGCCGTTCAGCGCCGATGCTTTCAGCATGGCCGAGGACACCCGCGCACCCGCACGCTACGTGTGGATCACCGCTGCCCTCGCCCTGGCCAGCTGGCTGTGGTTCCTGCTGTTCAGCACCGCCGGCGCGGGGCACGTGGCGATCGCCTACCTGGCGGTGCCGCTGGGCGGTGTCTTCGCGGTGATCGCGCTGTTCCAGCTCTGGCGCACCGTACGCGGCGACCGGACGGCCAGCCGTTTCTGGCTCACCCTGCTGATCGCCGCCTCGTTCATGACCGCCGGTTACGTGCTGATGGCCGTCAACGCCGCCCTGTACTCGGTCGGCGACATGCCGCCGGACATGACGCTGTCCGCCGCCGGCTGTGTCGGGCTGGGCTTCGCGCTGGCCATGTGGGCCGTCGCCCGGGTCCCGGTGGGCGCGATGGATCCCGCCGAGCGCTGGCGCATGCACCTGGACCGGCTCGTCGCCTTCCTGGGGTGCGCGACGGTGCTGTGGCACTTCGGGCTCGCCCCCATGCTGACGGCCACCGAGCGCTGGGCCCCGCAGACGCTGTCGCTGGTGGGGCTGGCGTTCCTGCTCACCGTCGGCGGCATCACCAAGGTGTCGTACCTCGGTGACGGCCCGGTCGACCGGACCGCGATGCGGCTGGTCGCGGCCATGGGCCTGACCGCGGCCGGGGTGGCCGTGCTGGCCACCACGTTCGGTAACGCCGGTGGGGTGCCGTCGCAGGCCGTGGTGCTGCCCGTCGCCCCGGTGCTGCTCACTCTGGCCGTACGCGCGCAGGCCCGGGCCACGCTCGGCGGCCGCCGGGTGTCACGCCGGTCCTCGCCGCTGCTGCCGTACCTGGCCATCGCCGCCGGGGACCTGCCGCTGGTGGCCGTGGCGGCCGGGCCGCTGCAGTGGCCCGGCCGGGTCTCGCTGATCGCCGCCGTGCTGGTCAGCGTCCTGGTCACAGCCCGGCAGTTCGTGGCCTTCCGGGACAACAAGCGGCTGCTGAGCGACATCCGTGGCCAGGAGGTGCGGCTGCAGCACGAGGTCAGCCACGACAGCCTGACCGGGCTGGCCAACCGGGCCCGGTTCCGCGCCGTGCTGCACGCCGCGCTGACCCACGAGGCGTCCGCGACCGTGCTGCTGGTCGACCTGGACGATTTCAAGACGGTCAACGACTCGCTCGGTCACGACGTCGGTGACCACCTGCTGGTCGCGGTGGCCGACGTGCTGCGCGAGCAGTGCGGCGCCGACGGCCTGCCGGTGCGCATCGGCGGCGACGAGTTCGCCGTGCTGCTCACCGGCGGCACCACGGTGGGGGAGACCGTCGCCCAGCGGGTGCTGGACGCGCTGACCCGGCCGATCAGCGAGCACCGGCTGCTGGTGCAGGCCAGCATCGGCATCGCGACCGCGGCGCCGGGTGCGACGCTCGACAGCGTGCTGCGCGACGCCGACGTCGCCATGTACGCGGCCAAGGGCCACGGCAAGGCCGGTTACGTGCGCTACGTGCCCGGCATGGAGGAGCCGATCCTGGCCCACATCCAGCTCGGCGGTGAGCTGCGCCGGGGCCTGGACGAGGGCGAGTTCCGGGTCGTCTACCAGCCGGTGATCCGGCTGGCCGACCGTAAGATCATCGGCGTCGAGGCGCTGGTGCGCTGGGACCACCCGGTCCGCGGCCCGGTGTCGCCGGTCGAGTTCATCCCGGTCGCCGAGCGCACCGGCCTGATCGTCGAGCTGGGCCGGTTCGTGCTGCGCGAGACGTGCCGGCAGATGGCGGCCTGGCTGGCCGAGTTCGGCCCGGACGCGTTGCAGAAGCCGGGCGTCAACGTCTCGGCGCGCCAGCTGCACGATCCCGACTTCGTCAGCGACGTGCTGGCCGCGCTGGCCGATTCCGGGCTGCCCACCGACCGCCTGGTGCTGGAGCTGACCGAGTCCGCGGTGCTGCGCGGCAGCCAGGTGTCGCGCACCCTGCACGAGCTCGACCGGCTCGGCGTGGCGCTGGCCCTGGACGACTTCGGCACCGGCGAGTCGTCGCTGAGCCTGCTGCGCTCGTTCCCGGCGGCGATCGTCAAGCTGGACAAGTCCTTCGTGGACGGCATCGAGATCGAGGACGCCGGGGCCGGGCGGGACGCCAGCCAGGCGGTGGCCCGCGCGGTCATCCAGTTGGCGAACGCCCTGGGGCTGGACACGGTGGCCGAGGGCATCGAGAACGAGGCCCAGGCCGAGCAGCTGCGCCTGCTGGGATACACCCTCGGCCAGGGTTACCACCTGGCCCGGCCGATGCCCGCCAAGGAGTTCACCCGGCTGCTCGCCGCCCAGCGTCGCGCCGTCACGGCCTGACGTATACCGCTTGCCCCTCGCGGCCCTGCCGGGCACGGTGAGGGATGTGACCGTCCACAACCACCGGTGAGCTGGGCGAAGCCCTTCGGAACGGGCGATGTCCGTCCTGTCCACATCGTCTGATCCACGGCTTTGGCGCGTCCTTCTCGCAGGCGGCAACCAAACTTTTGCATATTTCGAAGATTCTTTTCGCCACTTGAGCGAAACAAACCATTAACATCAGCAAGCGAACGACTTCGATGCAACAAAAGTGCTCCGACGTGGCGCAGGGCTCCCCGAGAGCCGCCGCCCGAGCGGCCGATGCCGTGCGCCCACGTCATTCCCGCACCACCTACCGGGAGGCAGTACAAGCGATGCAGAACGAGTCCACCGTCAGCCGCCGCCATCTTCTGGGCGCCGCCGCGGCCGGTGCCGCCGCGGTCGGCACCTCCGCCGTCCTGGCCTCACCGGCCGAGGCGTCCAAGGGTGGCCACCGGCTCGCCCGGGTGCCGCGCGACAAGATCAGCGTGCAGCTCTACACCCTGCGCAACCAGCTCACCATCGACCTGGACGCCAGCCTGGCCGAGCTGGCCGAGATCGGCTACACCCGGGTCGAGCACGCCGGCTTCGTCGGCCGCACGGCCGCCCAGTTCCGCGCGGCCCTGGACGCCGCCGGGCTGCGCGCGACCTCCGGGCACGTCGGCATCCCGCAGCCGTTCAACGCCTCGACCTGGCAGGCCGCGCTCGAGGACGCCCTGATCGTCGGCAACAAGTACATCGTGCACCCGTACTTCGGCACCGACGCCAACGGGCCGATCCGCGACGGCTCCGTCTACAAAGCCTTCGCCAAGGACCTGAACAAGGCCGGTGCGCTCGCCCGCAAGGCCGGGCTCAGCTTCGGCTACCACAACCACCACAACGAGTTCCTGCGCCAGGACGGCGGCAAGCGCACCGGCTTCGACATCCTGACCCGCGAGACCGATCCCGGGCTGGTGCACTTCGAGGTCGACCTGTACTGGGCCTGGCGGGGTGCGCACGACCCGGTGGACCTGATCCACGAGAACCGGGGACGGATCCGCCAGGTGCACGTCAAGGACATGGCGGTCTCCAGCAGCTTCGAGGACCCGGGCGCCGGTCTGATCGACTTCGGCCGCATCTTCGAGCACTCCCGCGAGGCGGGCCTGGTCGAGTACATCGTGGAACGTGACGACGCGGGCAGCCCGCCGCGTACCCCCGCCGACGCGCTGATCACCGCAGAGGTCGGCTTCCGTTACCTCGACAACCTCCGGTTCTGAGGGGACTGCTCTATGAAGAAGCGATTGCTGACTGCCGTACCGGTGCTGGCTCTGCTCACGACGGCCCTGACCGTCCCGTCCGGACCGGCCGCGGCGAAGGCCCCGGCCGAGCCGCCGGCCGATGCGAACTTCCAGAAGGTCACCCTGGACGACTTCCCGGGCGAGCCGATCGCGCTGGCCGTGCTGCCGGACCGCCGGGTGCTGCACACCGCGCGCACCGGTGAGGTACGCATCAACGACCCGAAGAGCGGGCGCAACATCCTGGCCGCCAAGATCCCCGTCTACCAGCACGACGAGGAGGGTGTGCAGGGCGTCGCGATCGACCCGAACTTCAAGCAGAACAAGTGGGTCTACATCTACTACTCGCCGCCGCTGAACACTCCGATGGACGACCCGGCGACGCCCGCGGTCAACGAGGGTGACGCGCCGGAGAACGGCACCGCCGCCGACTTCGCCCGGTACAAGGGCGTGATGCGGCTGTCGCGGTTCAAGCTCAACGGCAACACGCTCGCGCTGGCCAGCGAGCAGAAGATCATGGAGGTCGGCACCGACCGGGGTATCTGCTGCCACGTCGGCGGCAAGATCGACTTCGACAGCAAGGGCAACCTGTACCTGTCCACGGGGGACGACACCAACCCGTTCGCCTCCGACGGCTACACGCCGATCGACGAGCGGGCCGGCCGCAACCCGGCCTTCGACGCGCAGCGCACCGCCGGCAACACCAACGACCTACGCGGCAAGCTGCTGCGGATCAAGGTCCGGGCCAACGGCAGCTACACCATCCCGAAGGGCAACCTGTTCAAGCCGGGCACCGCGTACACCCGCCCGGAGATCTACGCGATGGGCCTGCGCAACCCGTTCCGCTTCGCGGTCGACAAGAAGACCGACGTCGCGTACGTCGGTGACTACTCGCCCGACGCGAACAGCCCCAACCCCGCGCGCGGGCCGGCCGGGCACGGCCGCTGGATGGCCATCGACAAGCCCGCCAACTACGGCTGGCCGTACTGCGTCGCGCCCGACATGCCGTACGTCGACTTCGACTTCGCCACCCGCACCTCGGGCCAGCCGTTCAACTGCGCCGCGCCGGTCAACGACTCGCCCAACAACACCGGTAAGCGCAAGCTGCCGCCGGTGCAGAAGGCGGAGGTCATCTACACGTACGCGGCCTCGACGGAGTTCCCGGAGCTGGGCACGGGCGGCATCGGCCCGATGGGCGGCCCGGCGTACGACTTCGACGCCAAGAACAAGTCGGCGACCAAGTGGCCGAAGTACTACGACGGCAAGCCGCTGTTCTACGAGTGGACCCGCGACTACGTGCAGGAGTTCACGCTCGGCGCGGACAACGAGGTCACCGCGATCCGTGAGGTGCTGCCGTCGGTCATCTTCGACAACCCGATGGACCTGGAGTTCGGCCCGGACGGCTCGCTGTACGTGCTCGAGTACGGCGACGGCTACTTCTCCGAGAACCCGGAGGCGCAGCTGGCCCGCATCGACTACGTCCGCGGCAACCGCACCCCGTTGCCGAAGATCACGGCCACGCCGGTCCGGGGCGAGGCGCCGCTGACGGTGACGTTCTCCAGCGCCGGCACCACCGATCCCGACGGCGACAGCCTGCGTTACGCCTGGGACTTCAACGCCGACGGCATCGTCGACTCCCGGGCCCCGAACGCGGTCTACACGTTCACCGAGAACGGCAACTACCGGCCGACGCTGAAGGTCACCGACCCGACCGGTCGCTGGGCGTCCGCGGAGGTGCTGCTCCCGGTGGGCACGGCAGCCCCGCAGGTCACCCTGACCACCACGCCGAACCCGGACCAGCCGTTCGCCTTCGGTGACACGGTGAGCTACCAGGTCACCGTGGTGGACGACCAGCCGGTCGACTGCTCGAAGGTCACCGTGACCTTCATCCTGGGCCACGACCAGCACGGTCACCCGCTGTCCACCGCCACCGGGTGCAGCGGCTCGATCCAGACGTTCCTCGACCCGGGTCACTCCGGTGCGGAGAACCTGAACGCGGTGTTCGTGGCGTCGTACACGGACTCCGGCACCCCGCCGCAGACCGGGACGGACGAGGTCGTCCTCGACCCGACCGGCAGCTGACATCACCAGCGACCGAGGTCACCGCCGTCACCCACGGCGGTGACCTCGGCCGTTCCGCCCGCATCACGGCCCCGATTGCGCCACGCTGGAAGGCGTGGGGGTGCACCTGGAGCAATGGTGGGCGCAGTTCCTCGAAGCGTCCGACCGTTTCGACGCCGCCTACCTGGTCGAGGGGCTCAGCGACCTGGTCGGCCCGTACATCAAAGCTCCGCTGCTGCGCCGCGAGGTCAAGATCGCCGCGGACGCGGTGATCCGCCGGCTGGAGCGCCCGGCGAGCGCCGAACGGGCCGAGCACGGCCGGGAAGCCGCCGAACGGCTGTCGCGCACCCTCGACCGGATCCGGGAACGCGCGACCGGAGCCGCGATCGCCACGGAGGAGGCGGCGATCGTCGAACTGGCCCTGCGCGGCGAGTACGCGGCGGCGGCCGCCGCGGCCCAGCCCCTGGTGGACGAGAAGAAGCTGTACCGCCTGTTCGTCACGGCGCTGCGCCTGGAACGCTTCGACATCCCGATGGCCCTGCGCCTGCTGGAGGCCGGCCAGACCCCGCGTCAGGCGATCCGGGCGGGCCACCTGATCGGCAAGTACAGCTGGTGGCCGTCCTGGCTGCTGCGCATCGTCACGGAACGGGCCCTGGCCGGCACCCTGGACGAGGAGACCATCGCGGCGCTGGACAAGTGCGCGTACGCGGAGCTGACCCCGCTGCAGGCGAACCTGGCCCGCAAGCTGCTGGGTGGCAACGAGGCCCTGATCAGCACGGCGGCCCACCGCCTGATCACCCTGGGCGAGGCCGACGCGGCGGAACGGCTCCGCGAGGGCGACATCGCGGCGGTGGCGTTCGCAGCCCGGCTGAGCACCCAGTAGTGCCCGGCGATGTTCGTCTTCGGCCGCCCGGCCGAGCCCGCCTCGCGACCGCGCCGGCTGATCGGTCTCCTGTTGACCGTGGCCGTGCTGCTGTGCGCCGCGCCCCTGGCCTGGAATTCGTTCGACCGCGGCAGCTCCGGCACGACGACGACCAATTCGTGCTTCTTCATCAACGGCGATGAGCGGGAGGCGGCGCTCGATCTCTGCGACCGCCGGTCGCGCGACGAGGCGCTGCGCGCGGTGGTCCCGGCGGAGCAGGTACGGCGGCACCTGGAAACCACCGGGCAGATCTACCAGTCGCTTCGCCGGTCGCTCTGCGAGCCGCCGTCCGACAGCGCGTGCTACCCGGGCGACGCCCGGGCATCGGTCAGCGGCGATGTGCGGGAGGTACGGCAGGCGCTCGAGCAGGCCGGGTATCCCGGTGCCGTGGTCCGGCTGGCCGGTCCGGACGACCCCGCTCCGGCCGATGCCGTGATGTTCGCGGTGGCCCGTGAGGATGTCTGCCTCATCGGCTATGTGCTCGGCGGCCGAGGGCCGGGAGTCATCACGGTCGTCGGGCGGTTGCCGAACGGCCGGTGTCTGTCGGACTGACGGCGCGAACAGGCCCGGCCGTCGGGTGACGGCCGGGCCCGGGGGAGTCGCAGCGGCTACGCGCCGCCGGCCGTGAGAGTCACCGTCTTCGGCTGGAAACCGGCACCGTTGATGTCCACGCCGGCCGCCTTGGCCTGGTCCAGCGCCTGCTTGATGTAGTCGTTGGTGAAGGCCAGGCCTTCCGGCTGCTTGGTCAGCACCGTGTCGCCGGTCTGGTTCTTCGTGGTCAGGGACAGGTCGACCGTCTGCTTCCAGTCGGCCTCGTTGATCGTGCCGACCCCACCGGTGGCCGGCCAGACCAGCTTGTTGACCTCGTTCATCTGCCAGAGCTGGTGGCTCTTGCCGAGCTTGGAGCCCTTGGCCACCACCAGGTCGCGGCACTTCTCGGCGTTGTCGCGGCAGTATGCCCAGCCCTTGATCGTGCCGGCCAGGAACTTCACCGTCTGCTGCTGGTACGCCGGGTCGCTGAGCTTGTCCGTGTTGGCCCACACCGCGTCCTGCAGCATCGACGAGCCTTCGGTCTTCCAGTCGATGATGGCGAAGTCCTCGGGCGTGTAGAGCTTGCCGGTCGCCGGGTTCGTCGCCTCCAGCAGCTGGGCGTACTCGTTGTAGCTCATCGCCTGGGCGGCGTCGATCTCCTTCTTGAGCAGCGCCTGCATGTCGAACTGCTGCTGCACCAGGGTGACGTCCTTGCCCGGGTCCAGCCCGGCCTTGGTCATACCGGCGAACAGCTCGAACTCGTTGCCGAAGCCCCAGTTGCCGACCTTCTTGCCCTTCAGGTCGGCGGCCTTGCTGATGCCGCTGTCCTTCCAGGCCACCTGGTACGTGCCGGAGCGGGCGAAGATCTGCCCGACGTCGGTGATGCCGGCGCCCTGCTCGCGCGACGCCAGCGCCTTGGGGACCCAGGCCACCGCGTAGTCGGCCTTGCCCTGGGCCAGCACGGTCTGCGGCACGATGTCGACGCCGCCTTCGAGCAGCTGCACGTCGAGGCCCTGCTCCTGGTAGAAGCCCTGGTCCACGGCGGCGATGTAGCCGGCGAACTGGGCCTGGTAGAACCACTGCAGCTGCAGCTTGATCGGGGTCAGGGCGCCGCCGCTGGCGCCCGGGGTCGTCGTCTTGGGGGTGTCGGCGGTGCCGCAGGCGCTCAGCGTGAGCACGGCGGCGATGAGGGTGGCGAACAAGGGACGACGCACACGAACTCCTACGAGATGAGGCGGGCTTTCCAGGGCATCGCGATCCGCTCCAGCAGGAGCGTGGCTAGGTAGAAGAACAGTCCGAGCAGGCAGGCGCCGACCACGAAGGCCCAGGCCCGGGGGTACGCGGTGAACGCGGCGGCGGAGGTGATCCGCGCGCCGAGCCCGTCCTGCAGCCCGCCGAAGTACTCGGCGACGACCGCGGCGATGACGGCCAGCGACGACGCCTGGCGCAGGCCGGTGAAGACGAAGGGCAGCGCGCCGGGCAGCCGGACCAGCCGGGTGAAGGTCCAGCCGCCGGCGGCGTAGCTGGTCATCAGCTCCCGGTGGGTGGGGTCGACCTCACGCAGGCCACGCAGCGTGTTGATGAAGACCGGGAAGAACACGATGATCCCGGCGACCAGCCGGCGCGGCACGCTCGAGGTCGACTCGAACATGTTGTTGAGGATCGGGGCCAGCGCGATGATCGGCAGCGCGTTGAGCACCGCGGCGAGCGGGACGGACACCTCGGAGAGGATCCGGAACCGGCTGGCCGCCATCGCGGCCAGCACCCCGGCGACCGTGCCCCAGGCCAGCCCGACCAGCGCGTTGAGCCCGCTGGCCAGCCCGGCCTCCCACACGTTCCGGCGCTGCACGACCAGCTCGTGCCAGATCGCCGACGGCGCCGGCAGGATGAACGGTGCGATCCGGCCGAACGAGACGGTCAGCTCCCACGCCACCAGCGCCAGGATCCCGAGCAGGACCGGCGGGGCGACGCGGCGCAGGAGGTTCACGGCGCGGTCGCTTCGGAGGTACGGGGCGACGGCGCCGCAACCGCAGCGGCGTCCTCCGCCCCCACGGATTCGGGCACCGTCCCGGTGCCCCGCAACGCGCGGCGGACCGACGTGATCGCCGCGAAGTACGCCGGGGACTGCCGGGCCGCGTCGTCGCGGGTGCCCAGCTCGACGTCGATCGTCGCGGTGATCCGGCCCGGCCGCGGCGACATCACCACGACCCGGTCGGACAGGAACACCGCCTCCGAGATGGAGTGCGTGACGAACACCGTGCTGGTGCCGGTCTTGGCGCAGATCGCCAGCAGCTCCGACTGCAGCCGCTCGCGGGTCATCTCGTCGAGCGCGCCGAACGGCTCGTCCATCAGTAGCAGCGGCGGGTGCACGGCCAGGGCGCGGGCGATCGCGACGCGCTGCTGCATGCCGCCGGAGAGCTGGGCCGGATAGTGCCCGGCGAAGTCGGCCAGCCCGACCAGCGCCAGCATCTCCGTGGCCCGGGACCTGCGCTCGGCCCGGGAGGCGCCCCGCAACTCCAGCGGCAACTCCACGTTGCGCTGCACGGTGCGCCACTCGAACAGGCCGGCCTGCTGGAACGCGATGCCGTACTCCTGATCGAGCCGGGCCCGGGCGGCCGGTTTGCCGGCCACCTCGACCGTCCCGGTCGTCGCCGGGATCAGGTCGGCGATCAGCCGCAGCAGGGTGCTCTTGCCGCACCCGGACGGCCCGATCAGGGAGACGAACTGCCCGGCCGGGATGGCCAGGTCGATGCCGGTCAGGGCGGTGACCTCGTCGGGCCGGCCCTGGTTGAAGACCTTGGACACTCCGGAGAGGGAAACCGCGGTCACATCGTCACCACCGATACGCGTCGTCGGTGCCGCATGAGCGGCAGTTCCAGCAGGCTGACCAGGGCGGCGACGACGAGCCCGAGCAGGGCCGCGCCGAGCATGGCGGTGTAGACCTTGGCGGGATCGCTGGTCGCCTCCCGGGAGTACTCGATGATGAGCCGGCCGATGCCACCGCGCGTACCGGTGGAGATCTCACCGACCACCGCGCCCACGACGGCGGCCGCACCGGCCAGCCGCAGCGCCGGGAACAGGTACGGCAGGGAGGCCGGCAGGCGCAGTTTGATCAGCGTGCGCCACCACCCGGCGGCGTAGCTGCGCATCAGCTCGACCCCGGCCGCCTGCGGCGACTGCAGCCCGCGCAGCATGCCCACGGCGACCGGGAAGAAGGCCAGGTACGCCGCGATCACCGCGACCGTCATCCACTCCGGCCAGATCGTGCCGCCCCACCCGGCGATGAGCGGCGCGAGCGCGACCAGCGGCACGGTCTGCGACAGGATCACGTACGGCAGCAGGCCCCGCTCGACGATCCGGAACCGCTGCATGGCCACCGCCAGCAGCAGGCCGATCACCGCACCGGCCGCGAAGCCGACCGTGGTGATCCCCAGCGTGAAGAAGCTGGCGCTGAGCACCGCCTGCCAGACCGGCCGCCCGCCGGTGAGCTCGGGGCGCCCGAGCCGGCTGAGCATCTCCCACACGTGCGGCATCGACAGGTCGTCGGACCGGGGCAGGATCCGCACGCCGAACAGCACTGTCCCGTCCGGGTTCCCGACCGCCTTGTAGCCCTCCCAGAGGGCGATGAGCACGACCAGGCCGGCGCCGGCGCTGAGCACACGTCTCACGCGACCACCGGGATGATCTTCTCGCCGTACGCCCGCAAAGTCGCCTCTTTGTCGTCGTGCTGCAGGTAGAGGGCGAACTGGTCGACCCCGATGGCCCGCAGCTCCTCCAGGCGTTGCAGGTGGGCCTCGACCGGGCCCAGCACGCAGAACCGGTCCACCACCTCGTCCGGCACGAACGAGGTGTGCGAGTTGCCGGCCCGGCCGTGCTCCGCGTAGTCGTAGCCCTGCCGGCCCTTGATGTAGTCGGTCAGCACCTGCGGCACCGCGCCGTCGGCGCCGTAGCGGGCCACGATGTCGGCGACGTGGTTGCCGACCATGCCGCCGAACCAGCGGGTCTGGTCCCGCTGGTGGGCCAGGTCGTCGCCGACGTAGGCGGGCGCGGCGACGCAGAACTTGATGGCCGCCGGGTCGCGGCCGGCCCGCTCCGCGGCGGCCCGGACCGCCTTGATCATCCAGGACGCGATGTCCGGATCGGCGAGCTGCAGGATGTAGCCGTCACCCACCTCACCGGTCAGGGCCAGAGCCTTGGGCCCGTACGCGGCCACCCACACGTCCAGCCGGCTGTCGGGGGCCCAGGCGAACCGCAGCTCCTGCCCGCGCAACGACACCGTCTCGCCGCTCGCCAGGCCGCGGATCACGCCGATGCTCTCGCGCAGCTGGGCCAGCGAGTTCGGTTGCAGGCCCAGCACCCGCAGGGCCGAGTCGCCGCGGCCGATCCCGCAGATGGTGCGGTTGCCGTACATCTCGTTGAGGGTGGCGAACTGGGACGCGATCACGGTCCAGTCCCGGGTGCCCGGGTTGGTCACCATCGGGCCGACGATCACCCGCTCGGTGTCGGCCAGGATCTTGCTGTAGATGACGAACGGCTCCTGCCACAGCACGTGCGAGTCGAACGTCCACACGTGGCTGTAGCCCAGCTCTTCCGCCTTCCTGGCCCACTCCACCACGTCCCGGGCGGGTGGGTCGCACTGCAGGACGACGCCGATGTCCATGCTCACCGCACCTCCGGGAAGCCCAGGTCCACCGTGGACGAGGCGGGATCGGGCCAGCGTGAGGTGACCACCTTGCTGCGGGTGTAGAACTGGATGCCCTCGGGGCCGTACATGTGCAGGTCGCCGAAGAGCGAGGACTTCCAGCCGCCGAAGCTGTAGTAGGCCACCGGTACGGGCACCGGCACGTTGACGCCGACCATGCCGCAGTTGACGTCGTACTGGAACCGGCGTGCCGCTCCGCCGTCGCGGGTGAAGATGGCCGTGCCGTTGCCGTACTCGTTGTTGTTGACCAGCTCCAGCGCCTGCTCGTAGCTGTCGGTGCGGACGACCGAGAGCACCGGGCCGAAGATCTCGTCGGTGTAGAGCGGCGAGTCGGTCGGCACCTTGTCGACCAGCGACGCGCCCAGGAAGAAACCGGGGCCGGAGCTGACCGGCGCCTCGCGCCCGTCGACCACCACCTCCGCCGCGCCCGTGCCGGCCAGGTAGCCGGCCACCTTGTCGCGGTGCTCGCGGCTGATCAGCGGTCCCATCTCGGCCGCCGGGTCGGTGGCCGGGCCGACCGTGATCCGGCCGATCCGCTCCTTGATCGCGGCGACCAGCGGGTCGCCGGCCGCGCCGACCGCCACCACGACCGAGACCGCCATGCAGCGCTCGCCGGCCGAGCCGTACCCGGCGCTGACCGCGGCGTCCGCCGCCGCGTCGACGTCGGCGTCCGGGAGCACGACCATGTGGTTCTTCGCGCCGCCCAGGGCCTGCACCCGCTTGCCGGCCCGGGTGCCCTGCTCGTAGACCGACTTGGCGATCGGGGTGGAGCCGACGAACGACAGCGCCTGCACGTCCGGGTGGGCGATCAGCGTCTCGACGGCCTCCCGGTCGCCCTGCACGACGTTGAACGCACCGTCCGGCAGCCCGGCCTGGCGCAGCAGGTCGGCCAGCAGCAGCGAGACCGACGGGTCCTTCTCGCTGGGTTTGAGCACGAAGGCGTTGCCGCAGACCAGGGCGTTGCAGAACATCCACATCGGGACCATGGCCGGGAAGTTGAACGGCGTGATCCCGGCGACCACCCCGAGCGGCTGCCGGATCGAGTAGACGTCCACCCCGGTCGAGGCCTGCTCGCTGTAGCCGCCCTTGAGCAGGTGCGGGGCGCCCGCGGCGAACTCGATGTTCTCCAGCCCGCGGGCCAGCTCGCCGCCCGCGTCGGCGACGGTCTTGCCGTGCTCCAGGCTGACCAGCGACGCGATCTCCTTGCGGTTCGCGTCGACCAGCTCGCGGAAACGGAACATGACCTCGGAGCGGCGGGACAGCGACGCCGCCCGCCAGGACGGGAAGGCGGCCTTGGCCACGGCCACGGCGTGGGCGGTCTCGGCGGCGGTCGCCGCGACGACGTACGCCTGCTGCTCGCCGGTGGCCGGGTCCCAGACCGGCAGCTGCCGGCCGCTGGTGCCCGCGACGGCGGCGCCGTCGATCCAGTGTCTGATCTCGCGCATGTGGCCTCCTAGACCAGGTAGTCCGAGAGTCCCCGGCGGACGTAGCGACCGTGGCCCTTGCGGCCCAGGTATTCGCCGCCGCGCACGACGACGGTGCCGCGGGAGATGACGGTGTCGACCTTGCCGTCGATCTCCCAGCCCTCCCAGGCCGAGTGGTCCATGTTCATGTGGTGGGTGGCCGCACTGATCCGGGTCCGGCCGGCCGGGTCGTAGAGCACGATGTCGGCGTCCGAGCCGGGGGCGATGACGCCCTTGCGCGGGTACATGCCGAACATCCGGGCCGGGGTCGTGGCGATGGTCTCCACCCAGCGGGCCAGCGACAGCTTGCCGTCGACCACGCCTTGGTAGAGCAGGTCGACACGGTGCTCGACGCTGCCGATCCCGTTGGGGATCTTGGAGAAGTCGCCCAGGCCCAGCTCCTTCTGGTCCTTCATGCAGAACGGGCAGTGGTCGGTGGAGACCACGGCCAGATCGTTGGTGCGCAGGCCGCGCCACAGGTCGGCCCGGTGGCTCTCGTGCTTGCTGCGCAACGGCGTCGAGCAGACCCACTTGGCGCCCTCGAAGCCCGGCGCGCCCAGCTGGTCCTCCAGCGTCAGGTACAGGTACTGCGGGCAGGTCTCGGCGAAGACGTTGCGGCCCTGGTCCCGGGCGGCCGCGACCTGCTCGAGGGCCTTGGACGCGGACAGGTGCACGATGTAGAGCGGGCAGTCCGCGGCCACACTGGCCAGCCAGATCGCCCGGCTGGTGGCCTCGGCCTCCAGCTCCTGCGGGCGGGTCAGGCCGTGGTGGATCGGGTCGGTCTCGCCGCGTTCCAGGGCCTGCTTGACCAGCACGTCGATGGCCGGGCCGTTCTCCGCGTGCATCATGATCATGGCGCCGTTGTCGCGGGCCTTCTGCATCGCCCGCAGGATCTGCCCGTCGTCGCTGTAGAACACCCCCGGGTAGGCCATGAACAGCTTGAAGCTGGAGATGCCCTCGTCGGTGACGAGCTGGTCCATGGCCTTGAGCGAGTCGTCGGTGACGCCGCCCAGGATCATGTGGAAGCCGTAGTCGATGTGGCAGTTGCCCTCGGCCTTGGCGTGCCAGGCGGCCAGCCCGTCCTGGACGACCTCGCCGTAGCGCTGCACCGCGAAGTCGATGATCGTGGTGACGCCGCCGAAGGCCGCCGCCCGTGTGCCGGTGTCGAACGTGTCGCTGGCGTGCGTACCGCCGAACGGCAGCTCCATGTGGGTGTGCGCGTCGACGGCCCCGGGGATCACGTACTTGCCGGTGGCGTCGACGGTCTCGACATCGCCGGGGCCGCGGCCGGGCGCGAAGATCGCGGCGATGGTCTCGCCGTCGACCAGCACGTCGGCGGGGGAGGCGCCGGTCGGCCCGACGACCGTGCCGCCCTTGATCAGGAAGCTCACGGCGCGACCAGCCCGTCGTAGCTGTCCGGGCGGCGGTCGCGGTAGAACGCCCAGCGGTCCCGGACGGTCGTGAGCAGGTCCATGTCCAGGTCGCGGACGATCAGCTCCGGGTTGTGGGTGTCGCCGACCGCGCCGACGAACTTGCCCTCCGGGTCGACGAAGTAGGACTGGCCGTAGAAGTCGTTGTCGCCGAGCTCCTCCACGCCGGTGCGGTTGATCGCGCCGATGAAGTACTCGTTGGCCACCGCGCTGGCCGGCTGCTCCAGCTGCCACAGGTACGACGACAGGCCCCGGCTGGTCGCCGACGGGTTGAAGACGATCTGCGCGCCGTTCAGGCCCAGGGCCCGCCAGCCCTCGGGGAAGTGCCGGTCGTAGCAGATGTAGACGCCGACCTTGCCGACCGCGGTGTCGAACACCGGGTAGCCCAGGTTGCCGGGGCGGAAGTAGAACTTCTCCCAGAAGCCGTTGACCTGCGGGATGTGGTGCTTGCGGTACTTGCCGAGGTACGAGCCGTCGGCGTCCACCACGGCCGCCGTGTTGTAGAGGACTCCGGGCTGCTCCTGCTCGTACATCGGCAGGATCATCACCATGCCGAGCTCGGCGGCCAGGGCCTGGAAGCGTTCGGTGGTGGGGCCGGGGATCGACTCGGCGTACTCGTAGTAGGCCTTGTCCTGGACCTGGCAGAAGTAGGGGCCGTAGAACAGCTCCTGGAAGCAGATCACCTTGGCGCCCTGGGCGGCGGCGTCGCGAGCGTAGTCCTCGTGCGCCTTGATCATCGATTCCTTGTCGCCCGTCCAGTTGGTCTGGACGAGGGCGGCCCGGATGACGTTGCTCATCGCGGCGGCCCCTCTCTGAAATCAGTGGTGGCGTGGGTCACCCCACGATTGTGATCGTCCGTCCACCCGCTGTCATCGTCCCCAGCTCATCGCTTGACATCCGGGGTTGATGTCGTAGGACACTAATGACACAACCACGGGCGGACAATTGCTCGCGTGTAACCAAATGTTTCGGCGACGTAAGAAGCGCGCCGGGCGGCGGCGGGAGGTCGGGCGGTTGCTGGGGCTCATCACGGGCGCGGTCGACGACCGCAGCGCCCGGGGCATCGCCGCGGCGGTCAGCCGCCTCGTCACCGCCGGTGAACTGCCGGTCGGGGCGCGGCTGCCCACCGTGCGTGACGTCGCCCGCGAGCTCGGGGTCAGCCCGACCACGGTCAGTGAGGCCTGGCGCAGCCTGTCCCGGGCCGGGGCCATCCAGACCCGGGGCCGGTCCGGCTCCTTCGTCACCGCCCCGGTCCTGCCCCGCCAGCGTCTGCGGTACGCCCAGCTGCACGGCCTGCTGACCGGGGTGGCCCAGGACTACTCCACCGGCGTGCCCGACCACGACCTGCTGCCCAGCGTCACCGAGTCGCTCAAGCGCGTCGGGGATGCCCGGCTCACCACCAGTTACCTCGACGCCGCCGTGCTCCCACCGCTGGAGCGGGTGCTGCGGCAGCGCTGGCCGTACCCGCCGGATCAGCTCACCGTGGTCGACGGCGCGCTGGACGCCCTGGACCGGGTGACCGCCACCCTGGTCCGCTTCGGCGACCACGTGGTGGTGGAGAACCCCGCCTTCCCGCCGGTGCTCGACCTGCTCGAGGCGGTCGGGGCGACCGTGGTGGGGGTGCCGATCGACGAGCAGGGGATGTGCCCGGACGCGCTGGGGGAGGCGCTGAAGACGTACGACCCGGTGGCGGTCTACCTGCAGCCGCGGGCGCACAACCCGACCGGGGTCAGCATGACCGCGCGCCGGGCCGGTGAGCTGGCGGATGCGCTGGCCGCGTACCCGGAGGTCACCATCGTCGAGGACGACCACGCCGGTGACATCGCCACCGCGCCCCCGGTCAGCCTGGGCAGCCGGCTGCCGGACCGGACGGTGCACGTCGCCGGTTTCTCCAAGAGCCACGGCCCGGACCTGCGGCTGGCCGCGATGGCCGGCCCCGCGCCGCTGATCACCGCGGTGGCCGACCGGCGGCTGCTCGGGCCGGGCTGGTCCAGCCGCCTGCTGCAGGCGGTGCTGCTCGACCTGCTCACCGACGCCGACGCGATCGCCCAGGTCGCCGCCGCCCGCCGGGCCTACGCCGAGCGCCGGTCGGCCCTGCTGACCGCCCTGGCCGCGCACGGCGCCACGGCGACCGCCGCGGACGGCATCAACCTGTGGCTGACCGTCGAGGATCAGCAGATGGCCATGCTGGCCCTGGCCGCGCACGGCATCGCGGTGGCCCCCGGCGCGCCGTTCGAGGTCACCGGGCTCGGCGCCGAGCACGTCCGGGTGACCGCCGGGCTGGTCCGCGACGACTTCGACTCCCTGGCCCGGACTCTCGCTTCCGCCGCCGGCGCGTCCGCGCGCGGCAGCGGCCCCCGTTCCCGCCCGCACCCGCGGGGCTGGCGCTGACTCCTTGGAGGACCCCGTGACCGATGACCTGCTCGCCCGGCACCAGGCCGTGCTGCCCTCCTGGGTGACGACCTACTACGGCGACGACGCGATCGAGCTCGTGCGCGGCTCCGGGCGCCGGGTGACCGACGCGGACGGCCGCAGCTACCTGGACTTCTTCGGCGGCGTGCTGACCAACATGCTGGGCTACGACATCGCCGAGGTGCGCGAGGCTGTGGAGCGTCAGCTGGCCACCGGGATCGTGCACAGCTCGACGCTGTACCTGATCCGGCAGCAGGTCGAGCTGGCCGAGAAGATCGCCCGGGTCTCCGGCATCCCGGACGCGCGGGTCTTCTTCACCAACTCGGGCACCGAGGCCAACGAGGCCGCGCTGATGTTCACCACCAACTTCCGCCGGTCCAACCAGATCCTGGCCATCCGCAACAGCTATCACGGCCGGTCCTTCGCGGCGATGGCGATCACCGGGCACCGCAGCTGGTCGGCCAGCGCGCTGAGCCCGATCTCGGTGTCCTGGCTGCACTCCGGCGAACGCCTGCGCGGCCGGATGAAGGGCCTGTCCGACAGCGAGCACATCGACGCCGCGGTCGAGGACCTGCGCGAGGTGCTGGCCACCACCACCGCGGGCGACGTCGCGGCGCTGATCGCCGAGCCGATCCAGGGCGTGGGCGGCTTCGTGCACGCCCCGGACGGGCTGCTCGGCGCGCTGAAGAAGGAGCTCGACAACCACGGCATCCTGCTGATCGCCGACGAGGTGCAGACCGGCTGGGGCCGTACCGGTGAGCACTTCTGGGGTTATCAGGCGCACGACGTGCAGCCCGACCTGATCACCTTCGCCAAGGGCATCGGCAACGGCTTCGCGCTGGCCGGCGTCGTCGGCCGCGCGGAACTGGTCAACGCGGTCCCGGCGACCAGCTTCTCCACGTTCGGCGGCAACCCGGTCTCCACGGCCGCGGGCAACGCCGTGCTGGACTACGTGCTCGACCACGACCTGCAGGCCAACGCGAAGCGTACCGGCACGATCCTGCTCGACGGCCTGCGCACGGCGGCCGGCGCGGCGAAGATCGTGGGGGAGGTCCGCGGCCGCGGCCTGATGATCGGCATCGAGTTCGTCCGGCCGGGCACGACCGAGCCGGACCCGGCCGCGACCATGCGGGTCTTCGACGAGTGCCGCAAGGGCGGCCTGCTCGTCGGCAAGGGCGGTCTGTACGGCAACGTGCTGCGGATGGGGCCGCCACTGACCCTGACCGAGGACGAGGCGCGCGAGGGCCTGGGCATCCTGGTGGAGGCGATCCGTACCGTCGACGCCGAGGCCTTCTGAGCCTGCGGCCGCCGAGAGGATCACCCGTTCCGTGACGATGGCGACGGGTGATCGCCCGGTGGCCCTGCGGCGGCCGCCGGGGCACTCCGGATGAGATTTCCCACGTGTTTCCGGACTACCTCTGTTGCCGCTTGATCCGGGGCGTCACCATCTGCGTGTGACAGACACTTCCGTGATACTCGCCCTGGTGGTCATCGCCGCCCTCGGGTTCGATTTCACGAACGGGTTCCACGACACCGCCAACGCGATGGCCAGCTCCATCGCCACCGGGGCCCTGCGGCCCAGGACCGCCGTCGCGCTCTCCGGCGTCCTCAACCTCATCGGCGCCTTCCTGTCCGTGGAGGTCGCCCTCACGGTCACCAACGCCGTCGTCAAGATCCAGAGTTCGTCCGGCGCCCCGCGACCGGAGCTGCTGGCCGACGGCGGGACGGCACTGCTGCTCATCGTCCTGGCCGGCCTCGTGGGCGGCATCGTCTGGAACCTGCTGACCTGGCTGCTGGGCCTGCCCTCCAGCTCCTCGCACGCGCTGTTCGGCGGCCTCATCGGGGCCAGCATCGCGGGCCTCGGCTGGGCCGGGGTCAACTGGACCGGCGACGGCAGCAAACTGGACGGAGTCGTCGGCAAGGTCATCCTGCCCGCGCTCATCTCGCCGGTCATCGCCGGTGTGGTCGCCGCCGCCGGCACCTGGGTCGTCTACCGGGTCACCGTCGGGGTGGCCCGGCGCTTCACCGACAACGGCTTCCGCTGGGGCCAGGTCGGCAGCGCCTCACTCATCTCGCTCGCGCACGGCACCAACGACGCCCAGAAGACGATGGGCGTGATCACCCTGGCTCTGATCGCCGCCGGCGACTGGACCGACACCGGGAACATCCCGTTCTGGGTGAAGGCCGCCTGCGCCGTGGCGATCGCGCTCGGCACCTACCTCGGCGGCTGGCGGATCATCCGGACCCTGGGCAAGGGCCTGGTCGAGATCGCCCCGCCGCAGGGCCTCGCGGCCGACTCGGCGTCGGCGACTGTCATCCTGGCCTCCAGTCATCTTGGCTTCGCCCTGTCCACCACGCACGTCGCGACCGGCTCGATCCTCGGCTCGGGCGTCGGGCGCCCCGGCGCCCGGGTGCGCTGGCGGGTGGCCGGCCGCCTGGTCGCGGCCTGGTTGATCACCCTGCCGGCGGCCGCGCTCGTCGGCGCCGCGATGTGGTGGGTGGGCCACCTGCTCGGCGGTGGCCTGGCCGGCGCGATCGTCATCTTCGTCATCCTGATGGCGCTGGCCGGGTTCATGTATCTGCGCTCGCGCCGGGAACGGGTCGACCACCACAACGTCAACGACGACTGGGGCGGCGCCCCGGCGGTGTCCGAGCCCGTGCCGGCCGGCACCGCGAGCTGAAGGGGGTCCGGATGCACAACCTGGGATTCGCTCTCGAGGGCGCGTGGAAGGTCCTGCTCGCCGGCCTGCTCCTCGGGGCCGGCCTGCCGATGCTCTTCGCCCTGGGGATCCGCTCACTGGCGTACGGCGCCGGCCGGGCCGCCGAGGTGGACGACTCCGGCGTGACCGGCGCGACGACCCGTCCGGCCGGCACCGTCCTCGGCTATGCCCTCTTCGGTGTCGTGGTGCTCGGCGTGCTGCTGGGCATCGCGTTCATCGTGGCCGGCGGCTTCGGCAAGACGCTGAGCTTCACGCACGTCTTCCCGGCCATCGTGGACAAGTAGCGGTCGCGATGGGTGACCTGCGCGCGAACTTCATGACCCGGGCCGTCGGGTGGCTGCGGGCCGGCTACCCGACCGGTGTGCCGCGCGGGGATTACGTGGCCCTGCTCGGGGTGCTGCGCCGCAAGCTGACCGAGGAGGAGGTCCGCAAGATCGCCGTTGATCTCGCGGACCAGTCCGTGCTCGCCGGTGACGATCCGATCAGCACCGCCGACATCGAGCAGATGATCAGCTCGTCGCTGTTGCAGGAGGCCACCCCCGAGGACGTGGTCCGGGTCTCGGCCCGGCTCGCCGCCGGTGGCTGGCCGCTGGTCGACCCGCCCGAGGGCGACTGACCCCGGATCGTGCGGGCCCGGTGGACGCCGGGCCCGCGCGACCGGGCCCGGCGTGCCCGGTCAGCCCGGGTGGTGCACCTCCGCCAGCCGGTAGACCGGCGTCGGCAGGCCCTCATAGCGGGCCTTGAGCTGCAGGGCCAGGTAGAGCGAGTAGTGCCGCGACTGGTGCAGGTTGCCGCCGCGTCGGTCGGGGCAGGCAGAGGCTCTTTTGACATCCTCTCCGCCCTGAAGGACGGAGGTTTCCTTCACGCTGCGTGTGGCACACGCGGCGTCCGGGTGGGTTACCGCTTCGCCGCGCGGTGCCGGCACGAATGCTGGTCTTACCTGCGCTCCACGGTCGTTTGAGTTGTCCGCCTGTCCGGCGGCCAATACGTTCTTGGCGGCGTTGACGTCGCGGTCGTGGTGACTGCCGCAGCGGCAGTCCCACGCCCGGACCTCAAGCGCCATCTTCTCGTTGATCCGGCCACACGCCGAGCACATCCGGGTGGACGGGAAGAACCGGTCCACCCGGGCGAAGGTGCGCCCGTACCGGGCGGCCTTGTATTCCACCATGCTGGTGAAGCTGGCCCAGCCTGCATCGTGGACGGACTTCGCCAGCCGGGTCCGGCTGAGACCGGCCACGCATAGGTCCTCGACGTACACCGCTTGGTTGTCGCGGATCAACGTCGTAGACAACTTGTGCTGCCAGTCCCGCCGGGTGTCGGCAACTCGCGCATGGGCGCGAGCGACCTTCACGACGGCCTTCTTGCGGTTCTGACTCCCGCGCTGTTTGCGCGCAAGGGCCTGCTGCAACCGTTTGAGTTTGCGGGCCGCGCGGCGCAGGAACTTCGGTGCCGTCACCTTCGTGCCGTCCGACAGCACCGCGAAGTGCGTCAGGCCCAGGTCGATCCCGATCTCGGACTCGACCGGCGGCAGTGTCTGGTCCTGGCTGGTCTGCACGACGAACGAGGCGAAATACCGCCCGGCGGCGTCCCGGATCACCGTGACCGAGCTGGGCTCGGACGGCAGGGAACGCGACCAGCGCACGTACAGGTCGCCGATCTTCGGCAGGCGCAGCCGGCCGTCGTCGAGCACCTTGAACCGGCTGTTCCTGGTGAAGCGGATGGCCTGCCGGTTGTCCTTGCGGGACCGGAAGCGGGGCGGGGCTACCTTGCGGCCTTTGCGCTTGCCGGTGATCGAAGCGAAGAAGTTGCGGTACGCCGTGTTGAGGTCCGCGAGGGCCTGCTGCAACACCACGCTGGACACCTCGCCCAGCCACGCCCGCTCGGGCTTCAACTTCGCTTCGGTGATCAGACGCCGGGAGAGTTCCCCGTCCGAGATGTATTTCTCGCCCTGCTCGCGGGCCTGCTGACGCAAGCCCAGCCCGTCGTTGAACACCACCCGGGCACACCCGAACGATCGGGCCAGCGCCTAGCGCTGAGCAGCGTCCGGGTAGACCCGGTAGTTGTAACGCAGCTGCACAGGTGCAACTTACCGTGGTCCATGGCCGATCTCGAAAGCATCTGCACTGGTAGGCGCTGTGTTTCGCTCTATGCACTCCCGTGGTCTTTGTGACGAAGTTTCGGGACTGGATGTTCGGCGACCCGGCACCTGGCCTCGCTCGGCACTACTACCGGGCCAATAAGCTCTGGTCGAGCTCGTACCTCGCGAGCTCCGTCGGCGGCGCCCCGGTCTCGATCGTGAAGCAGTACATCGAACAGCGGAACCGCCCGGTTCAAAGCACTGCTTGGGCTTGGCGGCCCTCCCAGCGCGGCCTTCACCCCCGGGCCTGAAGGCCGGAGCACTCGCCCGCATTCCGGTCTCGCCTGCGCCACTGGTCCGTACGGCCGAGGTCTCCCGGCTCCGCAAGGCCATCGGGGCCCTGGTGGCGACCGGTCCGTACCGGCTGGCACTGGGCGTCAGCTGGGAGGTCGTGGGCGCGGCCGGTCCGCGGCCGGAGGTCTGAAAATTGTTTTGATCCATTCTGGGAGCGCTTCCGTATTGAGGACCGAGGTCCTACGACAGGAAGGCTCAGGCGAGAAGAATGAATCGCTCCCGTACTCCCGCCCGGCGCTGGCAGATCGCCGGTGTAGGCGCAGTCGCCGTGGCACTCGTCGGCGTCGGCCTGGGTGTGGCATCCGCCGGCGAATCCACCGCCCCCACCGTCAGCTGCCCGGCCGTCGCCGGTGCCCTCGGTGCCGTGCCGGCGCAGGCCCAGGCCGAGATCCAGCGCAACCTGGCCCTGCTCAACACGCAGATCGCCGAGGCCAACAAGCGCCTGGTCACCAGCCAGGGCGAGGGTGGCAAGAACTTCATCCAGAACGCGATTCTCGGGCCCCTGAAGGACAAGCGCGTCGCAACCATCAACCGGATAGCCACCGCGATCGGCCGCAACGCCGCGAAGCCGGTGCTCGACGTGGACGGTCTGGCCACCTGCTCGCTGAACCAGAACGGCGGCGGCGCGGCGGCTCCCGAGCCCACCGACGTCCCGGCCGGCAACGGTGCGGGCAATGGCAACGGTGCCGGCAACGGTGCGGCGCCGACCGTCAACTGCCCCGACGTGACCGGCCTGCCGGCCATCCCGGCGCAGGCGGCGGCCGAGGTCACCCGCAACCTCGAGCTGCTCGACACCCAGATCGCCGAGGCCGACAAGCGGCTCGCGTCGAGCGTGGGTCAGGGTGGCCCGGCGTTCATCCAGAACGCGATCCTCGGCCCGCTGGCCGACAAGCGGGTCGCGACCCTCAACCGGATCGAGACGGCGATCGGCCGCAACGCGCCGAAGCCCGAGGGCCTCGAGAAGTTCGCCACCTGCTCGCTGAACGAGTAACCAGACGGCACAGCACTGCCGATGATGGGGTCACCGCTCGCGGTGACCCCATCAGGCTGTCAGCAGCTTGCGCAGCTCCCGCCGGGCCTGGTGGATCCGGGACTTGACGGTGCCCTCCGGCACCTGGTGCAGGGCCGCGATCTCGGCGTAGCTCAGGTCCAGCACGTCGCGCAGCGCCACCGCCTCGGCCAGCTCCGGCCGCAGCCGGGCCAGGGCGTCCAGCAGGTCCAGCCGGGTCGTGGCGACCATGCTGGTCCGGCGCGGGTCGGCCACGTCGGCCAGCACGTCGGTGCTGTCGCCGGCCGCGGCCGGGCGGGATCTGCGGTACGCCGAGCGGGCCCGGTTGGTGGCCAGCCGGTACATCCACGTCCGGAAGGCACTGCGGCCCTCGAAGCGGGGCAGTCCCCGGGCGACGGCCAGCAGCGTGTCCTGGCACGCCTCCTCGGCGTCCTCGCGGTTGGGCAGCAACCGGGCACACACCCGCAGCACCTCGGGGCGGACCGTCACCAGGAGCACATTGAGGGCGGCCAGATCGCCGGCGGAGGCGATGCGGGCCAGGTCTTCGACATCGGGAGCGTGCATAGCGCGTCCTCTCCGCGCTCAGTATGCATCCGGGGTGCACGGCCCGATGTCGTCCGCTCGTGCCACGTTCTGTAGCCGTACGGCGACAGTCAGGTAGGCGACAGTAGCGAACCAGGCCGGGCGAACCGGTGGACGAACTTGTCGACCGTCCACCGATGAAGCGGAGCCCGACATGCACGTACCCGCACCGAAATCCCTCGCCCTCGCCGTGGCGTTGTCCGGGGCGCTGGTCGCCACCGCGACGCCGCCCGCCTGGGCCGGCGCCACGGCACACCGCCCGGCCCTGGTCTCGGCCGACAAGTCGCCGCCGCAGATACGCGACGTCCGGTTCTCCCGTGCGTCCGTCGCGGTCCGGGGGCTCGCCGTCGTCCCCGTACGGGTGTCCCTGCGGCTCACCGACCCGTCCGGTGTGCTGGACGACCCGCACGACCTGAACCCGTCCCCGCAGCTGACCATCGGTCCGGTCCCGGGCTTCCAGTCGCAGCTGCGGCCGGTGCTGACGCGCACCTCAGGAACGGCGATCGACGGCACCTGGAGCGCGACCGTCAACGTGCCGTCCACCTGGAACGGCACCGTGCGGATCGTCTCGGCCGGGGCGTCGGACAGGGCCGGCAACACGGTCACCACGGCGCTGTCCGGGGCCGCGTCCCCCAAGCTGCGGGTACGGGGCACCCACCGGCCCGCCGTGACGTTGCGCTACTCGCTGCTGGACGGGGGCGGGTTCCGGATCCACGGGCGCGCCTCCTACACCGACACCGGACGGCCGCTGCGGTCGAAGGCGCTGGCCACCGCGTACGACAGCAACTGTGACTTCGAAGGGGGTGCCGTCGACAACGTGGTCACCGACGCCCGGGGCAACTACGAGAAGCTCTTCCGCAACGGTGGCCCGGGTGCTGCCGGTTGTGTCGCGCTGATCGGGCGGGCCGCGCGCCACCAGCGGCCGACGGTGCTCACCTACCGCATCGCGTCCGCTCCCAACTACGCCGTGCCCGCCGCCGCGATGCTCCAGCCGGCGGATCTGAACGGGGCGGAGACCACGACGGTCACCGACGACTACTGGGCCGCGCTGCAGCCGCCACAGCCGTGTGGTCCGTACTCCTCGGCCGGGCTGCGCCGGGAGCACCGGACCGTGCAGGCGATGATCGGGGTGGACGACCGACCGTCGGTGATCGTGAACGACGTGGCGACGTACGCGTCCGACGGTGCCCACCGGTATCTGACGCAGCTGCGGAAGGCTGTGGCGACCTGTGGTCAGGGATGGTCTCTCGTCGCCACCGGGGTGGCCGGCGACGAGTCGCTGCTGCTGCGGCGCCGGGAGCACATCGACTACGCCGACACGGACAAGGACACCTATGTGGTGGTGGCCCGGACCGGTCGCGCCGTCGTGGTCGTGGCCGACACCGGCTGGGAGACCGGCGACGGGCACGAGGCGGTGGCCCGGCGGTTGAGTGTCGTGGCGGTCAAGCGCGCCGCCGTTCTCTAGGCCGTCCTGACTGGACGGTGGACCCACCGGTGAGCGTGGCCGCGGCGGACATTCCCGTCGCGGTCACTGCCGGTTCCGGAACCTGCAGCACCGTCCGCAGTGCGGCCAGCGCCTCCTCGGCGAAGTGCCACAGCGGCCGGTCGCCGTCCTGATCGAGCCACTGCTGGATCGACACGTACAGCAGGGTCACGCCGGTCTCGGCCAGCAGCGCCGCCGTCATCGCCGGCACACCACGCTCGCGGAAGCCCGCGCTGACCGCCTCGCCGATGCTCGCGCGCTTGTGCAGCTCCCGCTCGCCCAGGCCCGGATCGGAGCGCACGATCTCGCGCCGCTGCCGCACCTCGGCCCGCCGGCCCTCGAACCGGGTCTCCGCCACGGTCCGCAGCGCGCCGACGATCAGCGCGAGGGGATCGGCCGCCGGGGGTGCCTCGGCGATCATGCGGCGGGCCAGCTCGGGCAGCTCGTGCTCGCCGGCGAAGAGGACCTCGCGCTTGTCGGCGTAGTGCCGGAAGAAGGTGCGGGTGGTGAGCCCGGCCCGGGCGGTGATCTGCGGGACCGTCGTGGCGGCGAAGCCCTGCTCGGCGAAGAGCTCGAGGGCGGCGCGCTCGAGCCGCTCCCGCGCGTCCGGCCGCCATCTGCTCACCGGGCCGATCCTACCGTCATGACACGCGATGTCATCACGGTGTACGGTGACGACATCGCGTGTCATCAGTAGGCGCCGGCGACGATGCGGAGACAGCGTCATGGATACAGAGGTCTGGGTTCTCGGCGGCACCGGTCGCAGCGGTCGCGCCGTCGCGGCCGAGCTGGCCCGGCGCGGGGTGCCCGCGGTGCTGGTCGGGCGGGACGCGAGCCGCCTGGCCGCCGCCGCGCAGCCGACCGGCAGCCGGACGGTCGTGGCCGGCACGCTCGACGCCACCGCCGCGGAGATCCGGCGGCAGCGCCCGGCCGTGGTCATCAGCACCGTCGGGCCGTTCAGCGCGACGGCCGGGCCGATCATCGACGCCTGTCCGCCCGGCAGCCACTACGTCGACCTGGCCAACGACGTCGCCGCGGTCTCCGCCGCCCTCGGCCGGCACGAGGCGGCGACCGCGGCCGGCCGCACGCTCGTCACCGGCGCCGGCTTCGGCGTGACCGCCACCGAGAGCGTCGTCGTGAAGCTGTGCGCGGACCGCCCCGCTCCGCTGCGGGTCCGGGTCGACATGGTCCCCTCGCTGGCGATCGAGGCCGGCGTGGTCGGGGCGGCTCTGGCCGCCACCATCCTGGACGGCCTGCCCGGCGTCCCCGGCGGCGGCCGCTTCCAGGGCCGGCAGATCACGGACGGCCGGCTGGCCCCGGCCCGGATCGGTGGCGAGGCCCGGCGACTCACGCTTCCGGACGGCGTCGAGGTGACCACGGCGAGCATGCCGCTCGGCGAGCTGCTCGCGGCCCAGCGGGCGAGCGGCGCCCGCTTCGTGGTCTCCGCCTCCAGCGAGGCGCCCTCCGCACCGCTGATCCGGGCGGTGCTGCCGGCCGCGCTCGCGCTGCTGAAGTGGGTGCCCCTGCGCGAGTTCGCCCAGCGGCGGCTGGCCCGGGTACGCATCAAGGCGGCGGACCGCCCGCGCGAGCACTCCTGGGGACACGCGGTCGTCACCTGGCCGGACGGCGAGACCCGGGAGGGCTGGCTGCGGCTGGGCGAGGCTCAGGCGTACACCGGCGCGGTGCCCGCGGAGATCACCCGCCGGCTGCTGGCCGGCGAGGGACGGCCGGGCGCCTACACCCCGGCTGCTCTTTTCGGTGCCGGGCTGGCCGAGGCCTGCGGCGGCGAATACCTGCTGGCCGGGACGGGCCGGCGCTGATTGCTCAGCCGCCGGGTCGACGGGGCAGGGCCGGCCCCGCGGATGCGATCAAGGCGCATACCACAGAACCGGCCCCCTCGACCACGGGTCACTGCACCTGCAGGGGCACGACATCCGGGGCGCCCAGCCGGGCGGCGTCCGCTGTCTCGTCGTCGGGCTGTTCCTGCGAGGCCCGTTCGGCCTCCACCCGCAGCCGGTAGTGCTCGACCTCCCGGTGCCGCTGCTCCTCGGACCAGCCGAGCACCGCACCCATCAGCTCCGCCGCCACCGGCGCGGCGGCGATACCCCGGTCGAAGGTCTCGATCGAGATCCGGGTACGCCGGGTGAGCACGTCCTCCAGATGCCGGGCGCCCTCGTGGCTGGCCGCGTACGCCAGCTCGGCGCGCAGGTGGTCCTCCGCGCCCTCGACCGGCCGGGCCAGGTCCTTGTCGCCGGCGATCAGGTCCAGGATCTCGTGCACCAGCGAGCCGTAGCGGCCCAGCAGGTGCTCGATGCGGGCCACGTGCAGCCCGGACTCCTCGGCCAGCAGCCGGCGGCGGTTCCACAGCGCCGCATAGCCTTCCGCGCCCAGCAGCGGCACCCGCTGGGTGACCGAGCGCGGCACCGAGCGGCCCAGCCCGTGCACCGCCGCGTCGACCGCGTCCTTGGCCATCACCCGGTACGTCGTGTACTTGCCACCGGCCACCACGACCAGGCCCGGGGTCGGGCTGGCGACGGTGTGCTCGCGGGACAGCTTCGACGTCGACTCCGACTCGCCGGACAGCAGCGGGCGCAGACCGGCGTAGACGCCCTGCACGTCGGTCCTGCTCAGTGGGGTGGCGAGCACCTTGTTGACCAGGTCGAGCAGGTAGTCGATGTCCGTGCTGGACGCCGCCGGGTGCGCCTTGTCGAGCGCCCAGTCGGTGTCGGTCGTGCCGATGATCCAGTGCCGGCCCCACGGGATGATGAACAGCACGCTGGTGGGCGTGCGGCTGATCAGCCCGGTGGACGACTGGATCCGGTCGCGGGGCACGACCAGGTGGATGCCCTTGGAGGCGCGGACGTGGAACTGGCCGCGCTCGCCGACCAGCGCCTGGGTGTCGTCGGTCCACACCCCGGTCGCGTTGATGACCTGCTGGGCGCGGACCTCGAAGGTGCGGTCGTGCTCCAGGTCGTGCACCCGTACGCCGGTGACCCGCTCGCCCTCGCGCAGGAAGCCGACCACCTCCGTACGCGAAGCGACGTGCGCGCCGTAGGCGGCGGCGGTCCGGGCCAGGAACATGGTGTGCCGGGCGTCGTCGATCTGCGCGTCGTAGTACTGCAGCGCGCCGATCAGCGAATCCTTGCGCAGCGCCGGGCAGGCCCGCAGCGCGCCACGGCGCGACAGGTGCCGGTGCCGGGGCAGGCCGGGCTCGCGCGCCGCCATGGTGTCGTAGAGCAGCACCCCGGCGCCGGCGTACAGGCGCTCCCAGCCGCGGTGCTGCAACGGATAGAGGAAGGGCACCGGCCGGGCCAGGTGCGGCGCCAGCCGGGTCAGGATGAGGCCGCGTTCCCGCAGCGCCTCACGGACCAGCCCGAAGTCCAGCATCTCCAGGTAGCGCAGGCCGCCGTGGATGAGCTTGCTGGACCGGCTGGACGTGCCCGAGGCGAAGTCGCGCGCCTCGAGCAGGCCGACGGAAAGACCGCGGGTGGCGGCGTCGAGGGCGCTGCCGGCGCCCACCACCCCGCCACCCACGACGAGCACGTCGACCTCATTGCCGGCCAGAGCGGTCAGGGCCGCGTCCCGGCCGGCCGGTGAGAGAATCGTGTCAGTCAACGTCAACCCAATCGAGAGTGCGCTGGACGGCCTTCTTCCACTGGCCGTACCCCTTTTCCCGCTGTTCGTCCGACCAGGCCGGCTGCCAGCGCTGCGACTCGTTCCAGTTCTCGCGCAGCTCGTCGGTGTTCTTCCAGAAGCCGACGGCCAGCCCGGCGGCGTACGCGGCCCCCAGCGCGGTGGTCTCGGCGACCACCGGCCGGCTCACCGGCACGCCCAGCACGTCCGCCTGGATCTGCATGCACAGGTTGTTGACCGTGATGCCGCCGTCCACCTTCAGCACGTCCAGCGTCACGCCCGAGTCCTGGGCCATCGCCTCGACCACGTCGCGGCTCTGGTAGCAGATCGACTCGAGGGTGGCCCGGGCGATGTGCGCGTCGGTGTTGAACCGGGACAGCCCGACGATCGCGCCGCGCGCGTCCGAGCGCCAGTACGGCGCGAACAGCCCGGAGAACGCCGGCACGAAGGACACGCCACCGTTGTCCGGCACCGACGACGCCAGGGTCTCGCTCTCGGCGGCCGAGTTGATGATGTGCAACTGGTCGCGCAGCCACTGCACGGCCGAGCCGGTCACCGCGATCGAGCCCTCCAGGGCGTAGACCGGGGCCGAGTCGCCGAACTTGTAGCAGACCGTGGTGAGCAGCCCGTTGTCCGAGCGGACCAGTTCCGTACCGGTGTTGAGCAGCATGAAGTTGCCCGTACCGTAGGTGTTCTTGGCCTCGCCGGGCGCGAAGCAGACCTGGCCGAACATGGCCGCCTGCTGGTCGCCCAGGTCGCCGGTGAGCGGGACGTCGCCGCCCAGCGGGCCCGGCGCGTGGGCCATGCCGTAGGTGTTCGGATCGGACGACGGCCGGATCTCCGGCAGCATCTGCCGCGGGATGTTGAAGAATCCCAGCAGCTCGTCGTCCCAGTCGAGCGTCTCCAGGTTCATCAGCATGGTGCGGCTGGCGTTGGTCACGTCGGTGATGTGGTTGCCGCCGTCGACGCCGCCGGTGAGGTGCCAGAGCAGCCAGCTGTCGGTGTTGCCGAAGACGGCGTCGCCGCGCTCGGCCGCCTCCCGGACCCCGTCGACGTTCTCCAGGATCCACTGGATCTTGCCGCCGGAGAAGTACGTCGCCGGGGGCAGCCCGGCCTTGCGGCGGATCACGTCGCCGCGCCCGTCGCGGTCCAGCGCAGAGGCGATCCGGTCGGTGCGGGTGTCCTGCCAGACGATCGCGTTGTAGTAGGGCCGGCCGGTGCGCCGGTCCCAGACCACGGTGGTCTCGCGCTGGTTGGTGATGCCCAGCGCGGCCAGGTCGCTGGCCTGCAGGTTGGCCTTCTGCATGGCGGTACGGATGACCGAGACGGTCCGGTCCCAGATCTCGATGGGGTTGTGCTCGACCCAGCCGGCCTGGGGCAGGATCTGCTCGTGCTCGAGCTGGTGGCGGCCGACCTCGTTGCCGCCGTGATCGAAGATCATGAAGCGGGTGCTGGTGGTGCCCTGATCGACGGCACCGACGAAATCAGCCACGGGTTGCCTCCACACGCTCGGGTTCGGGGGTCGGGAGCTCGCCCGGCTCCTGGGGGGCCGCGGACGGCAGGAACCGGCCGACCAGGCCCTGGTAGAGCCCGGCGCCGAGGATCCCGCCCACGATGGGCCCGACGATCGGGATCCAGAAGTACAGATAACCCGTCTGGTCACGGAACGCGCCACCGTAGCCGGTGAAGAAGCTGGCGAGTCGCGGTCCGAAGTCACGCGCGGGGTTGATCGCATAGCCGGCGTTGGTGCCCCAGGCCATGCCGATGGCCACGATGAGCAGGCCGATGACGAACGGCGCCAGGTTGGCCGCCGGCGGGGTGCCGGCCGCGTCAGTGATGGCCAGGATGAGGAACAGCAGGATCGCGGTGCCGATCACCTGGTCGCGCAGGGCCCCCCACTCACTGACCGGTAATGTCCCGTTGCCCGGCAGGGTGGAGAAGACGCCCTGCGTCTTGACCGTCAGTCCGGGGTCGGCCGCGTGCAGCACCTCGGTGTAGTTCCACCGCACCAGCAGCGCGGCGACGAAGGCGCCGAGGAACTGCGCGAGCGAGTACGGGGCCACCTTGCGCCACTCGAAGCCCTTGAAGACCGCGAGCGCGATGGTGACGGCGGGGTTGAGGTGCGCGCCGCTGATCCGGCCCGCGACGTAGATGCCGAGCATGACGCCGAGCCCCCACGCCCAGGCGATGCTGTCGTGGTCGCCGATGCCGCCGCCCGCCACCTGAGCGACGACGCCGACGCCGAAGAGGATGAGGATCATGGTCCCGGCGAACTCGGCGGCGCATTCGCCGAGTAGTCCCGGGATCTTCAGACGTTCTGCCATGTGCCCTCCAGGGTCTGATGTGCTCAAACGCTAGGGAGGGGCATCGGGGGCGGGCAATGAACGCCGTTCGGCATTGTCGAACGTCGGACGTGACCACGCGGTAACGGATTGGCATAGCATCCGAAACATGCCGGGGACGGTGCAGTCCATCGAACGAGCAGCCGCGATCCTGCGGATGCTCGCCGGTGGCACGGGCCGCCTCGGTCTCGGCGAGATCGCCCGGTCCCTCGATCTGGCCAAGGGCACCACCCACGGCATCCTGCGCACCCTGCAGGTCGTCGGCTTCGTCGAACAGGACAAGGCGTCCGGGCACTACCAGCTCGGCGCCGCCCTGCTGCACCTGGGCACCAGCTATCTCGACATCAACGAACTGCGATCCCGCTCGATCAACTGGGCCGACCCGCTCGCCGCGCGCAGCGGGGAGGCCGTCCGGATCGGCACGGTCCTGGAGGGACGCGTGCTGGTGGTGCACCACGTCTTCCGGCCCGACGACACGTTCCAGACCCTGGACATCGGCACGCTGCTGCCGCTGCACGCCACCGCCCTGGGCAAGGTGCTGCTCGCGTACCGATCCGCCGGGGCGCCCGGGGAGCTCGAGCAGTTCACCCGGCGCACGGTGGTGGCCCCGCGCGAGCTGGCCCTCGCCCTCGACGAGGTGCGGGCGGCCGGCTGGGCGGCCGAGATCGAGGAGCTGACCCTCGGCCAGGCGGCGATCGCCGCGCCGATCCGGGGGTACGGCGGCCTGGTGGTCGGCGCGATCGGCATCTCGGGGCTCGTCGAACGGATCTGCGACACCAGGTACCGGCCGCACCCGCGACTGGTCGGTTACGTCAGGGACGCCGCCCGCGCGGTCTCCCGGGACCTCGGAGCCGCCCGGCACTGATTTCAGGGAGAGACCATGACCGAGCGCTACGTCATCGCGATCGACCAGGGCACCACGTCGACGCGGTGCATCGTCTTCGACCGGCGCGGCCAGCTCGTCTCCCTGGCCCAGCAGGAGCACAAGCAGTACTTCCCGCGGCCCGGCTGGGTCGAGCACGACGCGGCGGAGATCTGGCGCAACGTGGAACGGCTGGCCCCGCTCGCGCTGAGCCGGGCCGGGATCAGCACCGACCAGGTCGCCGCGGTCGGCATCGCCAACCAGCGGGAGACCACGGTGCTCTGGGACCGGCGCACCGGGGTGCCGATCGGGCGGGCCGTCGTGTGGCAGGACACCCGTACCGACACCCTGGTCAACACCCTGCTGGGCGAGCCCGGCGCGGACGAGGTGCAGCACCGCAGCGGGCTGCCGCTGGCCACCTACTTCTCCGGCCCGCGCCTGAACTGGATCCTGAACCACACCCCCGGCCTGCGGGAACGCGCCGAACGCGGGGAGGTGCTGTTCGGCACGATGGAGACCTGGCTGATCTGGAACCTGACCGGCGGGCTGCACGTCACCGACGTGACCAACGCCAGCCGGACCATGCTGCTCGACGTGCGCACCCTGCAATGGTCCGAGCAGGCGTGCGAGTTCTTCGGCGTGCCGCGGGCCATGCTGCCCGAGGTGCGCCCGTCGGTCGGGGTGTTCGGCACGGCCACCGCGGCGTTCCCCGGCGTACGGATCGGCGCGGCGCTGGGCGACCAGCAGGCGGCGCTGTTCGGGCAGACCTGCTTCACCCCGGGTGAGGCCAAGTGCACGTACGGCACCGGCAGCTTCCTGCTGCTCAACACCGGTACGGAGCTCGTCCGCTCGACGCACGGGCTGCTCAGCACGGTCGCGTACCAGCTCGCCGGCGAGCCCGCCCAGTACGCCCTGGAAGGCTCGATCGCGATCACCGGCTCGCTGGTGCAGTGGTTCCGCGACCAGCTCGAACTGATCGCCACCGCGCCGGAGATCGAGACGCTGGCCCGGACGGTCGACGACAACGGCGGTTGTTACATCGTCCCGGCCTTCTCCGGCCTGTACGCCCCGCACTGGCGCAGCGAGGCCCGCGGGGTGATCGTGGGGCTGACCTCGTACATCACCAAGGGGCACCTGGCCCGGGCGGTGCTGGAGGCGACCGCCTGGCAGACCCGCGAGGTGGTCGACGCGATGAACGCCGACTCCGGCCTGGCCATGACCACGCTCAAGGTGGACGGTGGGATGACGGCCGACAATCTGCTCATGCAGTTCATCGCCGACGTTCTGGACGTGCCGGTGGTCCGGCCGCTGGCCAGCGAGACGGTGTCGCTGGGCGCCGCGTACGCGGCCGGCCTGGCTGTCGGGCACTGGCCGGATCTGGAGGACCTGCGGCGCAACTGGCACCGCGCGGCCCAGTGGATGCCGGCGATGGACCCGGCTGTCCGCGACCGCGAGTACGACAATTGGCGGCGGGCCGTCGAGCGCACCTTCGACTGGATCAAGCCGGCCTGATCGGCAACACTTTTGACACATCGATGAAATCAGCGGTCTTGCCCGTACGGGAGGACCGGCCGACACTGTGTCGCATGGTAATTGCACCAATAGTGCAAGAAGCCTTCCGGTACGGCCGGGACGCCGCGCGTGACGACGCGGCGCTCCGGGCCCTGCTCGCCGGCCTGGTCCCGGGCCTGCCGTCCGAGGTGGCCGCCGCGGTGCTGACCCTGGCCGGGGGTGACCCGGCCGTGCTGCACGAGGTCGCCGGGACCCTGACCCCCGAGCAGGTACGCGGCACCCGGCCACCACCCTGCACCCTGCCCGCCGCCGGTCCGCTCGGCCGCCGGTGCCGCACCGCCCTCGCCGTGCTGCCCGCGCGCACCCGCCACGCGCTGCTGCTCGCCGCCACGGACCCCGACCTGGCCCCCGGCGAACTGCTGGCCGCCGGCGCCGCGGACGCCCTGGCGGTCGCCGAGCGGGCCGGCCTGGTCTCGGTCACCTCCGGCGCCGTGCAGTTCACGCCCTCGGTGCTGCGCGCAGTCGTCTACTACGACGCCCCGCTGGCCGCGCGGCGCGCGGCGCACAGCCTGCTCGCCGAGGTGCTCGACCGGCGCGCCGAACGGCTGCGCGGTCTCGTGCACCGCGCCGCCGCGGCTGTGGGGGCCAACGAGGAGCTGTCCCGTGACCTGCTCGCGGCTGCCGCCGACGGTCCACCGCGGACGGCGTCGGCCGCGTACCGGTATGCCGCCGAACTGACCGCGGACCCGGACGCGGCCGCCGGAGCGATGGTCGCCGCCGCCCGGCAGGCGTGGCTGGCGGGGGAGCGGCACCAGGCCGGGCTGCTGCTGCGCCGGGTCAGCCGGCGCCCGCAGGCGCGGGCCCGGGCCGGCGGCCTGACCGGCGAGATGGAAGTCCGGGAGGGTGACCCGGCCATCGCCCGCGACCTGCTGCTCGACGCCGCCGCCGAGCTGGTGCCGGACGACGTCCCGGCCGCACTCGAAGCTCTGCTGCTCGCCGGGGAGGCGGTGCACCTGGCCGGGGAGCACGGTCGCTACCGCGCGGTCGCCCGGCGGGCCCTGGCTCTGCGACGCGGCGACGAACCGGCCCCGGTGGCGCTGGCCTTCCAGCAGGTTGCCGGGCTCGCCGACATGTACGCGGGCGAGCACGACACCGCGTTCGCCCGGCTGCGCGACGTGCTACGGCTCGCCTCCCGCGTCGAGGAGCCCGCGGCCCTGATCCGCGCCGCCGGGGCCGGGATCCTGGTCGGCGACGACTCCCGCGCCCGCGCGCTGGCCGGCCGGGCGATCACCCTGGCCCGCGACCGCGGTGAGGTCACCCTGGTGCCGCAGGCCCTGGAGATCACCGCGTACGCCGGGCTCGCCGAGGGGCACTACGAGGCCGCCACCACCGCCGCCACCGAGGGGGCCGTCCTGGCCCGGGCGACCGGCCAGCCGGCCCTGGTCCGCAGCCAGCTCGGCGTCCTCGCGGTCCTGGCCGCGCTGGTCGGCGACCGGGACAGCTGTGTGCTGCGGGTCCGCGAGGCCGGCGCGGGGGACACCGTGCAGGGCCCCGGTGAGGCGCGGGCGCTGTGCCAGTGGGCGCTCGCGCTGCTGGACCTGGTGGAGGGCCGGCCCCGCCGGACGGTCGAACGGCTGGGCGCCCTGGTCGTCGCGGCCTCGGCCCGGGGCAACCTGATCGTGCAGGTCGCGGCCACCCCGCACCTGGTCGAGGCGGTGTGGCGCTGCGACCCGCCCACCCGGACGTCCGGCTCCGACGCGCGGACGGCGGCGCTGGACCGGGTGTTCGAGCCGTTCGACCGGTGGACCGCCGGCACCGGACAGCCGGCCTGGCTGGCGCTGCGGTCGCGGTGCCGGGCGTTGCGCTCGGTGGACCCGCAGGCCGCCGAGGACCACTTCCGGGAGGCGCTGCGCCAGCACGACCGCGGCGACGCCGACTTCGCCCGGGCGCACACCGAGCTGCTGTTCGGCCGGGACCTGCGGCGTCGGCGGCGGCCCGGAGCCGCGCGCGAGCACCTGCGCAGCGCGGTCGAGACGTTCCGGCTGCTGCAGGCCGGGCCGTGGGCCGACCAGGCCGATGTGGAGCTGCGGGCGGCCGGGGCGCCCGTACCGCCGGATCCGGCCGGGGCCCGGGAGCTGACCGCTCAGCAGGAGCGGATCGCCCGGCTGGTGGCCGACGGGGCCACCAACCGGGAGATCGCCCAGCAGCTCTTCCTCAGCCCCCGCACGATCGACCACCACCTGCGGAACGTCTTCGCCCGGCTGGGGGTGCGCTCCCGCACCGAGCTCGTCCGCCGGCTGGCCGGCTGAGCCGGCCCTGACTGAGCCGGCCGCGGCCTGCTCAGGCGCGGGCGAGGGCCGCGGCGCGGGCCAGGACCCCGATGTCGGGCTGGTCGGTGAACAGGCCGTCCAGGCCGGTCCGCAGGAACGTGACCTGCTCGTCGATGGCCCGGCCATAGGCTGCCGGGTCGGTGCCGGTCCGGTGGTCGGCCGGCAGGAACTGGTTCTCGGCCCGGAACGTGTACGGGATGACCTTGAGCCCGGCCGCGTGCGCGTCGGTGACCAGGCTGGTCGGCGTACCCAGGGTGTCGTCGGCCTGGCGGGGGATCACCTGCGCCTTGTCCGGGCCGATGCCGTCGACGTAGCGGGACAGCTCCCGCAGGCCCGCCGGGGTGAGGTATTCGGCGTAGGTCTTCGGGTCGCCGAACGGCCGGCCGGACGCGCCGGTCAGGAACACCTGCGGCGCCCGCAGCCGGTACCGGGTGCGCAGCGTGGCCAGGTTCGTCGCCTCGAACGACTGCACGAACACCTTGGCGTCGGCCCGGTCCAGCCCGTTGCGGCGCAGCGCGCGCACCAGCGGGGCCTCCAGCTCCAGGCCCAGGCCCCGGAAGTAGGTCGGGTGCTTGGTCTCCGGGAAGACGCCGATCTCGCGGTCCAGCTCCCGGGAGAGCCGCTTGCGCAGGTCCAGCACCTCCTGGAAGGTCGGCACCTCGAACAGCCCGTTGTAGAGCGTGTTGTGCTGGCGCAGCTGCGGGATGCGCTCGACGGCCCGCAGGGTCTTGAGCTCGGCCAGGGTGAAGTCGTGGGTGAACCAGCCGGTCACCGACACGCCGTCGAGCAGCACCGTGCGCTTGCGGGCGGCGAACTCCGGCCGCGACGCGACGTCGGTGGTGCCGCCGATCTCCGGCTCGTGCCGGGCGACCAGGACCCGGTCCTTGGTGATGACCAGGTCGGGCTCGATGAAGTCGGCGCCCGTCCGGGCGGCCAGCTCGTACGAGGCCAGGGTGTGCTCCGGCCGGTAGCCCGACGCGCCCCGGTGGCCGACGACCAGCGGGCCCCGGCCGCCGCCGTGCCCGCCGAGCTCGACGGTGGCCAGGGCGGGCGTGGCCGCCGCCCCGAGCACGGCCGGTACGCCGGCGGCCAGCGCGCCGAAGCGCAGCACCTGTCGGCGATCTGCCACGGTTCCTCCACGGGATCCGCCGGCGACCGTCGCCGGGCCTCCCCGCAGCGAGTTCAGGCGATCACTCCGACCGGCAGGCGAAGTCGCCGTGGCGCCCGGGCAAACGCCTCGTGAGGAACCGCCGGTGCCGATCACTTCACGCGGCGGGGTGTACCGGGACGGGATACGGGGAACGTCGTGGTCGTCCGGATGGTCCGCTCCGCTGCCCCTTCGTCCCCTTGAGGTTCCGGCGAAGATCGGCTTAGGGTTGTGGTCCGAACGCTCACAGTGAAAAGCCTTCGTGGAGTGTCACCATGGGATTTCTCGAGCGTCGCGCCGACCAGCGTCGGCCGGCCGGGGAGGCCGTAACCAGGCCCGCCCGGCCCGAGGACCGGTACGGCAGCAAGACCGGCCCGCGTCCCGGCGGCTCCAACGAGCCGCTCTTCGAGCCGGCCCACGCGCGCCGGGCCAACGCCGATCCGGTCGGCCTGCCCACCTCACCACCCGCGCCCCCGGCAGCCACCGCGTCACCCGCACGGGTGGTTCCCGAGCCGGTCGCGGACCAGCCGGCCGCGCCCAGGCCCGTCGGGCGCACCGACCTGACTTTGCTGCTCGGCCGCACCGTGCTCGAGGCGCGCGTCCAGCAGATCTGCCAGGAGTACGGCCTCATCCCGCGTTCCGGCGCGGCGGTCGGCTCCGGGCTCTCCCGCTCGTACCTGTCCCGTGACGCCGGGGTGGAGCTCGCCGCCGACGCGCACGGCCTGGTCACCACGGTCTTCCTGCACTTCCACGGCGACGACGGGTTCACCTCGTACCAGGGTGAGATCCCGGGCGGGGCGGGCAGCGTCCCGCGGCGCACCCAGCTGTGGGCGGCCCTGGGCCACCCCGACGAGCAGGGTGACCCGTACCGGGACCGCTTCCTGGGCGACTACGGCCCGTGGGACCGCTGGATGCTGGCCGGCTTCGCGCTGCACGCCCAGTACGCGGTGGACGGTGAGCGCCTCGACCGGGTCACGCTCACCCTCCCGGACCGCCTGCCCCGCGCCGCCTGACCGGGCCGCCTTCCCCGGCCGCCTGACCGGGCCGCCTTCCCCGGCCGCCTGACCGGGCCGCCTTCCCCGGCCGCCTGACCGGGCCGCCTGACCGGGCCGCCCGTCGAGGCCGCCCGGCCGGGCCGGCTGAGCAGAGGCGGATCAGAGGCGCAGCTGGGGCCAGTCGAGCAGGCCGGCGCCCAGGTCGCGGACCGTGGCCAGCAGGCCCAGGCGGGCCGAGCGCAGCGCCGGGTCGTCCGCCATCACGAAGACGTCGTCGAAGAACGCGTGCACCGGCGTGGTGAGCGGTCCCGCGACCGTGGTGAAGCGGCTCAGGTCGGCGTCGGCGGGCAGCTCACGGCGTACCGCCTGGACGGTCTCGTGCAGCGTGACCTCGGCCGGCTCCTTGAGCACCGCAGGGTCGTACCGGGCCGGTGTGCCGTCCGGCACGATCCGGCGGGCCCGCTGGATCGCCTCGGCCAGGGCCAGGAACTGCGGGTCGGCGATGAGCCGGCCCAGCTGCGCGAGCAGCAGGTCGGCGAAGGACGGCCGGCCCGCGTGTGGCAGCACGGCCCGGACCCGGTCCACCGGGTGGCCCTCCTCGACCAGCACCTGCTCCAGGCGCTTGGCCAGGAACTCACCGGCGTCCGCGAGCACCGCGGCCGGCACCTCGACCGGCTGCAGCGCGCCTGCGGCGGCCAGCGCGGCGGTGAGGTCGATGCCGGCCAGCTCCGGGTGCGCGCGGTGCACGGCGAGCAGGCCGAGCACGGCCCGGCGGACGGCGAACGGGTCGCTGCTGCCGGTCGGCAGCCCGACCGTCGCGGCCAGGCCGGCCACCAGGTCCAGCCGGTCGGCCAGCGACAGCAGCGCCCCCGGCGCCGAGGCCGGCAGGTCGTCGCCCGCGCTGCGCGGCAGCTCGGCCTCGTAGACCGCCTGCGCGACCGCGGGGGTCTCGCCCGCGTTGAGCGCGTAGTCGCGGGCCATGACGCCGGCCAGGCTGGTCATCTCGGTGACCAGCTGCGAGCCGAGGTCGAACTTGACCAGCTGCGCGGCGCGGTCCAGGGTCGCCGATGGCGTCGGGGCCAGCGAGTCGGCCAGCTCGGCGATCCGGGCGGCCCGGTCGGCCATCGAGCCCAGCTTGTCGGTGAAGGTCAGCCGCTGCAGCTTGTCGCGCATCGCCGCGGGCGGGGTCTGCCGGTCGGCGCGGTAGAAGAACGCGGCGTCCTCGTACCGGGCGCGCAGCACGGCCTCGTTGCCCGCGCGGACCAGCTCGACGTCGACCGGGCCGTTGGCGACCGTGACGAACATCGGCAGCAGCGTGCCGTCGGCGTCGCGGACCGGCAGATAGCGCTGGTGCTTGCGCATCACCGTGGTGAGCACCGCGGCGGGCAGCTCCAGATACTTCTCGTCGAACGTGCCGAGCAGCGGCGTCGGCTGCTCCACCAGGTAGGTGATCTGGTCGATCAGCGCGCTCTCGCCCGCGACGTCGATCCGGCCGGTGTCCCAGACCAGGTCCTGCGCGCCGGTGACGATCAGTTCGCGGCGGTCCTCGGCGTCGGCGACGATCCCGTTGACCGCGAGCGTCTCCATGAACGTCTCAGCCGAGGCCACGCCGATCGCCGGCTGCGCGGCGGTGCGCAGGACCCGGGTCTCGCGCCCGGCCAGCAGCGCCGACACGGCGAGCGGGACGACCTCGTCGCCCCACAGCGCGACCAGCCAGCGGATCGGCCGGGTGAAGGCGAGCTGCGGGTCGTTCCAGCGCATGTTCTTCGCCGAGCGCAGGCTGCCGGCCACCTTCGCCAGCACGTCGGCGAGCACGGCGGGTGCCGCGCGACCGGCTTCGGGCCGGCGCACGACCAGATGCTGTACGCCGTTGACCTCGGCGGTCTCCAGCGACTCCACCGGCACACCCTGGGAGCGGGCGAAACCTTCGACGGCCTTCGCCGGCGCACCGGCCTTGGGGCCCTTGACCGTCCGGACGTGGTCCTGCTCGCGGGCGGCGACCTCGGTGACCACGGCGATCAGCCGTCGCGGCGTGGCGTGCACCCGGACGTCACCGTGGGCGAGCCGGGTGGCGCCGAGCCGTTCGGTGAGCTCGCGCTGCACGTGGGTGCGGGCGGCGCGGGCCTCGCTGGGCGGCATCTCCTCGGTGCCGACCTCGAAGACCAGCGTCCGCGGCGTGTCACCGGCCGGGGTGGCCTCGAACGCGGCGGCCGGGGGCAGCGGGCTGACCAGGCCGAGCGGATGACCGAGCTCGTCGCGGCGGGCCATCCACAGCCGGGCGACGTCACCGGCGAGGCGGCGCATCCGGGCGAACTCGGCGGCCCGGTCGGCGGTGGACACCGCGCCGCGGGAGTCGAGCACGTTGAACGCGTGCGAGCACTTGAGCACGTACGTGTGGGCCGGCACCGGCAGGCCCTCGTCGATCAGCCGCTGCGCCTCGGCCGCGTACAGCTCCAGCAGCTTGCGGTTGGTCGCCACGTCGGCGTCGTCGAGGTAGTAGCGGGACATCTCGTACTCGGCCTGGCCGAACACCTCGCCGTAGCTGACGCCCTCGGCGTACGCGATGTCCTTGAAATGGGTGACGCCCTGCAGCGCCATGATGATCCGCTCGATGCCGTAGGTGATCTCCACCGACGGCGGGTCCAGATTCACGCCGCCGGCCTGCTGGAAGTAGGTGAACTGGGTGATCTCCAGCCCGTCCAGCCAGACCTCCCAGCCCAGCCCCCAGGCGCCCAGCGCGGGGGAGGCCCAGTTGTCCTCGACGAACCGCACGTCGTGCGCGGCCACGTCGATGCCGAGCGCGGTGAGGCTGCCCAGGTAGAGCTCCTGCGGGTTGCCGGGGTCGGGCTTGAGGATCACCTGGAGCTGGGTGTGGGTCTGCAACCGGTTCGGGTTCTCGCCGTAGCGCGAGTCGTCGGGGCGCACGGACGGCTCGACGTAGACGACCCGCCACGGCTCCGGCCCGAGCACCCGCAGGAAGGTCGCGGGGTTCAGGGTCCCGGCGCCGACCTCGGTGTTCATCGGCTGCACGACCAGGCAACCCTGATCGGTCCAGTACGCGGTGAGGCGGGCGAGGGCGTCCTGCATGGTGAGCATGACCTCACAGTCTAGTGAGGCCGTCACCTGGGTATACGAACCCCATGTCGGAGCTGCTGGTAGGAGATCTGTACCGCTTCCAGGACCTGCTGAACGCCGAGGAGGCCGCCGTCGTCGAACGGGTCCGCGCGTTCCTGGCCGCCGAGGTCGTGCCGGTCGCCAACGACCACTGGGCCCGCGCCGAGTTCCCGTACCAGCTGATCAAGGGTTTCGCCGGGCTGGGCCTGGCCGGGCGCAAGCAGTCGAACCTGCTCTCCGGCTGGCTGGCGATGGAGATGGGCCACGCCGACGCCTCCATGGCGACGTTCTTCGGCGTGCACGCCGGGCTGGCGATGGGCAGCATCGAGACCTGCGGCTCGCCCGAACAGCGGGAACGCTGGCTGCCGGCGATGGCCGGCTTCGAGAAGATCGGGGCCTTCGCGCTGACCGAGCCGACCGGCGGCTCGGACGTGGCCGCGGGCCTGCGCACGACGGCCCGCCGCGACGGCGACCACTGGGTGCTCGACGGGCAGAAGCGCTGGATCGGCAACGCCACCTTCGCCGACCTGACCGTGGTCTGGGCCCGCGACGTCGCCGACAACCAGGTCAAGGGCTTCGTGGTCGGCAAGGACACCCCCGGCTTCACCGCGACGAAGATCGAGAACAAGATCGCCCTGCGGATCGTGCAGAACGCCGACATCACGTTCACCGAATGCGTGGTGCCCGAGGCGGATCGGCTGCAGAACGCCAACACCTTCAAGGACACCGCGAAGATCCTGCGGCAGACCCGGAGCGGGGTGGCCTGGCAGGCGGTCGGGGTCATGCTGGCGGCGTACGAGATCGCGCTGGCGTACGCCAAGGAGCGCGAGCAGTTCGGCCGCCCGATCGGTTCCTTCCAGCTGGTCCAGGACCTGCTGGTGCGCATGCTCGGCAACGTCACGTCGTCGCTGGGCCTGGTGGTGCGACTGACCCAGCTGCAGGACGCGGGCGAGTTCCGCGACGAGCACTCGGCGCTGGCCAAGGCGTACACGACGACCCGGATGCGTGAGGTGGTCGGCTGGGCCCGCGAGATCCTGGCCGGCAACGGCATCGTGCTGGACTACGACATCGGCCGTTTCGTGGCCGACGCCGAGGCGCTGTACTCCTACGAGGGCACCCGCGAGATCAACACGATGATCGTGGGTCGCGCGGTGACCGGCCTGAGCGCCTTCGTCTAGGAACGGGCTGTGGTGCCGGTGAGGATCCGTCGTCCGATCAGCACGGCGACCACGGTGCCGGCGGCGAGAGCGAGGGCCGCGAAGGTGGCGGTCTCGTTCTCGGTCTGCGTCCCGAGCAGCTGGGAGAGTGTCTCGGACCAGCACGTCAGCAGGTAGGCCAGCAGCCCGAGCAGCAGGCCGCCGAGCTGCGCGGCGACGAGCGCCACGGGCCATGCCACGACGGACACCACCAGGGTGCGCAGCGTGCGGCCGCCGGCCAGCCCGATGATGCCGGCCAGAGCGGTGACGAAGACCGTCTGCATCACCATGAAACCGATGCTGTTCTTGTGGACCTCCCGCAGCAGGCCGTAGCCGATGCCGTCCACGACCAGCGCGTACCGGGCGGCCGCCAGGCGGAAGGCGATCGCCACCGCGGCGGTGCAGAGCGCGCCGGCCGTCAGGGCCCAGAAGAGCTTGGCGGACAGCCAGCGCAACCGGGGCACCGACTGGGTGAGCACGAAGGCGTCGGTCGACTCGTCCCGTTCCCGGGCGAACAGCGGCACGCCCAGGATCAGCGCGATCAGCAGCGGCACGAAGGCGGCGATCAGCGCGACGGCCTGTCCCAGGTTCGTCGCCGCGCCCGGGGGCAGGCAGCTGACACCCTGCTCGCACAGGCCGGTGCGGTCCGGCGCGTAGTTCTCGATCACGATGCCGTGCGCGGCGACCTGCTGCCGGATGACCCCGGCACCGGCGAGGACGAACGCTGTGGAGACCGCGCTCAGGGCGGCCGCGACGATCAGGTACGGCCGCAGCAGACGCAGGGCGAGCCAGTTCATGAGGTGGGGACCTTTCGCGTCGGTGCTCTCAGGTAGCCGAGAAGCAGTTCCTCCAGCGTGGGCCGGTGCCAGGCCAGCCCGCCGGCCGGAGCGGACCCGGCCGGGCGGATCAGGGCGGTGGCGTCACGGCCCGCGGCGCGCACCTCGACGACCTCCGAGCTGTCGAACGCGCTGAGCTCGATGCCGGCACCGACCGCGACCAGATGGCCGGCCAGTGCCGCCTCCACCTCGGCGGCCAGGCGGACCCGGCCCTCGGCCAGCACCACCACGTGGTCGCAGACGCCGTCGATGTCGGCCACGACATGCGAGGACAGCACCACGGTCGTGCCCCGCTCGGCGACGTCGGCCATCAACGTCCCGGCGACCTCCGTGCGGGCGACCGGGTCGAGCGGGGCCAGCGGCTCGTCCAGCACCAGCAGGTCGGGCCGCTTGGCCAGCGCCATCACCAGCGCCAGGCGGCTGCGGTGCCCCGGCGCGAGGGCGCCCACGCGCGTCGTGGACGGCAGCGCCGCGTCGTCGGTGAGCCGCTGCGCGTACGCCGCGTCCCAGCGCGGGTTGAGCCGGCCGCCGAGGGCGAGGGTCTGCGCCACCGTCAGCATCGGATACAACGGTGCCTGCTGGGCCACGTACCCGATCCGGGGGAGTGAGCCGTCACCGGCGGGCCGGCCGAACACCCGCACCGCGCCGCCGTCCGGGCGCAGCAGCCCGGCGGCGGCGCGCAGCAGCGTGGTCTTACCGGCCCCGTTGCGTCCGACCAGCGCGGTGACCGCACCGGCCGGCACGGTGAACGAGCAGTCGTCCAGCGCCCGCCGCCGGCCGCAACTGTGGGTGACCCCGGCGACGTCCAGCGCCGGGAGTGTCCGGTCAACCGACACGGGTCGTCGCCGCTCCGGCCGCCACCTCGGCGACCAGCGCCTGCATGTCGCCGACATCCAGACCGGCCGCGCGGGCCCGGGCGACCCAGTCCGCCAGCTCACTGCGCAACGCCCCGAGATTGTCCGGCAGCGGCGCCAGGTCTTCCCGGACGAACGTGCCGGAGCCCTGCCGCGCCTCCACGAGCCCGGCCAGCTCCAGCTCCCGGTATGCCTTGAGCACGGTGTTGGGATTGATGCGGGCGCTCTCGGCGACCTCGCGAGCGGTGGGCAGCTGGTCGCCGGGCGCCAGCCGGCCCATCCGGATCGCCTGGCGCACCTGCTGCATGAGCTGGGCGTACACGGCGGTGCCGGTCCGGCGATCGATCCGGAAGATCACAGCGACAACCAATCCCATAGTCAACTAGTGGACTTCGGTTTTGTACGCTACCGCGTCCTGGCAAAATCCGTCTATGGACGTGCTCACCTCTGAGCGTCTCCGGCTGCGGGAGTGGCGGGAGGACGACGCCGATTTCGTGCTGGACATGTGCTCCCGGTGGGAGGTCCAGCGGTTCATCGGCGCGCAGCCCAGACTGCTGCGTGACCGCGCCGATGCCTGGTCGCCCTGTCGGACAGCGACGCGACGGAGATCGGCTGGTACTTCCACCCCGACGCCTGGGGCCACGGCTACGCCCGCGAGGCCGCGGCGGCGGTGCTGGCGTACGCCTTCAGCGCGGGACTGGATGCCGTTCACGCCGTCACCCATCCCGACAACGTCGCCTCCCACCGGCTCTGCCGGCGGCTAGGCATGACGCACTTGGGCCGCACGGACCGCTATTACGACATGACGTGCGAACTGTTCAGGGTGACGGGGGACCTCGCCCGGGCTTCGGGCACAATCTCGGCGTGACAGAAGCAGACACAGCCCGCCCACCCGCGGAGACCGTCTCCCAGGAGCACTTCATCGGCCTGTACCTGGCCAAGACCGATCCCTGGGACGTCGCCACGAGCTGGCACAACCGGCGCAAGTACGCGGTGACCATGGCCAGCCTGCCCCGCGAGCGGTACCGCAGCGCGTACGAGCCGGGCTGCTCGATCGGGCTGCTGACTCGGATGCTCGCGGAGCGGTGCGACGAGATCCTGGCGGTCGACTGCGTGGACGAGGCGGTGGCATCGGCCCGTGACGAGGTCCGCGACTTCCCCCACGTACGGGTGGAGAACGCCATGCTGCCGGCCGGCCTGCCGGACGCCACCTTCGACCTGATCGTGCTCGGCGACCTGCTCTACTACCTGTCCGCCGAGGACCTGGAGGCCACGCTCGACGGCCTGGTGCAGCGCCTGGAGCCGGACGGCGACCTGGTCTCGGTGCACTTCCGGGACCAGCAGACCGGCGGCAACCACGACGGCCTCAATGTGCACGCCGCGCTGGCGGCCCGGCCGGGTCTGGAACGCCGGATCCAGCACGAGGACGAATGGTTCCTGCTGGACGTGCTGCGCCGGGTCCGCTGACCCGGGCCGCGGCGAACAGGGCACATCCGCCGGCGGCGAGCACTGCGCAGAGCAGCAGCGCGGACCGGTAGCCGAGGGCCTGGGAGGTGGCGCCGGCCAGCACGCGGAGATCAGCGAGCCGATGGTCAGGGTGTTGGCGTACATCGTGGTGGCGCGGCCGGTGGCGTGCGGCAGCAGGTCCTGCACGTACGTGATGCCGAGCGCGCCGACCACCGCCAGCGCGACGCCGCGGGCGACCTGGGTGGCGATCAGCGGCATGCCGCCGCTGATCGCCACCAGCACGAAGTAGGCGGTGAACAGCAGCATGCCCAGCAGGATCACGCCGCGCCGGGCGACCCGGGCGGGCAGCAGCATGACACTCAGCGCGGCCGGGATCTCCACCACCGCACAGATGCTGAACAGCAGCCCCACGTCGCTGTCCGGGCGGGCCAGCGTCCGGGTGACGTAGAGCGGCAGCGCGACCGAGCCGGCCAGCATCGCGGTGTGGAACAGCGTGAAGCTGCCCGCGATCAGCAGCATCGACCGGTTCAGCCGTTCCCGGCCGGCGTCGGGCGCCGCGGCCCGGACCGGCGCCGGGGTCGGCCCGAGCGCCACCAGCGGCAGCGCCACCAGCGCGAACGCGGCTGCGGTGAGCGCCATCAGCGCGTCGTAGCCGCGCCAGGCCAGCACGGCCGCGCCCACCAGCGGGCCGATGGCCCAGGCGAGCGACCACACCGACCGCAGCGCGGGCGTGCGGCGGCCGGCGGCGTCACCGCCGGAGCGGTCGAGATGGGTCCGGGCGAGCGTGAACAGCTGCGGGAACGCGGCCATCCCGGCCCCGAGCAGCCCGACGCCGATCAGGGCCAGCAGGGCGTAGTCGGTAGTGGTGGTCAGGGCCAGGTAGCCGGCCGCGGGGGCGGCCACGGCGACGAACGCCGGCCACCGGCTCGCGGACCGGTCGTAGCGGCGGCCGAGCCAGGTGCTCACCGCGAGGCCGCTGATCGCGACGAGCGACAGGAAGACCCCGACCTGGAACGGCGACAGCCGCGCCTCGTCGGCTCCGAAGAGGGTCAGGTACGGCCCGATCATCGAGTCCGCGATGCCGAGCAGCAGCACACCGGCCAGCAGCGGCAGAAATCTCGAACGGCCCCCGGCCCCCGCGACAGTGGTCAGTCCGGTCCCGCTACCCAGCGCGCAGGAATGCTATGCGCGTCGATGCCGTACGGCAGCCGGAAAGGTCCGGGGCCGCGACGGATCAGGCCCGGGCCGTAGTGCCGAGAGTGAGTGGCGGGGTGTCCGTACCGTTCTGACCCAGCATGTAGAAGTGCTTCACGCCCGAGGCGATCCCGGCCGCAACGGCATTCAGATAATCCGCACTCCGCAGCCGGGCCAGATCACGGTCGTCCGCGAGATTGGCGAACTCGACACGGATCGTGGGCAGCTGGGCCTGCTCGAAGAGGTGCGAGAATTCGGCATGGGTGCCGCGGTCCGGTGCCCCCGCGATCCGGACGATCTCTCGCTGGATGCTTTCCGCCAGGGGCCGTCCGACATGGGAATACACGTCGGGTGCCATGCCGAAATAGAACGTCGCGCAGCCCGGGCCCGTGTCCACGGCATCGGCCAGGCTGAGTGTGATCATGAATTCGGCTTTGATCCTGTTCGCGAAGGACGCCACCTGCCCCTCGTCCTGCGTGGCGATGTCCGTTCTGTTGAGCATCCATGACTGCATCCCGGTCGCGGTGTCGATCTGCACCTCGAGCAGCCGGCCGAGCTGGTCGATGAAGGAGTCGGCCAGGGAAGTGGCGTGCTCGTCGCCTTCACTGGTGAATACCGAGCTGCGGGACACCAGATCGATGACGACGAAGCCGCCCTGCTGGGCCTTGACGATGAAGCTGATCATGTGCCGCTGTTGCACCGTCGCGGCATTGTTCTTGTCGATGCCCTGCTCTTCCAGATAGCTCAGCACCCGCTGGGTGACCCGGCCGCAGACGCCGTCGTTGAGGATGTCGAAGTCGGTCTGGAAGCGCCGGACCGCGGTCTCCGTGCTGTCCAGGAAGACGCCGTTGATGAGATCGTCGTCGCCGTAGCCCATGGCCACCAGTTGCCGTTGCAGGTCCAGCACGTCGCGTCCCTGCATGGGCCGGGCGGGCAGGCTGGCCAAGGCCCGTGACCGCCTACTGGTGTGGGGCAGCACTGCGGCGGGCCGAGCCGGGTTGCGGGGGCCCGGCGTGACCGGCGCCGCCGGCTCGGCCTCGGCGAGCCGGGTGGCCGCCAATCGCGCCAGCCCGGGCGCCGTTTCTTGTTTCGTTCTGCGGTCCAGGGCCACCTGGGCGCGGGCGGCGATGATCTCGAGTCGGGTGGGTCGGCGCCCGTTCTCCGGCACGACTACTTCCTCCCTGTGGTCAGGAAAAGGACGAGAGGTCGACCTGATCGATGATTGCCTGGAGCAGCCGGGCGTCGTCCCGCTCCACCACAGGGGAGGAATCGATGAGCGCGATCAGCATCGACATTCCCAGGCAACGTCGCCGATCGTCGCTTGACGCTACCGCGTCAGCGGCCCACTGAACCCGCTTCCACCACTGCTCTTTGCGGTCCGTGCGGTTCTTCTGGCGAATCGTCAGCAATACACCGAGCAGGACGAGAGTGGCTGCGACGACCGGTACCAGGCCGGAGATCACCCGACGCCTCGAATGGACTGATCGGTCACTCGCGCATCTTATGGGCATCCACCCGAAGCGAGAAAGAGTGCTTGTACCGTTCGTGGTTTCCCGGCGGAGCTGCCGTCTCAATGTCGGCGGCGCCGGCCACGGCGGTCCTCCCCGCTGTGCGCGATCCGGCGCGCCACCGCCCGGGTGCGCCGCCAGCTCTCCCGGTGCGGCCGCACCTCGGCCCCGGGCAGCGCCGAATGGCTGGCACGCCGGGTCACCAGCACGCTCATCAGCAGAGCCATACCTTCCATGAGCCGGACCTCCTCGTTCCGTTAACGGTCACGTGACCGTTAACGGGATCGTCGCGCACGTGCTGCCGGGCCGTCAACCCCGGGCGGTTTACGATGCGGTCATCGTGGGAGACGAACAGCAGGACACCGCAGGAGCGGGCGCCGGAAAACGCGCGACATTGCGGGACGTGGCGCGACTGGCGGGCGTCTCGCACCAGACCGTGTCCCGGGCCATCAACGACAAGGGTGAGATCGACCCCGAGACCCGCCGCCGCGTCCTGGACGCCGCCCGGCAACTGCACTACCGCCCGTCCCGCTTCGCCCGCGGCCTGGTCCGGCCCGGTGCGACCACCGTCGGCCTGATCGTGTCCGACGTGGTGAACCCGTTCTTCCCCGAACTGATCGCCGGCGTCCTCGAGGCCGCCGAGCAACGCGGCTGGCAGGTCCTGGTGGCCAGCACGCAGGACGACCCCGGCCGCGAACCGCAGCTGCTGCGCTCCCTCGCCGGCCAGGTCGACGCCCTGATCGGCTACCTCTTCCAGCCGGACGACGTGGTCGCCGCCGCGATCGAGGGCGTACCGCTGGTCGTCATGAGCCGGCGCGCCCGCGAAGCGGCCTTCGGTGCCGTCGACATCGACCTGGAGACCGGCGTCCGCGCGGCGGTACGGCACCTGGTCGCCCGCGGCCACCAGCGGATCGGCATGATCGACTGCCCGGACGCGGCCGACCCGGCCCGCCGGGCGATCTTCCTGGCCGAAGCCGAGGACCAGGGCCTGCCGGTGCCGGCGGACGCGATCATCGGCGTCGAGCAGTCCATGGCGGGCGGCGAATCCGGCTTCGAGAAGTTGCACGCGGCCCGCCCGGAGCTCACCGCGATGTTCGCCTTCAACGACCTGATCGCGCTGGGTGCGTACCGGGCGGCCCGCCGGGCGGGACTGGCCATCCCGGACGACGTCGCCCTGCTCGGCTTCGACGGCCTCAACCTGGGCGAGCTGCTCGACCCGCCCCTGACGACCATCGCCATCGACAAGCGCAGGATGGGGGAGCTGGCGGTGGCGCAGGTGCAGCGGCTGCTGGCGGGCGAGCCGGGCGGGCTGGCGCTCGTGGAGACCGAGCTGCTGATCCGCGGCTCCGCCTGATCGCCTGCGGAGCACCCTAACGGGCGTGTCACGACCCAGCTTGATCCCTTGGATCGTTACGAGGCCGCGGCCAGGTGGGTCGGCCGCCTCATGTTTCTGTCGTACCGGTCTGGTAAACCATCACAAGATCATCCAGAGAGGAGGAACTCACCATGAACGCATCCCGCGTTGCCCTGGCCATCGGCACCAGCCTGGCCACCATGTGGCTGACCGATCAGGCTATGAAGTGGGCGTCGTTGCCGGCGCTCGCCCGGCCGCTCGTCGGCCTCGCCGCAGCCGCAGTGGTCGACCAGGCCGTCCAGCGTCTGCGCTGATATCGCCGAAGGATCCGACATCTGAGCCGTTACAGCAGGTCAGGAGTCACGCCGCGCGCATTCCGCCGATCCACCACATGGTCCCGAGCCGCGCCGACCGGAAGCCCCCAGGAACGTCCGCACAATGAGGCGTTGTTGGGGGCTTCCTTCTTGGTTCCCGGACCGGTCGTCGGTGTCGCGCTTACCGCATCGACGGATTGCCGTTTCGCTGGAGTGACAGCGGTCCTTCTCGATGCACCACTGCGGACAGTTTGCGGCAGCCATGGACCAGTCGCGCAGCCGAATGACGAATACCCCGTGGCTACCCGTGCCAGTGCCCTGCCTGTCCTGACTTGCTGCAACTCGCTAGTCGACGACGGTGACCAGGGTGCCGTGCCCGATGTGCTTCAGCAGGGTGCGCTGGGCCGCTCGCGGCATCCGTACGCACCCGTTCGACGCGCTGCGGCCGAAGGCGCTGGGGTCGTGCCAGCCGTGGATGCCCGTGTGCGCGCCCCGCAGCGCCGCCGGCAGCGACCGGCGGTTCTCCGGCACCGAGCTCAGCGCCAGCGCGTCCACGTTCGCGTACGCGGAGCCGTTGGTCGGGGTGCGGCCCAGCACGAAGCTCCGGCCCAGCGGGGTCGGCGTCGCCGCCGTGCCGGTCGTCACGGTCCAGGCCCCCTGGCGGACGCCGTCGCGGCGCCAGATCAGTTGGTGGGTGCGGCGCTGGACGATGAGGTGGTCGCGCAGCGGCCGCGGTGACCATCCTTTCGGCGGCAGCCAGCCGATGCGGCGGTTCGCCGTGGGCAGCAGCACGGCGACCCAGCCCGAGCGCCGGTCGGTGATCGGCAGGATCAGGGGCATGCCGCTGATCTCCGGGGTGAGCCGGGCGCGGGGCCGGCCGCCGGGCGCGTCGTAGACCGGGATCGACCGGGTCGGGTGCAGGCCCTCGGTGATGCCGGTCAGGGACGTCGCCGCCGGGTCGGCCGGGAAACCGCGCGGGGCCGTCCAGTAGTCGATCACCGGCAGGCCGGCCGGGGCCGGCGCCGCGGACAGGATGGGCTCCGGCGTCGGAGCGGCGACGCTGGGGGAGGGCGCGGCGGGGGCCGGCGCTGTCGCCGGGTGGTCGTGGGTGCTGGTCAGGAAGCCGGCGCCGGCGGCGACGCAGGCGGCCAGACCGAACAGCCCTGCTCCGGTACGGGTGACGCGCAGGGCTCGGAACACCCGCCCACCGTATGCGCCGCAACCCGTCAAGCCCCCGGATCGCGGGACCGTCCACCGGAACGGAGGAATCTCAGCCGAACGCCCGCCACCCGTAACCCGGTCGACCTCCGGGCCGGCTCCTCCTAGCATCGGCGACCATGAACACGAGCTGGATGGACGGAATCTCGCGGGTCGCGGTGCTGACCGGGGCCGGCATCTCCACCGATTCCGGGATCCCGGACTACCGGGGGCCGGACGGCGTCTGGACCCGTGATCCGGCGCTGGTCGACGCGTTCACCTACGACTCCTTCCTGGCCGATCCGGGCGTCCGCGAGCGGTTCTGGCGCACGTACCTCGGGCACAGCGCGTGGCGCGCGGAGCCGAACGCCGCCCACCGGGCGCTCGCCGCGCTGGAACGCACCCCGGTGGCCGTGCGGATCCTGACCCAGAACGTCGACGGGCTGCACCAGCGGGCCGGTTCCAGCGCGCGCAAGGTGCTCGAGCTGCACGGCAGCATGCACGAGGTGGTGTGCACCGGCTGCGGGCAGCGGTCGCCCAGCCGGCCGACCCTCGACCGGGTGGCCGCCGGGGACGGCGATCCCCGGTGCCCGGCCTGCGGCGGGATCCTCAAGCTCGCGGTTGTGCTGTTCGGCGAACACCTCGACCCGGGTACGGCGGGACTGGCCGAGCGGATCGCGGCGCACAGCGAGGTGCTGCTGGTGATCGGCAGTTCCCTGCTGGTCGAGCCGGTGGCGTCGTTGTGCGCGGTGGCCCTCAACGCCGGCCGCCGGCTGGTGATCGTCAACCGGGACCCGACGCCGTACGACGAACTGGCCGCCGAGGTGATCCGTGAACCGATCGGCGTCGCGGTGCCACGGCTCTGCGCGGCCCTCACCGACGCCGCCGGGTCCACGGTCCGCGGCTGATCTGCCCGCGCCGGTCGGTCGGCTCAGTCGTCGAGGGGTTCGACGACCATCGTGCGGGCGTGCTGGTAGATCACCGAGCTGCGGAAGCCGAGGATCTCCCGGCGCTTGCTGAACTTGTCCATCAGGAACGCGTGCAGCGCGTCGACACTGGGCACCGCCACGTGCACCAGGAAGTCGTCGGCGCCGGCCACCACGAACACCGACAGCACCTCGGGCAGCGAGGTGATCGAGGACTTGAAGCTCTCGATCACCTCGCGGCTCAGCGGGCGTACCTGGACGTGCAGCAGCGCCTGCACCGTCCGGTTCAGCGCGGCCAGGCTGATCTCCGCGTGGTAGCCGGTGATCACGCCCCGGGCGCGCAGCAGCCGGACGCGTTCGAGGCAGGTCGACGGCGCGATGCCCACCGCCCGGGCCAGCTCCCGGTTGGTCTGCCGGGCGTTCTGCTGCAGATGCCGGATGATCGCCGCATCAAGTTCGTCCACGGTCGCCGCCCCTTGTCATCTGCCGAATATAGTTCGGAGTCACGACCGATGAACGGAACAAGCTCTTACGGTCCGGGCATGACTACCGCATCAAATTTCGACGACTTCGAACGGGTCGTGGCCCGTCGAGGTGTGCGCAGCGGGCTGCCGGTGATCGTGGCGGTGCACTCCAGCGCCCTCGGCCAGGCCATCGGCGGGTGCCGGCTGGCCCCGTACCCGGATTGGCGCGACGGCCTCACCGACGCGCTGCGGCTCGCCGCCGCGATGACCGCCAAGTGCGCGGTCGCGGGCCTGCCGCACGGCGGCGCCAAGACCGTGGTGGCTCTGCCACCGGGAACGACGCTCGACGCCGGGCTGCGCCGGGCCGTCCTGCTCGACGTCGGTGACACCATCGAGTCCCTCGGCGGCGACTACGCGACCGGGCCCGACGTCGGCACCGGCCCGGAGGACATGGCTGTCATCGGCGAACGCACCGGCCACGTCTTCTGCCGCCCGTCCGGCGCCGGCGGCAGCGGCGACTCGTCCGGACCGACCGCCGAAGGCGTACTGGCCGCACTGGCCGCGCTCGCCCCGGTGGCCGGACGGCGTTTCGCGATCATGGGACTGGGCCGGGTCGGCGCGCACGTGGCCCGCGAACTGGCCGCGTCCGGCGCCGAACTCGTGGTCACCGACGTGGACGACAGCCGCCGGCAACTCGCGGCCGACCTCGGCGCGGCCTGGACCGACGACATCCTGGGCGCGGAGGTGGACGTGCTGGTGCCGGCGGCCCTCGGCGGGGTCCTGACCGCGGCGACGGTGGCCCGGCTGCGCTGCGCCGAGATCTGCGGACCGGCCAACAACCAGCTGGACCGGCCGGCAACGGCGGACCTGCTGCAGGAGCGGGGCATCCTGTGGGCGCCGGACTTCGTCGTCAGCGCGGGCGGGGTGATCCACGCGACCGGGGTGGAGCTGCGCGGTCAGACGGAAGCGCAGGCCAGGGACCGAGTGCGCGGCATCGCCGGGACGCTGACCACGGTGCTGGACTCGGCCCGGCGTCGCGGTGTCACTCCGCTGGCGGCGGCGCACGAGCTGGCCCGGGCACGCGTCGAGACCGCCCGGCAGGCGACGATGGCGGCATGAGCGAGTCTTTCCCCGACGCCGGCCTCCGGCCGGGCAATGGCGGTGCCGGTCCGGGCGATGGCGGTCTTCGGCCGGGCGATGGCGGTGCCGGTCCGGGCGACGCCGGGGACCCGGGTGAGGCCGTGCGGCTGCGCGACACCTACGACAAGATCGCCCGCGCCTATGATGCCCAGCTCGCCGACGAGCTCGACCACAAGCCCCTGGACCGGGCGCTGCTGGCTGCCTTCCTCGAATTGGCCGGGTCCGGCCGGGTCGCGGACGTCGGCTGCGGTCCCGGGCACGTCACCCGTTTCCTGGCGGCCCGGCACCCGGACGTGACCGGCCTGGACCTGTCACCCGAGATGATCGCGATCGCCCGGGAACGCGCGCCGGAGATCCCGTTCACGGTGGCGTCGATGCTGTCCCTGCCGGTCGCCGACGGTGCGTGGGCCGGGGCCGTGGCGATGTACTCGATCATCCACTTGAGCCCGCCGGAGCGGGCGGCGGCGTTCGGTGAGCTGGCCCGGGCGATCCGCGGCGACGGCCGGCTGCTGGTGTCCTTCCACGTCGAGGGCCCGGACGTGCCGGCCGGCGGCACCACCCATCTGACCAGCTGGTTCGGGGCGCAGGTGAATGTGGACGTGCACTTCCTGGACCCGGACGCGGTGCGCGCGGACCTGGTGGCGGCCGGGTTCCGGATCGAGTCGACGGTGCTGCGGGAGCCGCTGGACCCGGCGGAGTTCCCGAGCCGCCGGGCCTACCTGCTGGCGAGGCGGGAACGGTGATCCGCATAGGGTGAGTGGGTGGTGGCGGCGATCGAGCTGTATCTGGACGTCGACGCGTCCCGCCGGGTGCGCAAGCTGTGGCAGGCCCTCGAGGAGGAGGGAGTGCAGACGCTGGCGTCCCTGCTCGACGAACGCCACCGCCCGCACGTGTCGCTGGCGGCCGCCCGGCGGCTGGAGCCGGAGGCGGTGACGGCGGCGCTGGCCGGTCACGCGGTGGGGCGCGGGCTGACGCTGGGGCTGGACTTCGTCGGCCAGTTCATCGGGCGGGTGCTGTGGCTGGGAGTCACCCCGACCCTCGAACTGCTCGAACTGCACCGCGAGGTGCACAACCGGCTCGCCGGGCACGGCATCGAGGTCTGGGAGCACTACCGGCCGGGGCAGTGGGTGCCGCACTGCACGATCTCCATGCGGGTGCCGAACCCGCTGGTGGGCGCGGCCGTCCGCCGCTGCCTGGAATTCCTGCCGATCCGAGCCACCGTGACGGGCGCGGCCGTCACCGACCACGCCAACGACGTCGCCCGGCCTCTGACGCCCTGACGGCGGTCCTACGTCTCGCTGTGCACCACCTCCGGTGCGGCCGGGGCGGGGCGGCGGCGGGACGGCCGCCACCAGTTGGCCGGGCCCAGCGCCGCCACCAGGGCCGGGGCCAGCACCCCGCGCACGATCGTCGCGTCGATCACGATGCCCAGGGCCAGGGCCGTGGCCAGGATCTTCACCTCCGTCGTGGGGACCTGGGCCAGCGAGATGAACGCCAGGAACAGGATCAGCGCCGCCGAGGTGACCAGCCGGCCGGTGCGGGCCACGCCGTGCACGGTCGCGGCGTCGGTGTCGTGGCCCTGGTCGTACTCCTCGCGGATGCGGGCCAGCAGGAACACCTCGTAGTCCATCGACAGGCCGAACAGGAACGCGAACACCGCGATCGGGATCCACACGGTGATCGCGCCCGAGGCGGTGCGGTCGAACAGCAGCTCGGTGAGGTGACCGTCCTGCCAGATCCAGACCGTGATCCCGTACGCGGCCCCGAGCGAGATCACGTTCAGCAGCAGCGCCTTGAGGGGCAGCACCACCGAGCGCAGCGCCCGCAGCAACAGCAGGAACGTGACCACCACGATGACCAGCACCACCCACCACGCGTTGCCGTAGACCGCGTCGATGAAGTCGGCGTCCTGCGCCGGCGTGCCGCCCACCCGTGCACCCACCCGCTCGGCTGCCTCGCGGACCGTGGCGGCAGCGTCCGCGCCCGCCGCGGAGGAGCTGTCCGCGCGGGTCCACACGACCACCACGGAGGTGCCGTCGCGGGTCCACGCCGCCGGTGTCACCACGGCGGCCACCCCATCGATGCCCTGCACCGCGGTGCGCACCCGGGCCGGGTCCGGCGTCAGGATCTCGATCGGCGTGGCGAGGCCCGAGCCGATGCCGGAGGCGTCGATCCGCAGGACCGCGGCCGCCGCCGGGCCGCCTTGCGAGGCCAGCGACTCGTTGGTCGGCCGGCCCAGCCGCAGCCCCAGCATCGGCGCGGCCAGCACCAGCAGGGCGAGCGTGGCAAGGGCGATCGACACCCAGCGGCGCCGGACCACGGCCGCGCCGATCCGCCGCCACAGCCGGCTCTCCGGGTCGGTCGAGCGGCGGTGCGGCCAGTCCAGGCGAGGGCCGATGACCAGCAGCAGGGCCGGCAGCAGGGTGAGCGCGGCCAGCACGCTGACCACCGGGATGAGCAGGCCGGTGAAGCCGACGCTGCGCAGGAAGGGCACCGGCAACGCGATCAGCGCCGCGAGACTGACGGCGACGGTCACCCCGGAGAAGAACACCGACCGGCCCGCCGTGCCCATCGCCCGGATGACCGCGTCGGCGTTGCTGTGGCCGTGACCGCGCTCCTCACGCCAGCGGGTGACGATCAGCAGCGCGTAGTCGATGGCCACGCCCAGGCCGATCAGGGCCAGGAGGTATTGCACGATGAAGGACACGTCGGTGACCCCGGTGATGCCCCAGACGATCAGGAACGTGGTCAGGATCGAGGCGGCCGCGATCAGCAGCGGCATCAGCGCCAGCACCGAGCCGAAGACCAGCAGCAGCACGAGCAGCGCGCCGGTGCCGCCCGCGATCGTCTCGACCAGCACGTCGGCGCCGCCGCTGTCGCCGTCCTCGCCGGACTCCAGGATGTCCTTGCCGGTCACGGTCACCGGCACGGCGGCGGACGCGGCGACCTGGCGCAGCGCCGGCAGGGCGGCCACGTACGGCTCCGGGCCGGGCACGGGTGTGGGGTAGACGACCACGACGCTGGTGCGCCCGTCCGGCGCCCGCAGAGCCGGCTCGTCGGCGGGGGACAGGATCCGGGCGCCGGGCACGGCCGCGGTCGCCGCCCGCACCACCGGCGCGGGGTCGCCGGCGTCGGCGACGACCAGCAGGATCGGGGAGAGATCACCGCCGGAGCCGAAGCGCTCGGTGATCACTTTGTTGGTCTCATAGCCGTCCTGGCCGGGCAGGGAGAAGTCGTAGCTCAGCGCGGCGGTCGCCTTGGGCGCGGCGAAACCACCGACGGCGGCGAGGAGCAGCCAGGACACCAGCACCCACCAGCGGTGCGCGACGACGAACCGCGACAGAGCGTTCACCCCCGGCACGCTAGTCACTCACCCCGGCCGCCGCTGACCGGCTGTGGACAACCACTCGCCCGGCCGGCGGCTGTGGACAGCGGAGCGAGCGGCCGGCGCCCGGAGAAGCTCAGGCCGCGCGGAGGGCAGCCCGTACGTCGGTCCAGCTCCGCAGCTCGTCCCGGACCTCCGGCCGGCGCTCGTCCCGGACGGCCTGCTCGTGCGCCCGCGCCAGCACGTCGTCGATCAGCACCGGACGTCCCCGCGCCGCCGAGTCCACCGCGGCCTCCACCATGGCCAGGCTCAGGACGTTGCTGTGCACCTCACCCATCGGCACCACCCCGCTCCGCAGGGCCTCCGTGAACACCCGCAGCGCCCCGCCGATGCCGGAATACCGGTCGTCCGGCGCGTCGACCGGCGGTCCCACCGGGTCGTGGTCGCCGTCCCAGCGGGCCGTTCCCTCCTGCGCGCTGACCCGCCACTCGCCGTTCCAGGACGTCTCCGCGCCCGGGCTGCACCAGCTGCCGTGGTAGACGTAGCGGGCGCCGCCGGTCATCTCGAAGATCGCGGCGGCGCAGGCGTCGCCGGCGTACCAGCTCCAGGGCGGGTTCCAGGTCCGGCACGAGACCGAGAGCGGGTCGTCGCCGAGCAGGAACCGGGCGGCGTCGAAGGCGTGGATCGCCATGTCGACCAGCAGCGGCTGCGCCATCTGCTCCCGGAAGCCGCCGAAGTGCGGCGCCCGGTGGAAGTCGGTGCTGACCGAGCCGACCGGACCGAGTTTCCCGGTCATCGCCCGCAGCGCGAACAGCTGCGGGTTCCAGCTGCGGGACTGGCTGACCATGAACAGCCGGCCGCTCACGTCCGCGGCCGCCACCAGGGACAGCGCCTGGGCCAGCGTGTCCGCGACCGGCTTCTCGCCGAGCACGGACAGCCCGGCGAACAGGGCGGCGGTGGTGACCTCGTGGTGGGCCACCGGTACGGTCACGTCGACCACCGCCTCCGCCCCGGTCTCGGCAGCCAGCGCGGCGACATCGGTGCCGACCGGCAGCCCGGCTCCCGCCCGCCGGGCCGCCGCCAGGTCCAGGTCGACCACCCCGGCCAGCTCGACGCCGGGCTCGGCGTGGATCGCCTCCAGCCAGGCCCGGCCCATCGCGCCGGCCCCGGCCAGCAGCACCCGGGTCATGCGGCCGAGCCTCGGTGCGTGGGCGCCGAGAAGGTGTCGTAGCGCAGCAGCTCGGGCGCCTCCCGCCGGGGCCGGTCGGTACGGGCCCAGCGCACCCCGTTGGCGATCACCCGCCGGATGTCCGGGTGGTGGTAGACCGGGTAGTCCTGGTCGCCGGGCTTGAAGTAGAAGATCCGGCCGTGCCCGCGGCGCCACGTGCAGCCGCTGCGGAACACCTCGCCACCGCTGAACGAGCTGATGAAGACGAGCTCGTCCGGGGGCGGGACGTCGAAGTACTCGCCGTACATCTCGTCCTCGGGGAGCACGATCGGGTGCGGCACGCCCTGGGCGATCGGGTGGGTCGGGTCGACGGTCCAGATCAGCTCGCGGTCGTGCTCGTTGCGCCAGCGCAGGGTGCACGTCGTACCCATGAGCCGGGTGAAGATCTTGGACCAGTGCCCGGAGTGCAGCACCACCAGGCCCATCCCGGACAGCACGTGCCGGTGCACCCGCTCGACCACCTCATCGGCCACCTCGCCGTGGGCGGCGTGCCCCCACCAGGTCAGCACATCGGTGCCGGCCAGCACCGGCTCGGTCAGGCCGTGCTCGGGCTCGTCCAGGGTGGCGGTCCGGACCTCCGCGGCGTCGCCGAGGTGCTCCCGGATGCCGGCGGCGATCGTCTCGTGCATGCCGTCCGGGTAGAGCGTGGCGACGTGTTCCTCGGTGCGCTCGTGGCGGTTCTCGCCCCACACGGTCACGCGGATCTGGTCCATGCTGCGTCCCTCCTGATCTCCAAGCGGTGCCGGCGCGTCAGCCGGGCAGGGTGGTGCGGCGCCGGGCGAGGCGCGGCGTGATCAGCTCGACGGGCCGGGCCGCGGAGGAGTCCCCGTCGAGCAGCCGGAACAGGGTGCGCATGGCCCGCCGGGACACGTCCCGCGGTTCGAGGGAGACATCGGTGACCGGGGGAGTGGTGCCCGCCGCCGGCGCCTCCGGGCACAGGCCGGCCACGGACAGGTCCCGGCCCGGCAGATGCCCGCGGCCGGTCACCGCGGTCAGCACCGGCTGCACCGCCTCGGTGTCGTGCACGACGAGGCCGAGCCGGCCGTCGATGCTGTGGTCACCGGAGCCCAGTACCTCGTCCAGGGCCGCCGAAACGCCGTGCGGTCCCCGTTGGGGCTGGTCGACGACCGTGCACGGCAGGCCGTGGCCGGCCGCCGCCGCGGTCGCGCCGCGGCGGAAGCGGCCGACGAAGTTGACCTCCCGGGCCACTGTCGGGCCGCGGATGGCCGAGCACGGCGATCCGGTCGTGCCCGGTGGCCGCCAGGTGGTCCACGGCCAGCCGGCCGGCCCGCTCGAAGTCCAGATCGGCGCAGGGCCGGCCGAGCCCTCGTCCCGGGTGACCGGCAGGATGTCGTGGTCCCGCTCGCGGGCGCAGGTGGCGATGGTCTCGATGAACGGCAGCAGCCCGGACGTGTCGGCGTCCGGACCGAACGGCCCGATCACCCGGGTGCGCCGGCTCTTGAGGGCACGAGCGAGCCTAGCCGGGGGAGGTCCGCGCGCTCAAGAGCACGCCGCCGCCGGCGCGCTTGGCCCGGTACCTCGCCGCGTCCGCGCCGCGCATCAGTGCCGGCATGCCTCCGGCGTCGTCGGTGATCCCGACGCCGGCCGCGTAGCGGATCGCCCGTCCGGGCCGACCAGGTGCACGGCCGCGCGCTCGGCGCTGAACGCCTCGCCGGTGGCCCGGGCCAGCAGCCGGCCGGCCTCCTCGACCGTGGTGGCGGCGCTGCCCTGCTCGAACAGCCCGCGGACGGTGGCGGCGAGCATGGGGGCGACCGAGGGGATGTCGCGGGTCATCACGGCGATCAGGTCGTTGTGCAACAGAGCCTGCTCGTCGCCGGGAGACGATGCCGCCACCACCAACCCACCCGAGCCGGCTGTACGGACGTCGTCGCTCACCGTCACGGTCGCGTCGGTCGGCAGTGATCCGACTCGCCTGAGGATCCCGCGACACCCGGCGGCGCGACAGGACGGATTACCGTGCAGCGATCGGGTACACCCGGACCCGATGCGAACCGAAGGGAAGTGCGGGCATGAAGGTGTGCGTCGTAGGAACCGGCTACGTGGGGCTCACCACCGGCGTCAGCCTGGCGTTTCTCGGGCACGACGTCACCTGCGTGGACCTCGACCAGGCCAAGGTCGACCTGCTCAGCGGGGGCCGCTCGCCGATCTACGAGCCGCACATGGACGCCCTGCTGGCCGATTCGGCCGAGCGGATGACCTTCACCACCGACTACAGCGCGGCCGTGCCCGGCGCCGACGTGGTGTTCATCGCCGTGCAGACCCCGTCGCTGCCGGACGGCAACCCCGACCTGCAGTACCTGCGCTCGGCCGCGGAGAGCGTCGGGCAGCACATCGACGGCGAGTTCACCGTCGTGATCAACAAGTCGACCGTGCCGATCGGCAGCAGCAACTGGGTCGACTCGATCCTGCGGGAGTCGTTCGAGCGCACCCACGAGCGGCGCAGCGACGGTGAGTTCTCGGTCGCGTCGAACCCGGAGTTCCTGCGTCAGGGTGCGGCGATCCAGGACACCCTCTACCCGGACCGGATCGTGGTCGGCTCGGACAACCCGCGCAGCCTCGACGTGCTCAACCGGCTCTACCGCACGATCCTGAACCAGACGTTCACCCCGCCGACCTATCTGCCGCGCCCGGCCGAGCTCGGCGCGGTGCCGATGGTCTCGACCGACCTGGCCTCGGCCGAGCTGATCAAGTACGCGGCCAACGCCTTCCTGGCCCTCAAGATCAGCTTCGCCAACGAGATCGGCCAGCTGGCCGGCAAGGTCGGCGCGGACATCTCGCAGGTCACCCGGGGCATCGGCCTGGACACCCGGATCGGGCCGCGCTTCCTGCAGCCGGGCATCGGCTGGGGCGGCTCCTGCTTCGGCAAGGACACCGCCGCGCTGATCGCCACCAGCGCCGAGTACCACCACGCCATGCCGATCGTCACCGCCGCCCGCGAGGTCAACCAGATGCAGCGCCGGCTGGTCGTCGACCGGCTGCTGGACGAGCTGCGCATCCTCAAGGGCCGCAAGATCGGGCTGCTCGGGCTCGCGTTCAAGCCGAACACCGACGACATGCGCGACGCGCCGGCCCTGGACATCGCGCGGATGCTGCTCGACCGCGGCGCCCGGATCCGGCTGCACGACCCGGTCGCCGCCGAGCGTTTCCGCCGGGAGCAGCCCGACCTGGTGCCGTACCTGGCCGGCGAGGTCGAGGAGATCTTCGACGACAGCGACGCGGTCGTGCTGGTCACCGAGTGGTCGGAGTACCTCGACCTGGACTGGGCGAAGTTCGCGTCGCTGATGCGGACCCCGGTGGTGCTGGACGGCCGGCACTGCCTGGATCCGGAGCGCCTGGCCAAGCTGGGCTACCGCTACCTGTCGGTCACCGGCCGCTGAGCCAGGGCTCGGGAAAGGGCGGCCAGGCTCAGGGAAGGGCGGCGCGCCAGGCCTCGACCAGCGCGGCGTCCACGGGGGCGTCCCAGCGGCCGCCGGGACGCACCGCGCTGCCGGTGTGGAAGGCGTCCACCCCGGCGGCCAGCAGCGGGGCCAGGTGGTGCCGGCGCAGGCCGCCGCCGGCCAGCACCCGTGGCGGTGAGGCCGCCTCCGCGCTCAGCGTGGCCAGGCCCTCCTCGACGGTCGCCGGGCTGCCGGCGGTGAGCACGCAGTCCAGCCCGGGCAGCCCGGCCAGCGCGCGGCGGGCGGCCGGCCGGTCGGCGCTGTGGTCCAGCGCGCGGTGGAACGTCCACCGGCAACCCTCGATGGCGCCGAGCACCGCCTCGACGGCGGGCAGGTCCACCGCGGCGTGCGCGTCGAGGAAGCCCAGGACGAACTCGTCGGCCCCGGCGGCGCGCAGGCCGGTCGCCGCCTCGACCAGGGCACCGGGGTTGCTCAGGGCGTACCCGTCCTCGGCGCGCAGCATGACCCGGACCGGGAGGTCGACCGCCTCCCGGACCGCCGCGAAGGTCGCGACCGACGGGGTCAGGCCCTGCCGGTCCATGTCGGCGACCAGCTCGATCCGGTCGGCGCCGCCGGCCCGCGCCGCCCGCGCGTCCGCGGCGTCCAGCGCGATCACTTCCAAGATCGATTGAGGCACCGCGGCATCGTCGCACATCAGTCTGAACGGCTTGCCCCAGCGGGCACGACCATCGAGCTTCTTCCATCCAAGGCTTGACGGGATCTGAGCAATCTTGTTGAACTGTGTTTGCTCCTGGGTGGTCCCGCCAAGCGCTTGCCGTCTGTCCGAACGCGACGGCCGAGTGCGGATCGGTGCTGCCCGTGTTCTTTCCCACCGAGAGGACCACAGCGCATGACCACACCCCGGACAGCGCGGCGGGCCGTCACCGCCGCCGCCGTCACCCTTCTCGCCATCGGCACCGCGGGTGCCGCGGGCGCCGCCCCCGCCGCAGCCGCCGAACCGCAGTGGCACAAGGGCATCCCGCCGATCGCCACCCCCTGGACCGCCCAGGTCGGCCCGCAGAACGCCCTGCCCGAATACCCCCGCCCGCAACTGGTCCGCAGCAAGTGGCAGAACCTCAACGGCGTCTGGCAGTTCGGCAAGGCGGCGCCCGGCCAGGCCCCGCCCGTCGGCCAGGAGCTGACCGAGCGGGTGCTGGTGCCGTACCCGATCGAGTCCGCGCTGTCCGGCATCCAGCGCCACGAGGACCGGATGTTCTACCGCCGCACGTTCACCGTGCCCGCCGGCTGGCAGGTCGGGCGCGGACAGCGGCTGGTGCTGCACTTCGGCGCGGTCGACTACGACGCCAAGGTGTGGGTGAACGGCACCGAGGTGGCCACCCACCGCGGTGGTTACGACAAGTTCGACGTGGACGTCACCGCCGCGCTCAAGGGGACCGGCCCGCAGGAGCTCATCGTCTGGGCCGAGGACCTGACCGACGCCACCGGCCAGCCCATCGGCAAGCAGCGTCGGGTCTCCGACCGCGGCATCTTCTACCAGGGCAGCTCGGGCATCTGGCGCACGGTCTGGATGGAGCCGGTCGCCGACTCCAGCATCTCCGGGCTGGTCACGACGCCGGATCTGGCGGCCTCGGCGCTCAAACTGACGGCCGAGACCGTGCGCGGTGAAGGACTGACGGTCCAGGCCGTCGCCAAGGCCGGCGGCAAGGTGGTCGGCAAGGTCACCGGAGCCACCGGTACGGAGCTGAGCCTGCCCGTCCCCAAAGCCAAGCTGTGGTCGCCCGACAACCCGTACCTGTACGACCTCGAGGTCACGCTGCTGAACGGGCGCAAGACCGTCGACACCGTCAAGTCGTACTTCGGCATGCGGGCGATCGGCACCAGGAAGGGCGCCGACGGCAAGCTGCGGATCGCCCTCAACGGCAAGATCCTGTTCAACATGGCCACCCTCGATCAGGGCTTCTGGCCCGACGGCCTGAACACCGCGCCCACCGACGCCGGGCTCAAGTTCGACCTCCAGCAGCACAAGGAGATGGGCTTCAACGCGGTCCGCAAGCACATCAAGGTCGAGCCCGACCGCTGGTTCTACTGGGCCGACAAACTGGGCCTGCTGGTCTGGCAGGACATGCCGGCGGCCAACACCGGCCCGATCCCGCCGGAGTGGCGCGACCAGTTCGAGGCCGAGCTGCACGAGATGGTCCGCGAGCACCTCAGCTGGACCTCGGTGATCGCCTGGGTGCCGTTCAACGAGGGCTGGGGCGAGTGGGACCGCACCGCCACCGGGCGCATCGCCGACGACGTCAAGAAGCAGGACCCGAGCCGGCTGGTCAACGCGCACAGCGGCGTGAACTGCTGCAACTCCAAGGGCGACTCCGGCCGCGGCGACGTCATCGACTTCCACCAGTACCTCGGCCCGGCCTCCCCGGCGCCGGAGGAAAACCGGGTGTCGATCGACGGCGAGCACGGCGGTTTCGGGCTGAAGACCTCCAACCACATGTGGTTCGGCGACGGTCAGGCGTACGAGATGGAGCCGGACTCGGCCACGCTGACCCGCAAGTACGTGGAGAACCAGCGGGCGGTGCTCACCTCGGCCCGCTCGTGCGGGATCAGCGCCGCGATCTACACCCAGATCACCGACGTCGAGGGGGAGCTCAACGGCTTCTGGACCTACGACCGGCAGGTCGCCAAGATGGACTTCCGGCAGGTCCGGGCGATCAACCGGGAGATCATCGCCAAGGCCGACGGCACCCCGGGTGACACCCCGCAGCCGGGTCCGGGCACGCCCGGGCTGACCGGCGTCGCGTTCTACCCGCTGGACGGCAACGCCGAGGACGCCGCGGGCGACCACGACGCCACTCTGGTCGGTGGCCCCGGCTACGTGGACGCCAAGAAGGGTCAGGGCGTCGAGCTCAACGGCTCCAGCCAGTCCATCGACACCGGTGCGCCGGTGCTGAACACCGCGTCGGACTACACCGCCTCCGCGTGGGTGAAGCTCGACAAGGCCGACGGCGCGTTCCAGACGATCGTCAGCCAGGACGGCGCCAGTGTCAGCGACTTCTTCCTGCAGTACTCCGGCGCCGACCAGCGGTTCGCGATGAGCTTCGCGGGCGTCCGGGCGCTGGGACCGGTCAAGCCGGAGGTCGGCCGCTGGTACCACCTGACCGGCGTACGCGACACCGTGCGCGGTGAGCTGCGGCTCTACGTCGACGGCGAGCTCGCCGGCCGGGTCGGTGCCTGCCTGCCGCAGGCGGCGCCCACCGGCAACACGGTGATCGGCCGCGGCAAGTACGGCGGCAACCCGGTCGACTACCTGGACGGCACCGTCGACCAGGTGCACCTGTACGACCGGGCCCTGTCCGCGGCGGAGATCAAGGAGCTCTACACCTCAGGCAACTAGTGGCAGCGCGGGCGGCGGGCTCCCACCGGGGGCCCGCCGCCTGCTATCTGGTCCACGGATCGGCGGGCCGGCACGGGCCCGGCCCGTCGTAGATCACCTTGCCGGCCGGGTCGGTATAGCAGTGCGGGAACTGGCCGAGGTAGTCCAGCAGCCGCCGGCGGTCGATCTCCCGGCCGGTCGCGTCATAACTGACCAGCTCCGCGTCCTCGCGCACGTCGTCCGTGCGGGAGATCAGCCCGAACGCCCCGCCGTGCAGCCGGGCCGTCGTGGTCCGTCCGTTGCCGTGCTCGAGGACCAGACGGCCGACCCGGGCGCTCACCCGTCCCAGCACCGAGACCGAGCCGCCGTCGACCTCCGTCGAGGACAGGCTCAGGCGCTGGACCGGCCCCGGCAGCCAGTCCCGGTGCGGCCAGGCCTCGCCGCCGACGCTGCCCGACGACAGCCGGCCGAACTTCAGCTGCAGCTCACACGCCATGTAGCCGGTCCGGTTGAGGAACAGCACCTGGATCCACGAGCCCCGCCGGGCCGCGATCGCGACGTCCGCCGCCGACACGGGCACGAACTCGGGCTCCGGCGCGCCGTCGTGGCGCGGCGCCATCAGCTCCACGCAGCGTTGCACAGCCTGGCGCAGCGACAGATCCAGCTCGCCCGGACTCATCGCCAGGATCCGGGTGCGGTCCTCCTGCCGTACCTCAAGGGTCACGGTGACCGCCGCGACCAGGGTGAGCACCGCCGCGGCCGCGACCAGCAGCCGCCGGGAGATCCGCGGCCGCGGGCCGCGGGCCGTCGCGAGCAGTTCCGCGCGCATCCGCGCGGCCCGGGCCGGCGGCAGGTCCCGCTCGGCGGGCGGTTCGATCAGATCGGTCATCGCTGGTCCTCCTTGACTGCGGGGCCGAGCAGCGCGGTGAGCCGGGCCCGGGCCCGGCTCACCCGGGATCGGACCGCGACCTCGGTGACGCCCAGGGCGGCCGCGGCCTCGGCGTAGCCGATGCCGGACCACAGGCACAGCGCGACGGCCTCGCGTTCCGCTCGCGGCAGCCGCCGCACGGCGGCCAGGATCCGGCCCATCGCGCGCTCGTCGTCGAGCCGGCCGGCGACGTCGTCGGCCGGGTCGGGATCATGCTCGACCGGTACGCGCCCGAGCAGCGCCCGCCGCCGTCGGGCCGAGCGCCACTCGGTCCGCACGTGGTTGCCGGCCACCACCAGCAGCCAGGGCAACGCCGTCCCGTGGGTCAGCCGGACCGACCCGCGCTTGCGCCACGCGACCAGGAACGTCGCCTGGGTGACGTCCTCGGCGACGCTCCACGAGCCGCTGAGCCGGAAGGCGTGGTTGTAGACGGCCCGCGAGTGCCGGTCGAACAGCGTCCCGAAGGCGGCCTCGTCGCCGGCGGCCACCGCGGCCCAGAGGTCCTGGTCGGTCGGCCCGGTCTGCGTCATCACATCCTGCTGTGTCCGGCGGCCCGCTATTTGTTGCAGCAATTTTCCCGCGGGTCGATGATGAGCCTCGATAGATCATCACCAGGTCAGGGAGGCGCCACATGCTGTCCGCGCTCGACCGTCAACACTCCGTGGCGCCGCCCGGGTTCAGCCGCTGGCTGATCCCACCGGCCGCGCTCTCCGTGCACCTGTGCATCGGCCAGGTGTACGCGACCAGCGTCTACAAGAACTCCTTCGTCGCCCACTTCGACGCCAGCGCGACGTCGGTGGGCATCATCTTCAGTATCGCCATCGTCATGCTCGGCCTGTCCGCGGCCGTCGGCGGCACCTGGGTCGAGGCGAACGGCCCGCGCAAGGCGATGTTCGTCTCGGCCTGCTTCTGGGCCGCCGGCTTCCTCGTCGGCGCGCTCGGCATCAGCACCAAACAGCTGTGGCTGGTCTACCTCGGCTACGGCTTCCTCGGCGGCATCGGGCTCGGCATCGGCTACATCTCGCCGGTCTCGACGCTGATCAAGTGGTTCCCGGACCGTCCCGGCCTGGCCACCGGCCTGGCCATCATGGGCTTCGGCGGTGGCGCGCTGATCGCCAGCCCGTTGTCGCGGCAGCTGCTGTCGTTCTACGACTCCGGCTACGACCCCAACGTGTCGACCTCGGTGGCCGGCGGTGGTGCGCTCGTGGCGCTGTTCCTGACCCTGGGCATCGGCTACTTCGTGGTGATGATGTTCGGCGTGGTGAACATGCGCGTACCGGCCGGCGACTGGGTGCCCGACGGCTGGGACCCGGCCTCGGTCAAGGAGAAGCCGCTGGTCACCACGGCCAGCGTCTCCGCGGCCAACTCGATCCGGACCCGGGCCTTCTGGCTGCTCTGGATCGTGCTGTTCTGCAACGTCACGGCCGGCATCGGCATCCTGGAGCAGGCCAGCCCGATGATCCAGGACTTCTTCCGGGACTCCGGCGGCAAGTCCGCGGTCGCGGTGGCCGCGGCGGCCGGCTTCGTCGGGGTGCTCTCGCTGTTCAACATGGCCGGCCGCTTCGTCTGGTCGACGACCTCCGACCTCATCGGGCGCAAGCGGATCTATATGGTCTATCTGGGCGTCGGCATGATCCTGTACGCGTTGCTGGCCTCGGTCGGTCACGTCGCCGTGGGCCTGTTCGTGCTGCTGGCCGGCGTGATCCTGTCGTTCTACGGCGGCGGCTTCGCGACGGTGCCGGCCTACCTGCGGGACCTGTTCGGCACGTACCAGGTCGGCGCCATCCACGGCCGGTTGCTGACCGCCTGGTCGGCCGCCGGTGTGGCCGGTCCGCTGATCGTGAACGGCTTCCTGGACGCCCAGGGCAAGCCGGGCACGCTGACCGCGTCGGCGTACCAGCCGGCCCTGTTCACCATGGTCGGGGTGCTGGCCGTCGGCTTCATCGCCAACCTGCTGGTGCAGCCGGTGCCGGAGCGGTTCCACGAGCCGCGCAGCGAGGAGAAGACGGAGGCTGTGGCATGAAGACGTCGAACGTACGGCTGGCCCTGTCCTGGGCGCTGGTCGTGGTGCTGCTGGGCTACGGCGTGATCCAGACGGCGATCACCGCGGCGAAGCTGTTCCAGTAGGGAGCCCGGGTGGCCGTCGCCGTGCGGCGGCCACCCACCGGCGGTCCAGCACCGGTTCCACGGCCAGGGCCCCGATCACCGCCGTCGTGGCCACGGCGAGCACTGTGAGGCCGGTGCCGGCCCGGGCGGCGAGCACGACGCCGGCCACCGCCACGAACGGCCGGGCGAAGGTGAACGGGCCGAGGATCAGCGCGCTGGCCAGGAACCTCCGGCGCCAGCCCAGCACGGCGTAACCGGTCAGCGCGGCCAGCACGGTCGCCCCGAAAGGCAGGTAGAGCGTCAGCATCGCCCGGCCGGCGACCAGGTAGTCATCCCAGCGCGGCGGGTGGGTGAGCACGTCGGCCAGCACGACCGCGGCTACCGGGCCGAGCAGCAGAGCCGCCGTGGCCAGGCCGCGCAGGTGCGCCCGGACGTCCTCGCGCCGGTGCCGGATCAGGCCGGTCCGCCCGCACGAGGACCGGAAGCCGGCGAACGCCCCGTCCAGCGCGGCGAGCACGACCAGCGCGACCGGCACCCACCACGCCGTGGTCACGGTGCGCTCCCGGTGACCGGCCGCAGCACCTCCGACAGTCGCGGCCACCAGCGCGGTCCGTCGGCGCAGGCCGGCCGGTAGTCCGGGGCGCCGGCCCGGGCCGCGGCCAGCAGCACGGATGCCGGGTGGGAGCGCCGGGCCGAGAGCACACCGTCGTGACGGGACACCGGCTCGCGCATCCGGGCCCGGTGGAAGATCCAGGCGCCGATCGTCGTCCAGGGGCCGGGGTCGATGTCCCAGTGTGCGAATGCTGCGACTCGCAGGTCGCGCTGGGCGGCGAAGAATGCCGGCAGGGCTGAGGCCGGCAGGTGGTGCAGCAGGCCGGAGGAGATGACGACGGTGGTCATGCCGTCGTCCCCGGCGATGCCCGGGGCGAGAGCGTCGCCCGCGACGAAGCGGCAGGGCAGTCCCTCGGCGGCGGCCAGCTCGGTGGCCCGTCCGATCAGGGCCGCGTTCAGGTCGACGCCCACCAGGTCGGCGCCCGGTCCCAGCGCGTCGTACGCCGCCAGCCAGCGCACCACGTGCCCGAGCCCGCACCCCACGTCGATGACCCGGATCGGCTCCCCGGGCCGCGTGGCGCGCCACCGCAGCAGCCACTCGGCGATGCGGCGGGGCAGTTGCAGCTCCTCGCCGAGCCGCTGGAGTTCACAGTGCACCCGGATCTGCAACGCGTCGATCTCCTCGGCCACCAGGACGCCGTCGCGGACCGGCAGCCGCCGCGCCAGCCGCGCCGCCCGAGCCTGGCCACCCGCCGTGAGCTGGGCGATCACCGCGTCCCGGCGTACCGGCAGGCGGGCGCCGGAGACCGGGTCGGTGGCCACGATCAGGTCCGTCAGCTCCTCCATGGAGATCATCATCGGCAACGCTCCGGGAAATCCACAAAAAGTTTCGCGGCCATTACGTATTGATGTCATGGGAGCGCTCCCATAGTGTGAGGCTCACGCGGTGGTCAGCGACAGCGATCGATCCCCGCGCCGGAAGTTCGTTCCCCTCGGCACGCCTGCCCCGGGCGTCGCCATGTCTTCCAGGAGCGCTTGCGCATGAGTCCACGTCCCCACTCGTTGGTGCGAGGCCTGACGGCCGCCACCGCGATCACCCTCCTCACCGGCGCCGGCATAGCCGTCGCGGCGCAGCAGGCCAGCGCCGCCGCGGGTTGCCGGGTCAATTACACGGTCAACCAGTGGAGCACGGGCTTCACCGGCAACGTCTCCGTGACCAACCTCGGCGACGCGATCTCCGGCGGCTGGAACCTGACCTGGGACTTCGCGGGCAACCAGCGGGTCACCCAGGGCTGGAGCGCCACCATCACCCAGAGCGGGCAGCGGGTCACCGCGGCCAGCCCGTCCTGGGCCGGCAACCTGGGCCAGAACGCGTCGGCGACGTTCGGCTTCAACGCCGACTACTCCGGCACGAACGCGATCCCGGCCTCGTTCTCGCTGAACGGCACCGCCTGCACGGGCAACCCGACCACCCCGGGCAGCCCGTCGGCCACCCCGTCGACCCCGGGCAGCCCGTCGGCCACCCCGTCGACGCCGACCAGCCCCACCACCTCGCCGCCGCCGGCCGGCACCAAGGTCGACAACCCGTACGCGGGGGCCAAGGGCTACGTGAACCCGGAGTGGAAGGCCAAGGCCGACGCCGAGCCCGGTGGCAGCCGCGTCTCCAGCAACCCGACCGCCGTCTGGCTGGACCGCATCGCGGCCATCGCCGGTACCTCGGGCAGCAGCTCCAACGGCAGCATGGGCCTGCGCGACCACCTGGACGCGGCTCTCGCCCAGGGCGCCGGCTACGTCCAGTTCGTCATCTACAACCTGCCCGGCCGGGACTGCTCGGCGCTCGCCTCCAACGGTGAGCTCGGCGTCAACGACCTGCCGCGGTACAAGACCGAGTACATCGACCCGATCGCGGCGATCCAGGCGGACCCGAAGTACCGGAGCCTGCGGATCATCAACATCGTCGAGATCGACTCGCTGCCGAACCTGATCACCAACACCAACGTCGCGACCTGCGCCACCATGAAGTCCAACGGTGGCTACGTGCAGGGCGTCGGCTACGCGCTGAACAAGCTCGGCGCGATCGGCAACGTCTACAACTACGTGGACGCGGCGCACCACGGCTGGATCGGCTGGGACACCAACTCCGGTCCGACCGCGCAGATCCTGCTCGAGGCCGCCCGCGCCTCCGGCAGCGTCAACAACGTGACCGGCTTCATCGTCAACACGGCGAACTACTCGGCCCTGCGTGAGCCGTTCTTCCAGGCCAGCTCGACGGTGGGCGGCCAGTCCGTGCGCCAGTCGAAGTGGGTCGACTGGAACATGTACGTCGACGAGCTGAGCTTCGCCCAGGGCTTCCGCCAGCAGCTGGTCACGGCCGGGTTCAACTCGAACATCGGCATGCTGATCGACACGTCCCGCAACGGCTGGGGCGGCGCCAACCGGCCCGCCGCGGCGAGCACGTCCACCGACGTGAACACCTTCGTCAACCAGTCGCGCATCGACCGCCGGATCCACGCCGGCAACTGGTGCAACCAGTCCGGTGCGGGTCTGGGCGAGCGCCCGAAGGCCGCCCCGGAGACGGGTATCGACGCCTACGTCTGGGTCAAGCCCCCGGGCGAGTCGGACGGCTCCAGCTCTCTGATCCCGAACAACGAGGGCAAGGGCTTCGACCGGATGTGCGACCCGACCTACACGGGCAACGAGCGCAACGGCAACAGCATGACGGGCGCGCTGCCCAACGCACCGATCTCCGGCTCGTGGTTCTCGGCTCAGTTCCGTGAGCTGATGGCCAACGCGTACCCCGCACTCTGACCCTCTCCCAACACGGACGGCCCGGTTGTCACAACCGGGCCGTCCGGCTCGTCCTGGGGTCATGACAGCGAACCTGCGCCGCACGCTCCTGCTCCTGCAAGCCGCCACCGCCCTGTTCGTGGGCGCCTGGGCGGCCGCGGCGCCGGCCTTCTGGTGGCGGTCCTTCCCGGGCGCCGGCCGCCACTGGCTGCCGATGCTCGGCACCTACAACGAACACCTGGCCCGCGACGTCGGCGCCCTCTACCTGGCCCTGGCGGTGGTCACCCTGGGCGCGGCGGCCCGGCCCGCCGACGACTTCCTGGTACGGCTGACCGCGGTGGCCTGGCTCGCCTTCTCCGTGCCGCACCTGCTCTACCACCTCGGCCACCTCGCCCACTACGCACCGGTGGACCAGGTCGGCAACGTGGTGACCCTGAGCCTGGTGACCCTCGTACCGGCCGTGCTGCTGGCCCCCCGCCGATCGTCCCACGGGGCTAGCGTGTCCCGGTGACGACCGACAGATGGGCGAGTTGGCTGCTGCAGCACCGCGACGGCGGCTCGGCCGGCCTGCGCTCCCAGTTCGTCCCCCAGCTGACCGCCTACCGCGACGGCGTCCTCGCCCGGGCGGCGATATCCCCCGGGGACACGGTCCTCGACGTCGGCACCGGCACCGGGCTGATCGGGCTCGGCGCCCTCGACCGGGTCGGACCGGCCGGCCGGGTCATCTTCAGCGACATCTCCGAGGCCCTGCTCGAGGAGTGCCGCCGGCAGGCCGACCCCGCCCGCTCCACGTTCGTGAGGGCGGCGGCCGATGACCTGAGCCCGATCCCGGACGCCTCGGTGGACGTGGTGACGACCCGGTCGGTGCTGATCTACGTGAGCGACAGGCCGGCGGCCTTCGCCGAACTGCACCGGGTGCTGCGCCCCGGCGGCCGGCTGTCCGTCTTCGAGCCGATCAACAACTTTCCCGCCCGGATGGGCCGCGACTCCCTGCTCGGCCTGGACCCGGCGCCGATCGCCGACCTGGTCGCCAAGATCCGCACGGCCTACCTGACAGCCACCCCGGCGACCACCGCGATGCTCGACTTCGACGAGCGCGACCTGGTGCGCTGGGCGGCGGAGGCGGGCTTCACCGGGGTACGGCTGGACTACCGCGCCGAGGTCGACATGCCGGGCCCGCCGATCAAGGACTGGCCCGCCCTCCGCCGCACGGCGCCGAACCCCCTCGTGCCGACCTACGGCGAGGTGCTCGACACGGTGCTGACGCCGGCTGAGCGGGACCGCTTCGACGCCCACGTCGCATCGCTGGCCGATGTCCCGACCCGCCACACGGCGGCGACGGCCTACCTGAGCGCGACCCGGGCCTGATCCCGCGTCCGGTCGCCCGGTGGATGTTCCTATCGGGCAGACGGCGACCACAGCCATGCTGAAGGCAACCCGGTCTGATCCGCCTGTCCGGCGGGACGAATAGTACTTTCCGGCTGTCCGTGGCGATTCGGTGTGATTCGCTGGGCCGCATGTGGATCTTCGCCCGGCGGGTTGCCGGGGTCGTCGCGGCGGCCGCCCTTGTGCCCCTGTGGCCCGCGGCCGGTGCGGAAGCCGATCCGGGACCGGACGCTGTCCGCGCGGCCCAGGCTGAGGTGCTCCGGCTGGCCGGCCTGGCCCTCCGCCCGCTGCCCGGGCCGCTCGCCGGCTCACCGACGGTAGCCGCCGTGGGTCCGCAGGACGAGCGGACGGTCGGCCCGGAGGTCGGCCCGAAGGGTGGGTCCGCGGTTGCTTCGCAGGGTGAGCGGGCGGTCGGCCCGGAGTCCGGCCCGCCGGCTGAGCCGACGGCTGGCAAGGAGGCCGGTCCGGGGATTGGCTCGGTGGGTGAGCCGGCAGCCGGCAAGGAGGTCGGCCCGGCGGATGAGCGAGAAGCCGGCTCATCGAGCGAGCAGCCGGTTGATCCAGCGCTCGGGGCAGTGACCGGCTGGGCTCCCGGGCCGTCAGCCGCCGAGTCGGGCCCCGGCGCCGGTCTCACCGCCATCGGCGGCCGGCACACCTGTGCCGTCGTGCAGTACTCCGATCTCTGGTGCTGGGGTGGCAACGACCACGGCCAGCTCGGCGACGGCAGCACCCGCGATTCCGCCCGGCCGGTGCGGGTCACCGCGTCCGGCAAGCTGGCCGAGGCCGCCCGCATCCTCGCCGTCCATTCCGGCCGGGTGCACACGTGCGCGCTCACCCTGGAGTACGCCGCCATGGGCCTGGTCGTCTACTGCTGGGGCGGCAACGGCGAGGGCCAGCTCGGCGACGGCAGTTTCGCCGACCGGCACCGGCCCGCGCAGGTCGCCGGGAACGCCGTGCAGGTGGTCACCGGGGCCGAGCACACCTGCGTGCTCGACGTCGAGCTGACCGTCTCGTGCTGGGGGCGTAACGACGTCGGCCAGCTGGGCTTCGGCACGCTCGGCACCAGTGAGGCCAATCCGCAGCAGGTGCCGGGCCTGACCGGCGTCATCGACCTGGCCGCCGGGGATGAGAGCACCTGCGCGCTGGTGCAGAGCGGCAAGGTGTGGTGCTGGGGTTCCGACGCGGACGGCCGGCTCGGCGACGGTGGCGGGGCCGGTGATCCCGCGCCGAGCCCGGTTGCGGTCGGCGGTGGGCCGTACACGGAGATCAGCGTCGGGAGCCGCCATGCCTGCGCGCTCGGGCCGAAGGGTGCCGCCTGGTGCTGGGGGGCCGGTGACCGTGGGCAGCTCGGCCGGGGCGGTGATCGCTCTGCGCCGCGGCGGGCCGGTACGCGGGTCTATTCCGGTCTGCGGGCCGGTGGCGACTCCACCTGCGGGCTCACCGGCGGCGGGGCCGCGTACTGCTGGGGCGCCAACGATCATGGGCAGCTGGCGGTCGGTGGCCGCACCGACCGGGCCTCGGCGGCGCCGGTCGACCGGAGCGGCATCCGGACGTCGACGTTGGTGCGGCTGTTGCTGGGGCGTCCCGCTCCGATCGTCACCGATCTGTCGGTCGGGGCCGATCACAGTTGTGCCGTGGACGTCTCGCAGGCTGTCTACTGCACCCGGGGCGGGGTGCTCAGGGCCGTACCGCTGGCTCCCGGGGTCGTCACCGGGGTCCGGGCCGCGGCCCGGCCCGGTGCACTACGGGTCAGCTGGACCGCGCCGGCCACGCCGGGCGCCGACCGGATCGCGGCTTACGTCGCCGTGGCGTTCACCGGCCGGACCCTGGACGGCGGCCGGTCCTGCACCGCCCGTCCCGCGCGGGCCTGCACCGTCACCGGCCTGACCGGGGGCAAGCGCTACACCGTGGTCGTCGCCGCGGTCAGCCACGGCGGGGTCTCGTTCAGCGCTCTGGGTCACGGCACGCCCCAGGCGGCCGGGGCCGGGCTGCCGGTCACCGGGCCCGGTCCGCTCGCCGCGGCCGGCGTCGTCCTGCTCGCCGCCGGATGGACAGTGCTGCGGGCCGGTCGTTCGGTAGGCTGCCGCCACCGGATCCCAGGTGCGGTGGTGAGCGGGCCCGGCGGCGACGACGCGACGGTGCGGTGATCCGGGCCGGGACAGGAGCGACGGATGGCTGAGATCGGCCTGCGCGCGGTGCGCGACGACGATCTGGACCTGCTCTACGACCAGATGCGTGATCCCGTCGCGGTGCGGATGGCCGCGTTCACCGCCGACGATCCCGACGACCGGGCCGCCTTCGACGCGCACTTCACCCGGATACGCACCGATCCGGAGATCCTGCTGTTCGCGATCACCGTCGACGGCGAGCTGGCCGGCACGGTGGCCAGTTTCCCGGTCGGCGACGACACCGAGATCACGTACTGGCTGGACCGGGCCCGGTGGGGGCGGGGCATCACCACCCGCGCCGTGGAGCTGCTGCTCGACCTGGTGCCGGTGCGGCCGATCACCGCCCGGGCGGCCAGCGACAACGCCGGGTCGCTGGCGGTGCTGCGCAAGGCCGGCTTCCGGCCGGTCGGCAAGGAGATCGCGTACGCGACCGCCCGCGGCGAGGAGATCGAGGAGACCGTCCTGCGCCTCGACGAGCTCTGACCGCCGGCGGCTGACGAGAGATGCCGGTGCACCGCCGCATCGGCGGCGCACCGGCATCCGGCCCCTCGGAAAGGTCAGTGTGCGGCGGTGGTCAGCTCTTCTTGAAGAAGCGGTAGACCGCCTGGTAGGACACCGAGGTCGTGGCGCCGGTGGTGCAGGCCGTGGCCGGGGCGACGCCGCCGACCGTGGACAGGCGCTGGATGAAGGTGACGTCGCCGAAGACGCCGGGGCCCCGGCTGGCCTTCGCCGTGACGAGCAGCTGCGGGATGCTGCCGGGCGTCGCCGACGGGGCCGAGACCGGCCCGGTGCCCTCGACGAGCGAGCCGTCGTCGGACGACTGCCAGCTCGGGCCACGGAAGTGCAGCGCGGAGGCCACCTTGACCGGGCTCAGGGTGATGCCGGTCAGCGACGCGGCCGGCTCGATCAGGGTCCACTTGGTGTCCGTGCAGCCGTAGATCTGCACCCCCTTGGCCTTGAAGACCGAGGTCAAGGTGTTGCCGGGCGGAGGGACGAGGGCGGCCGGCAGCGTGGCGGCGCCGCCGAGGAACCGGTCCGCCGCACTCGCCGCGGTCACGGGGGCGGGCTTGTCGTCGGCGAAGGAGACGCCGGCGGAGACACCGATGAGCGTCAGCGTGGCGGCGCCGACCCCGGCCGAGATACGGACAGTCTTGGTCTTCAAGGATCCTCCACAGTAGGGGGTAGCGCCCGACCCACCCTAGGGCTACCGTCCGCAACCGTCTCTTAACTGCGGCCTAAGTCTTCCGCAGGTTTACCCCAGGAAGTTGTGGAGGAAGATCGTCCGCTCAGGTGCTGGGGTAGAAGCCGGTCGGGAGTTCGCCGCTGTGTTTCGGCGCCCTGCCGCGCATGCGCAGCCGCAGCAACAGGCCGACCCCGAGGAAGACCAGGATCCCGCCGACGATCAGGCCGGCGCCCAGCAGGCTGGGGGTGCCACTGTTGCTGCCGGAGGTCGGCACCGCGGCGATGTCGACGTCCGTGGCGGTGGGTTCCGGCTCGGCGGTGGGCTCGTCGTCCGCCTCCTGCTCCGGTTCGGCGGACTCGCTCGGTGACGGACTGGCCGAAGGGCTGGGCGACTTGCTCTTCTTCGGTTCTTCCCGTTCGCCCTTGACCTCGCTGCGCGAACTGGTCTCCTGCAGCAGAGTGCGGTTCGCGGTGAAGGCCTGCGCGCGGAAGGCGACCCGGCCCGGTTCGGCGTCGTCGTCGAAGGCGATCTGGTAGCGGGCGGTCACCGTACGGTCCCGGCACAGCAGGCCCGGGTCGAGTTGCACGTCGGTGATCCGGGCGGTGCCGGCGGCCACGTTCTGCACCTGGACGGGGAAGTCGCCGTCCTCGTCGCGGGCCACCTCCACCTCGTCCAGGTCCGGCCCGTCCACCTCGAGGAGCAGCGACCAGCGCACCTTCACACAGCGGTTCTGCTCGCTGCTGGCGACCACGGTGACCTGTCGCGCGCCGGCCCCCGCGGTGAAGGTGCGGGGCAGCTCGGTGATCTCGACCCGGAAGCCCGGCTCGACCGCGGCGGCCCGGCCGGGCATGATCAGGGTCGCGGCCGTGGCGGCCAGGGTGGCGCACAGCAGAGCAGCGCGATGCCGCACAGCAATCATCTCCTCACGCTATGGCGTCAACTTGCACGCACGTGAGGTAGTTCGGGAGGGCCGGGCGAAAGGTTCACCCCGGACCGGTGATTCCCGCCTCGATAACACTTTATTTTTGCCTTAGCCCCAGGCTTCCGCACGGTGTCTTGCCTGGTCAGGGCACTTCCGGGCGAGATCGGTAGCATGCTCGCGCAAACTTCACCGCAAAGAACTTCCCGAACGTTCATCCGAACCCCGGCCACACACGTAGATGGGGGAGGGCAGGAGACCGGCTTTCACGCAGGGTGAGGAAGGGCAGGCCGCCGGTACACCGGCCCGACAGTAACGAGCGCGGGGCATCCCCCACGGATGCCGGCGTCCCGACCGCCCAGGACGGACGCCGTACCGCTGCGGAGAACGAGGAGTTATGGCCCGGACGAAGATGAACCAGCGATCCGCCAGTCGTGTGGACGTCCCGATGAGCGCTACCGGCGGCCGGACACCGCCGTCGATGATCACCTACGCGGTGCTCGGCGTCTCCATCCTCGCCGCGCTCTGGGCCGCCGCGATGCTGACCCCCGCCGGTCAGAAGGCATACGTGTACGTCTTCGCGTACACCGAGTTCTACGTGGGCGTCGTCTCGCTCGTCTCGCTCTCGATCACCATCATGGTGGGACTGGTCGCCACCGACCGGCTGGTCCTGTCGATCCGCCAGCGGGTGCTGCTGCAGTCCGCGCACCGCACCACCGGCGTCATCGCGGTCGTGGCCCTCTTCTTCCACGTGTGGACGAAGGTGGCGATGAACTACATCGGCGTGACGGACGTGTTCATCCCGTTCCTGGCGCCGTACAAGACGATGCTCATCGGCTTCGGCACCCTCTCCGGTTACATCATGGTGATGGTGATGTGGACCGGTATCGCCCGGTCCCGCTTCGTCGGCAAGGGCAAGCCCTGGATGTGGCGGGGCATCCACGCGATCTCGTACCTGATGTGGCCGATCGCCCTGCTGCACGGCCTCGGCGCCGGGCGCGCGGCCAAGCCGTGGGTCATCGTCTCCTACATCATCTGCATCCTGCTGGTGCTGGTCGGCCTGGCCGTGCGCCTCTCGGTGCGGCTGAACCGCCGCAAGGACTTCGCCTCGCAGGCCGGCACCGGCACCGGCAAGATCCAGCCGGTCGGCAAGCTGGTCCCGACGACGACCCCGAGCATCAAGGGCCGGGGCAAGAGCCGCCGTGACGACGCGGTCGTCGTCGACGGTTCCGCCGCCCTGGCCACCTGGACGCCGGCCGCTCGGGCCACGGGCGCGCCGCCGCTGGCCGAGACCGCCGCCAAGCCCGTCAGCGCCCCCGCGAGCGCGCCGATCAGCGCCCCGCCGGAGCCCGTGCGCCGGCCGCGCCGCGGCGTCGACGACGAGGAGCGGGTCCGCCGCCGCCGCGACTTCGACGACGCCCCCACCCAGCGGTGGGAGTTCGAGGAGGACGACCTGCCGGCGCCGCGTTCGCGCGGCTACGCCGAGGAGGACGCCCCGGCGCCCCGCCAGCGCCGCGCCGCCGAGCGCTTCGACGAGCCGACCAGTGCCATGTCGCGCCGGGCGCTCGACGAGGGCATGCGCAGCTACGCCGACGAGGACGAGGTGCCCGCGCCGCGGGGTCGCCGGCGGGCAGCCGGTGACCCGTACGCCGAGGAGCCCCCGGCCCGCTCGCGCCGCTACGCCGGCACCGAGTTCGAGGACGAGGCCCCGGCCCGGTCCCGGCGCTACGCCGGCACCGAGTTCGAGGAGGAGGCCCCGGTCCGCGGCCGGCGCTACGCCGACGAGGACGACGTGCCCGCGCCGCGCTCCCGGCGGGTGGTCGAGGAGGAAGCACCGCGCTCCCGGCGTTACGCCGCCGACGACGACGCCCCGGCACCGCGGCAGCGGCGCTACGTCGAGGACGACCGGTACGAGGAGGCGCCGCCCCCGCGGCGGCGGTCCGCCCGCTACCCGGACGACGAGCCGCCGCGGCCGTCCCGCTCGTCGCGCTACACCGACGATGTCGAGACTGCGCCCCGGACCCGGCGCGACCGGGGCGCCGACGTCGACAGCGCCGACTCGGGACGACACAGCCGCAGCGAGTTCGTGGACCTGGCCGGGGCGCCGCACGCCGTCGCTGGTCCGGACCCGGAACCCGACGAGACGCCGACCCTGGTCGACATGGCGTCGCGCCGGGCCCGCCGGGCGACCCAGCAGGAACCCGTCCGGGCGGCGAGCCGGGGGGCTCGTCGCGGCAGCCGGGCCAGGACGGACGAATCGGCTGACGACGTGTACTGGCGTCAGCTGCGAGGGGAAGCACAGTGACTGAGCGCGCCATCGACCGGATCGCCCGCCGCGGCGATGCCACCCGCTGCGGGGCATCGTCTTGAGCGCCGATCTGGTCCCTCCGGTCACCAGCATCGGGACGCCGCGGATCACCGCGGGCTTCGACGAGTACGGCCGCCTGGACCTGATCGCGCACCAGGAGGTGCACGGCGGCTTCGCGGCGCTGTCCAGCGGTGAGCTGATCGGTCTGGCCGACCGCATCGAGCTGCGCGGCCGCGGCGGTGCCGGGTTCCCGTTCGCCCGCAAGGTGCGCGCTGTGCTCGACTCGTGCCAGCGGCAGGACCTGCCGCCGGTGATCGTGGTCAACGCCACCGAGGGCGAGCCGCCGTCCTGGAAGGACAAGGCCGTGCTGACCCGCGGCCCGCACCTGATCCTGGACGGTGCGGCCCTGGCCGCCGCCGCGCTGGACGCCGAGGAGATCGTGATCGGCATCGCCGACGACGGCATCGGGCAGGAGTCGCTGGCCGCGGCCCTGGCCGAGCGCCGGATGCCGGTGCCGACCCGGATCGTCACCGTGCCGCACCGGTTCATCTCGGGCGAGGGCGGCGCGCTGGTCCGCGGCATCAACGGCGAGGCGCACATCCCGCCCGGCCGCAAGGTCCGGTCCAGCGACAACGGCGTCGGCGGGCTGCCCACCCTGCTCTCCAACGCCGAGACGTACTCGCAGCTGGCCATCGCGGCCCGGCTGGGCCCGTGGGAGTACAACGCGGTCGGCATCCCCGAGGAGCCCGGCACGGTCATGCTGACCGTCGGCGGCTCGGCCACCGCTCCGGCCGTGGTCGAGGCACCGACCGGCACGCCGCTGATGGACGTGCTCACCATGTGCGGGGCCGACATCGGCCCGGGCCTGCTGGTCGGCGGCTACCACGGCAAGTGGATCACCGCCGAGGCGGCCAAGACGGTGACCATCTCCCGCAAGGGCTTCGCCAAGGTCGGCGGCACGCTGGGCGCCGGCATGCTCATCCCGATCGGCTCGACGACCTGCCCGCTGGGCGAGGTCGCCCAGGTCACGCAGTACCTGGCCGGCGAGTCGGCCGGCCAGTGCGGCCCGTGCCGGCTCGGCCTGCCCGACCTGGCCCGCGCGGTGACCCTGGTGGCGCTGGGCGGCAGCGCGCTGGAGAACGTCCGGCAGGCGGCCGGTGTGGTCAAGGGCCGTGGCGCCTGCAGCCACCCCGACGGCACGGCCCGCTTCGCGCTGTCCGCGCTCGAGGTCTTCGCCCGTGACGTGGAGCTGCACGCCAACGGGGAGGGCTGCGGCAAGCAGGTGCGCGGCATCCTGCCGCTGCCGTACCACACCGATCAGGGGGCGCGGAAGCTCGCGGTGGACTGGTCGCGGTGCGACGGTCACGGTCTCTGCTCGGCGGTCGCCCCGGAGATCATCCGGCTGGACGCGAACGGGTTCCCGGCGTTCCCGCAGACGCCGCTGCCGCCGTGGCTGGAGAACGGTGCCCGCAAGGCGGTCAACGTGTGCCCGGCGCTGGCGCTGCGGCTGACGGAAGCGGTGAAGAAGTGACCCGGCTGCTGTCCGGGCTGGTCGCCGGGGTCTGCCTCGGGCTCCTGGCGGGGTGCGGCCCGGCGGCCTCCGAGCCGGTCGCGGCGCGGGAGCCGGTGCCGGCCGCGCAACCCGCGGGCGCTGCCTCGGAGCCCGCCGCGGCAGTCCCGGCGTCGCTGACGTTCACCGGTAGGACCCTGGACGGCAAGGCCTTCGACGCGGCGACCATGGCCGGCAAGCCGGCCATCCTGTGGTTCTGGGCACCCTGGTGCGCGACCTGCGCGAGCGAGGCCATGTCGATCGCCGATCTCCAGCAGGAGTACGCGGGCCGGCTCAACATCCTCGGGATCGCGGGCATGGGCACCAACAAGGACATGCACGAGTTCGTCGCCGACCTCGAGGTGGGCGCGGTGCCGCACCTGGACGACGAGCCGGGCACGCTGTGGAAGAAGTTCGGCATCACGCAGCAGAGCACCTACGTGATCCTCGACCGGGCGGGCCGGATCGTCGCCACCGACTATCTGGACGACCTGCAGCTGACCACCAAGGTCAAGTCGCTGGTGGCGTGAGCCGTGCGGGCCACGCTGCTGCTCGCGCTGACCGCCGGGATGCTCGGTGCGGTGAACCCGTGCGGCTTCGCGTTGCTGCCGGCGTACCTGTCGGTCCTGGTCGCCGGCGACGAGCCGCGGGCCGCGGGCGGCGGTCCGGCCGCCGTGGGCCGGGCGTTGCGCTGCACGGCCGCCCTGACCACCGGTTATGTCCTGGTCTTCGGGGTGTTCGGGCTGCTGCTGGCCCCGCTGACCGGGTGGCTGATGCCCCGGCTGCCGTGGCTCACCGTGGTCTTCGGGGCCGGGCTGATCGTGCTGGGCGGCTGGCTGCTCGCCGGGCGGTCGCTGCCGAGCGTCGGCCGGGGGATGCGCGCGCCGCGCCTCACCGGGACGGCCGCGTCGATGGTCCTGTTCGGCATGGCCTACGCGGTGGCGTCGCTCGGTTGCGCGATCGGGCCGTTCCTGGCCATCGTCGTCTCCAGCCTGCGCGCCGGCTCCACCGTCGAAGGCGTGGCGCTGTTCGTCAGTTACGCGGCCGGGATGGGGCTGGTGATCGGCGTGACCGCCCTCGCCGTCGCGCTCGTCCGGGTCTCCGCGGTGTCGCGCCTGCGCCGGGCGGCGGCTTTCGTGCCCCGGATCGGCGGCGCGGTGCTGGCCGTCGCCGGAGCGTACGTGGCCTACTACGGATGGTATGAGCTGCGCCTTGTCAAGGATCTGAGGACTTCCGGGCAGGATCCGATCGTGAATCTTGCCTCGGATCTCCAGCGCGAGTTGAGTGGTGTGGTCGGCCGGCTCGGCGCGGGATGGTTCGTGCTCCTGCTCGCCGCGCTGGTCCTGACGGCGCTCCTGCTGTCGCGGCGCCGTCGTACCTCTGTGGGGAGCTGACCGTGGACACCGCGTACCGCGTGACTCCGCTGCGCCGTGGGGACCCGGAGCAGCTGGGCGAGTACTGGCTCACCGGCCGGCTCGGCTCGGGCGGCATGGGCGTGGTCTACCTGGCGACCGACCGCGACGACAACTACGTGGCCATCAAGCTGGTGCACGCCGCCCTGGTCAACGATCCGGAGTTCCGCGGGCGCTTCCGCAGCGAGGTCGAACGGGCCCGGCAGGTGCCGTCGTTCTGCACCGCCGAGGTGCTCGACGCGGACCTGGACCACAACCCGCCGTACCTGGTGGTCGAGTATGTCGACGGCCCGAGCCTGGCCGAGGTGGTGGAGGAACGCGGCCCGCTGCGCGCGGCGGCCCTGCACTCGCTGGCGGTGGGGGTGGCGACCGCGCTGACCGGCATCCACGGCGCCGGGGTCATCCACCGCGACCTGAAGCCGGACAACGTGCTGCTGGCGCCGGGCAGCCCCAAGGTCATCGACTTCGGCATCGCCCGGGCGTTCGAGGCGACCAGCCAGCACACCCGGACGGACCAGATGGTCGGCACGGTCGCCTACATGGCCCCCGAGCGTTTCTCCTCCGAGCCGGGCACGCCCCTGACGGCCGCAGCGGACATCTTCGCCTGGGGCTGTGTCGTCGCCTACGCCGGCACCGGCCGCACACCGTTCCACGGTGACTCGCCGCCGGCCACCGCGGCCCGGATCCTCACCCAGCCGCCGCACCTGAACGGGCTGCCCGAGTCGCTGCGGGAGATCGTCGCCCTGTCGCTGTCGAAGGACCCGCAGGAGCGACCGACCGCCCGCGAACTGCTCGACCTGCTGCTGGGCGACGACCAGCGCGGCTCCGGCCCGCCGGCCCGGCAGCGCACCACGGTGTTCAGCGCCCCCGTCGTCCCGGCCCCGCCGGCCGAGCCGCAGTATGCCGAGTCCGACGACAGTTACCCGCCCCGCCCCTACGCCACCGACCACTACTACCGCGGTGGAATGCCCGCCGGCCGGGGACGGCCGCGGGGCCATCGGCTGCTCGCCGTGCTCGCCGTCCTGCTGGTCGTCGCGGGCGTGGCCACGGTGGCCCTGGTGCTGAACGCGCAGCGCGGCACCGGCGGTCCGTCGACCACCGGGGGATCCCCGCGCGGTGGCGCCGCCGCCGGCGTCGAGCAGTCCACCGGGCAGGACGGGGCGGCGGCCCCGGAGAGCCCGCCACCCACCGAAGCGGCCGACTACCAGGACGACGACGGCGCGGACCGCACCCCGGTGGAGCCGGACGGCGGTGAGCCGATCATTGAGGATCCGCTGAACCGTCCCGGCCAGTGGGTGGACAGCGAGATCCGGGAACAGGACGCCGGCTGCTCCACCCGGGGCGTGATGCGCGCCGCCCGGGTGGACCGCGGCACGTACCAGTGCGTCGGCCCGGACGAGTTGATCGCGGACGACTTCGGCGTGGAGGTGACCACCGCGCTGCAGTCGGCCGGCAGCTGCGCGGCGATCTGGTTCCACTGGGACCCGCGGCGCGGCGGGCAGGTGCTGCGCGTCTGCCAGAACGAGATGTCGGTGGCGGCGGACCGGCCGGGCGACCGCCGGGTCTACGGGCGGATCCCGCTCGAGCAGCGGATCGACCTGCGCGAGTCGGTCCGGCTGCACCTGGTGGTCCGCGAGGGTGAGGCCCAGGTCTTCCGCGGCGGTGACTTCGCGGGCTCGGTGCGGCTGCCCAAGGGCGGGCCGGAGCAGGGCCAGGTGCTGCTGGGCCTGAGCGTCGAGGCCGTCGACACCGACCCGCCGTACGCCGTGACCTTCGCCGACGTGGACATCCGGTCCTTCTGACGACCGCCCCGGCCCATCGGTGGCGCCGACAGTGATCTGTGTCGGTTGTGCGGCAACCGGCGGACAGGTCTTCGCAGGCAATGACAAGGCCCTATAGGGTGACCTTTCCTGTCGGGGGTGGGGCGGCGTCATGCCGCGGGGGCGTAGGAGTAAACGGCATGCCGGACGAGCGGACCAGCCCGCTGCGCCCGCGTGACCCTCGCCGGCTCGGGTCGTACGAACTGCTCGGCCGGCTCGGTGAGGGCGGCATGGGCACGGTCTATCTGGCCCGCAGCGCCGCCGGTGTGCTCGTCGCGGTCAAGATGGTCCGGGCCGACCTCGCGCCGGACGACGCGTTCCGGCGCCGGTTCCGCAGCGAGGTCAACCGGGTCCGCCAGGTGCCGCCGTTCTGCACCGCCGAGGTGCTCGACGCCGACCCGGACCACGAGCAGCCCTACCTGGTCGTCGAGTACGTCGACGGGCCGAGCCTGGCCGAGGTGGTCGAGGAGCGCGGCCCGCTCACCGCGTCCAATCTGCACAGTGTGGCGATCGGGGTGGCGACCGCCCTGACCGCCATCCACGGCGCCGGGGTCATCCACCGTGATCTCAAGCCGCGCAACGTCCTGCTCGCCCCGGGCAGCCCCAAGGTCATCGACTTCGGCATCGCCCGGGCGATGGAGGCGACCAGCGCGCACACCAGCACCGACCAGATGGTCGGCACGGTGGCGTACATGGCGCCCGAGCGGTTCGGCCCCGACCTGGACGTGCCGCTCACCCCGGCCGCCGACGTGTTCGCCTGGGGCGGCGTCGTGGCGTACGCGGGCACCGGCCGCACGCCGTTCAGCGCCGACTCCCCGCCGGCCACCGCGGCCCGGATCCTGACCCAGCCGCCGGACCTGACCGGGCTCAGCGGCCCGCTGCGCGACCTCATCGGGCACGCGCTGGAGAAGGACCCGGCCAACCGTCCCAGTGCCCGGGAGCTGCTGGATCTGCTCGTCGACGGCCCGCAGCGGCCGGCCGCTTCCGGGGCCGCGCTCGATCACCAGCCCGGCCTGCGGTTCGCCGCGCAGGAGGCGCAGGCGGTCACCGGGGTGCATCCCGCGGGGCTGCTCACCGAGGTCACCGCCGCGCCCACCCTGGTCGGCTACTCGGAGAACTCGATCGTCACCCAGCCGGTGCCGGCCTCACCGGTCGCCCCGGACACGCCGTTCACCCACGACCCCACGCCGCGCCGGCCGTGGGTGCTGCCCGCGGCGGTGTTCCTGCTGATCCTGGCGATGCTGTCGGTCGGCGGGGCGGTGGCGACGCTGTGGCCGGGCGGCACCCGCACCGGCACCACGGTCGACCCGCGTGTCGAGGAGCCCGACCAGACCGTGCTGCTGGCCGATCCGCTGACCGGGCAACGCCTCTGGCAGGCCTCGTCCCAGGCGGACGAGCAGGCCGGGTGCTCGTTCGACGGCGGCCTGGTGGTCAGCCGCGCGACCCGCGGCGTCTTCCGCTGCCGCGGGCCGGAGGACTACGAACCCCCGGACGTGCAGGCCGAGGTCAAGGTCCGGCTGCTGACCCCGGACAGCTGCGCGTCCATCTGGATGCGCTTCGCGCAGTTCCGCGGCTATCAGGTACGCGTCTGCGAACGCAACGTGTACGTAGGCATCCACAAGTCGGCCAACCCCGAGGTCTACAAGACGTTCCCGCTCGACGACCGCCCGATCGACGTCGGCGCACCGGCGACGCTGATCACGGTCAGCATCGTCGGCGAGACCCTCGAGGTGCTGCGCGACGGTGAGCTGCTCGGCGCCGTACCGGTGCAGGACAAGGACATCCGCGGCGGGAAGGTCGTGCTCGGGATCTTCACCGAGCGCAGCGCGCCGGTGAAGGGGCCGTACAAGGTCGCCTTCAACGACATCAAGATCTGGCCGATCGACCGCTGAGCTGCCGCCCGCGGCCGGGCCCGGCGCGACGGAAGCGCGCCGGGCCCGGTTCGCGGGTCAGTCCTTGGTGAGGCCGGCGCGGCGCAGGGCGTCGGCCATCGCGCTGTTGCCGAAGCTGTTGCCGCCGGCGGGCGCCTGGCCGCCGGAGCGCTGGCCCCCGCCACCCTGCCGCTGACCGCCCTGACCCCGGCCGCCCTGGCCCCCTTGACCGCCCTGCCGGGGCTGGCCACTCTGGCGAGGCTGGCCACCCTGGCGGGGCTGACCGCCCTGCCGGGGCTCGCCACCCTGGCGGGGCTGGCCGCCCTGGCGGGGCTGGCCACCGCCCGGCCGGGCCTCGCGCGGCTCGCGCGGCGCGCGCTGCTCCGGCTTGTCCTCGAGCTTCATGGTCAGCGAGATCCGCTTGCGCGCCTCGTCGACCTCCACCACCCGCACCTTCACGACGTCGCCGGACTTGACCACCTCGCGCGGGTCCTTCACGTACGTGGTGGACAGCGCCGACACGTGCACCAGGCCGTCCTGGTGCACGCCGACGTCGACGAACGCGCCGAACGCCGCCACGTTGGTCACCACGCCCTCCAGGATCATGCCCGGGCGCAGATCGGCGATCTTCTCGACGCCCTCGGCGAAGGTGGCCGTGGTGAACGCCGGGCGCGGGTCCCGGCCCGGCTTCTCCAGCTCGCGCAGGATGTCCGTGACGGTCGGCAGGCCGACGGTGTCGGTCACGAACTTCTCCGGGCGCAGGGCGCGCAGCAGCGGGCTGTTGCCGATCACGGTCTTGAGGTCACCGCCGGCGGTGGCCAGGATGGTCCGGACCACCGGGTACGACTCCGGGTGCACACTGGACGCGTCCAGCGGGTCGTCGCCGTCCGGGATGCGCAGGAAGCCGGCGCACTGCTCGAACGCCTTCGGGCCGAGCCGGGCCACCTTCTTGATCTGGGAGCGGTTCCTGAACGGGCCGTTGGCGTCGCGGTGCATCACGATGTTCTCCGCCAGGCCGGCGCCGATGCCCGACACCCGGGTCAGCAGCGGGGCCGACGCCGTGTTGACGTCCACCCCGACGGCGTTCACACAGTCCTCGACCACCGCGTCCAGAGACTTCGACAGCTTCACCTCGGACAGGTCGTGCTGGTACTGCCCGACGCCGATCGACCGGGGGTCGATCTTGACCAGTTCGGCCAGCGGGTCCTGCAGACGGCGGGCGATGGAGACCGCGCCGCGCAGCGAGACGTCCATACCGGGCAGTTCCTGCGACGCGTACGCCGAAGCCGAGTACACCGACGCACCGGCCTCGGAGACCATGACCTTGGTCAGCTTGAGCTCGGGGTGCAGCTTGATGAGATCGGCCGCCAGCCGGTCGGTCTCCCGCGAAGCGGTGCCGTTGCCGATCGCCACCAGGTCGACCTTGTGCTCCGCGGCCAGCGTGGCCAGGGTGTGCAGCGACTGGTCCCACTTGTTCTGCGGGACGTGTGGATAGATCGTCGAGGTGGCGACGCACTTGCCGGTCGAGTCGACGACGGCCACCTTGACGCCGGTGCGGAAGCCGGGGTCGAGACCCATCGTCGTACGGCTGCCGGCCGGGGCCGCCAGCAGCAGGTCGCGCAGGTTCGCCGCGAAGACGCGTACCGCCTCGTCCTCGGCCGCCTGCCAGAGCCGGACCCGTAGGTCGGCGCCCAGGTGGATGAGGATCCTGGTCCGCCAGGCCCAGCGCACGGTGTCGAGCAGCCAGCGGTCGCCGGGGCGGCCGTGGTCGGAGATGCCGAACCGGCCGGCCACCGACGCTTCGAAGCTGGACCGCTCGCCCTCCTCGGCGCCCTCCTCGGGCTCCATGGTCAGGTCGAGCACGTCCTCCTTCTCGCCGCGGAACATGGCCAGGATGCGGTGTGAGGGGAGCTTGGTGAACGGCTCGGCGAAGTCGAAGTAGTCGGCGAACTTGGCGCCCTCGGTCTCCTTGCCCTCGCGCACCTGGGCGATCAGCCGGCCCTTGGTCCACATGCGTTCGCGCAGCTCACCGATGAGGTCGGGGTCCTCGGCGAAGCGTTCGATCAGGATGGCCCGGGCGCCGTCGAGCGCCGCTGCCACGTCGGCCACACCGTCGGCGTCCACGTAGGCCACCGCCTCGGCCTTGGGGTCCCGGGTCGCGTCGCCGAGCAGCAGGTCGGCCAGCGGCTCCAGGCCGGCCTCGCGGGCGATCTGGGCCCGGGTCCGGCGCTTGGGCTTGAACGGCAGGTAGATGTCCTCGAGCCGGGCCTTGGACTCCGCGGCGAGGATCTGCGCCTCGAGGGCGTCGTCGAGCTTGCCCTGCGAGCGGATCGACTCGAGCACGGCCGCGCGACGGTCCTCGAGCTCCCGCAGATAGCCGAGCCGCTCCTCGAGCGTACGCAGCTGCTGGTCGTCGAGGGTGCCGGTGACCTCCTTGCGGTAACGGGCGATGAACGGCACGGTGGCTCCGCCGTCCAGCAGGTCGACCGCCGCGGTCACCTGTCCTTCACGGACCCCGAGCTCCTGGGCAATGCGCTGATGGATGCTGGTCGTCACGCCGACGATTGTGACCGAGGCGCCCGGCGCTTGTCGCGCCGCCCCGCGAATCCCGCGCGGATGATCACCCGGCCCGGGCGCGGGTAAGGTCGGGGGAATGCACGCCGCGATGTGGTACGCGCCCCGCGACATCCGCTGGGAGCAGCGTCCGGACCCGACCATCCAGCTGCCCACGGACGCGATCGTGCGGGTGGTCGCCGCCTGCGTCTGCGGCTCCGACCTGTGGACGTTCCGGGGTGCGCGCCCGCCGGCCGACCCGCACCCGATCGGCCACGAGTTCGTCGGCGTGGTCGAGGAGACCGGAGCCGGCGTGACCACCGTGCGGGCCGGTGACTTCGTCATCTCCCCGTTCTCGATCAGCGACGGCACCTGCGTGCACTGCCGGCAGGGCGTCACCACCTCCTGCGTCCAGGCCCAGTGGTACGGCGGCACCGACCGCGACGGCCGCATCCTCGACGGTGGCCAGGGGCAGTACGTGCGCGTGCCGCTGGCCGACGGCACCCTGGTCGCCACGCCGGAGCATCCTGGTCGCGAGCAGATCCCGGCGCTGCTGGCCCTCTCCGACGTCCTGGTCACCGGCCACCACGCCGCTGTCTCCGCGGGTGTGGGCCCGGGCGGCACGGTCGCGGTGGTCGGTGACGGCGCGGTCGGCCTGTGCGCGGTCCGGGCGGCCGTCCGTCTCGGTGCCGACCGGGTGATCGCCTTCTCGTCGTACGCCGACCGTCAGAACGTGGCGACCGGCTTCGGCGCCTCCGACGTCATCTCCGAACGCGGCGACGACGGTGCGGCGGCCCTGCGCGACCTGCTCGCCGGCCAGGGCGCGGACGCCGTGCTCGAATGCGTGGGCAACAAGGAGTCGATGGCGCAGGCGATGGCGTCCGTGCGTCCCGGTGGCCGGATCGGCTACGTGGGGGTGCCGCTGGGCGGGGCGGAACTGCCGATCAGGAAGATGTTCGCCGACAACATCGCGGTGGCCGGTGGTGTCGCGCCGGTGCGGCCGTACCTGCCGGAGCTGCTCACCGACGTGCTGGCCGGCTCCCTGGACGCCGGCGCGGTGTTCGACCTGCAGCTGCCGATGGAGAAGGTGGCCGAGGCCTACGCGGCGATGGACGAGCGCCGCTCGATCAAGACGCTGCTGTGGCCTTGAGGTCCCGCTGAACGGCCCACAGCGCGGCCTCGGTGCGCGAGGCGGCGCCGGTCTTGCGCAGCAGGTTCGACACGTGCACGGTCACTGTGCGCACCGAGATGCCCAGCGCGCGGGCGATCTGCTTGTTGGACATGCCCTCGGCCAGGCAGCCGATCACCTCCCGCTCACGGGCGGTCAGCTCGGGCTGCTCCCGCAGGTGGGCGGGCAGCGGCGCGTCGGCCAGCGCCTCCGGTCCACCGGCGGTGGCCAGCAGCTCGCTCAACCGGTACGGGTTGCCGCCGGTGCGGCGCCACACCGCCTCGGCGACCTGCGGGGACGGGCAGCTGGCGCCGTACACGTGGGCCAGGATGCGGCTCACCTGCCCGGCGGTCAGCGCAGCCAGATGCTGGCGCACCGCGCCGGGGGCACCCGACAGCCGGGCCAGCACCCGGGCCGTGAGCAGCGGGGAGACGGCCGCCTCGGGCGGCCGGCTGGTCACGACCAGCAGGGCCGGAAGATCGGCGGCGGCGAGCTCACCGATCAGGTTCAGGCTGGCCGGGTCCAGCGCGTGCAGATCCTCGACCACGAGTACGGCGGGACGACCGCCCACCAGCGTCCGCACGGTCGTGACGGCCAGCCGCAGCAGCGCGTCGGGCGTGTACCGCTCCCGGGGGACATCGGGATCCTGGGCGAGCCAGGCCAGCGCGTCCGGCGGCACGGGCAGCCCGGGGCGCGGCCCGAGCCCGGCCAGCACGGCGGCGAGCCAGTCGTAGGGGGCGGGCGAATGCAGCCGCGCGGAGCCGGACAGGACGACCTGAGGGGTCGTGAGCTGCAGAGCGGCCGAGACCAGGGTGCTCTTGCCGGTGCCGGGCAGCCCGGTGATCACGGCGGGCACGCACCTGCGGGTGGCGCCGACACGCTCCCAGGCGCGCCGGAGCTCGTCCAACGCGTCCGTTCGTCCCACCATCGGTACCGGCATCACCACCCAACACTACGTACTACGTACTACAGACACCGCCGCAGCCCTTTGGCAGTCTTGTGACATGAGTGTCGTGCTTCGTGCGGTCGCCGCCTCCGATCAGGGCCTGGTCCGGTCGAACAACGAGGACGCGGTCTTCGTCGGCGACCGGTTGCTGGTCGTGGCGGACGGCATGGGTGGCCTGCCGGCCGGAGAGCTGGCCAGCGACATCCTGGTCACCGCCCTGGCCGACGTGGACGTGAAACCGGACACGGGCGAACCCCTGCAGGACCTGATCGCGGCGCTGGAGACCGCCAACAAGCGCATCGAGGAGGCGGTCGCCGACGACGACGCCCGCGACGGCATGGGCACCACCGTGACGACTCTCATGCTGTCCGGTGACCGGGTGGCGGCCCTGAACGTGGGCGATTCCCGGTGCTACCTGAGTCGTGATGGCGAGTTGACGCAGATCACGCGGGATGACACTTATGTGCAGGCGCTGGTGGATCAGGGAGTGCTGACCCCGGACGACGCGCGCCGGCACCCGCAGCGGGCGCTGGTGACCCAGGCGGTGCAGGGCGGGCCGTTCCGGCCGGCGGGGCGGATGGTGCCGGTGCGGGTGGGGGACAGGTTCCTGCTCTGCAGCGACGGGCTGAGCGACTACGTCGAGGACGAGGTGATCGCCACTACGCTGCGGTCGTACGCGGACCGGCAGGTGTGCGCGGCGGAACTGATCGCGCGGACGTTGGAGGCCGGGGCGCCGGACAACGTCACGGTGATCGTCGCGGACGTGGAAGAGGAGTAGGCCGCTCCGGGCCGCCTGGTGAGCGCCTGCCCGGCCGTGGCCGGCCGTCGACGGCTGTGCAGATGCCGTAGACCCGGGCGTAGCCGGTCCATCCGTTGACCCGGCCGCGGTTGTTGCTGATCTGCACGCGGCCCTTGACCGGGTCGACCGCGGAAACGAGATGCAGATGGACGGCGCCGGCCACGCGGGCCAGCACGATGTCCCCGACGACGACCTCGGCCGGATCGACGGGCGCGACCGTGACGAGCTGCCGGCTGCGAATGAGCGGCACCATCGACGAGCCGGTCGGCCGGAAGTCGACGGTGGCGCCGGCGGCCACCCGGGCGGCGATCGACGTCAGGTTGCTCATGCCGGCTCATCATCGGCTGCCGGCACGGCCCCGGCCACCCCATTTCCCGCGCCCGGCCCGGCCCGGTCACCCCCGGCGGCGTCCCTGACGGGTGCGGGCCGTCCAGACCGGCCGCTCGGGCTCGTCGTTGTGCACGATGATGTCGGCAAGCTCGGTCGGGCGGGCCGTCGCGAAGTAGAGCTCCTGCGACGGGATGTAGCGCTCGCGCCAGCGCCGTTCGACGTCGGCCGGAGCTGACACCCGCCCCTCGCGGATCACCGCACGACGCACAGTCTTCTCCGGCGCGGTCGACACGAAGATGCGCACGTCCCACTGAGCGATCAACTCCGGGCGCAGGAGGAAGACCCCGTCGAAGACCAGCACGGCGTCGGCGGAGGCGGTCGTGGCCGGTGGAGACACCACAACATCCGTGGTGTGGTCGTAGACCCCATGCTGGAAGCGCCGATCTCCGTGCGGGCCGAGCGGATCGAGCAGCACCCGGTTCAGGGCCTCGTAGTCGTGGGCGTCGAAGTAACAGCCCTCGGCCGAGAACTCACCGCGTCGATAGCGCTGGGCCCGGGGGAGGAGGAAATCGTCGATCGTCGCGCGGACGACCTCACGGCCCCGGTCCCGCAGGACCCCGGCCAGCTCGTCGGCGAGGGTGGTCTTGCCGGTGGCGGGCGGCCCGTCGACGGCAACCCGGGTCGGGTGGGTGACGGAGACCGACCCGACTGCCTCAGCCAGGTGGCGGAGCAGCGCGTCGCGGCCGTCCGGGTCCATGTCCCGTCCTCCTGATCCCTGCGTACGCTCGACCTGTGCTTCTGACGACCGAACGGCTGGTGCTCCGTCGCTTCCGCCCCGCCGACGCGGAGACCCTCGCCGCCTACCGGACGGACCCCGCGGTCGCGCGCTACCAGTCCTGGGATTCGCCGTACCCGGTGGAGAAGGCGCGCTACGCCATCGAGTCCATGGCCGCCGCGGATCCCGATCAGCCGGGCTGGTTCCAGTACGCCGTCGAGCTCACCGCCGGGAAAGCCCCCATCGGTGACGTCGCCGTCAATCTGCACGACAACCGGATGCAGGCCCAGCTCGGTTACAGCCTCGCCCCCGCCCAGCAGGGGCATGGCTATGCCACCGAGGCCGTCCGGGCCGTGCTCGACCATCTGTTCCGGGTCAAGGGTCTGCACAAGGTGTCGGCCGAGTGCGACGCCCGCAACGTCGCTTCGTACCGGTTGCTGGAGCGGACCGGCTTCCAGCGCGAAGGACTGTTGCGGCAGCACACCTGGAGCAAGGGTGAGTGGACCGACGACCTCCGCTACGGCTTGCTGGAATCGGACTTCTTCGGCGTCGCGACGGCTTCGTAGGCGTCCTGGCACTGCTCGGCGACCTCAGCCCAGTCGACGTCGCCGTCCAGGCGGACGCCCAGCCAGCCGCGGTGCCCCACGTACGGCGGGCGGAAGAAGCGCTCCGGAGCAGCGGCGATCAGCTCCTGCTGGGCTCCGGGCGGCGCCGCACACCACAGGTGCGGGAACCGGTTGTCATGATGGCCGTGCTCCCACAGGGTCACGAAGCTCCGCCGGTCGCGCACGAACCACGTGGGCGCGCCGTGACTGGGTCGCTCGGTGACCTCGGGCAGGGCCGTGCAGATGCGCCGGAGCTCGTCCAGCATCAGGACTGCGGCGCGCCGATGTTGACCATCCATTCCACGCCGAAGCGGTCGGTGCAGGTGCCGAACTCGTCGCCCCACATCTGCTTCTCCAGCGGGGTGGTGACCGCGCCGCCGTCGGCCAGCTTGGCCCACCACTCGCGCATCACGTCGGCCTCGTCGCCGCTGAGGCTGATCGCGATGTCGTTGCCCGGCACGTGCTCCAGCCCGGGCGGGGCGTCGGCGCCCATCATGACCAGGCCGTCGTCGGTGACCAGGATGGCGTGCATGACCTTGTCGGCCAGCGCCGGGTCGGGGGCGCCGAAGTCACCGAAGGTGCTGATGGTGAGCTCGCCGCCGAGGACGGAGTGGTAGAACTCCATCGCGGCCCGGGCCTTGCCGTCGGTGAACGCGATGTACGGGTTGAGGCGCACTGCCATGGCCGGCTCCTTCGCCGAGAATGAACAACTTCTCGCACCTTAGACCCGGCCACCGACAGTTTCGGCCGCCTACCGGCAAAGAGCGGCTCAGCCCTCGAAATGCAGCCAGACCGCGCCCAGCGGCGGTACGCGCAACGACGCCGACGCGTTCAGCCCGTGCCACGGCATCTCCTCGGCGTGCACCTCACCGAGGTTGCCCACGCCCGAGCCGCCGTACAGGGTGCTGTCGGTGTTGACGACCTCGCGCCAGACGCCGGCCCGGGGCAGGCCGATGCGGTAGTTGTCGTGCGGGACCGCGGCGAAGTTGACCACGCAGGCCAGCGTGTCGCCGTTCGGCGCCAGGCGCAGGAACGAGAACGTGTTGTGCTGCGAGTCCTCACTGGTGATCCAGCGGAAGCCGCTCGCCGTGGTGTCCTGCGTCCACAACGCCGGGATGTCCCGGTACGCCTTGTTCAGGTCCTTGACCAGCTTGTGGATGCCGCCACCGCGGCCCTCGTCGGCCAGCAGGTCCCAGTCGAGGCCGCGTTCCTCGCTCCACTCGCGCAGGTCGCCCATCTCGGCGCCCATGAAGATCAGCTGCTTGCCGGTGAACGCCCACATGAAGCCCAGCAGCGCCCGGGTGTTGGCCAGCTTCTGCCAGAGGTCACCGGGCATCTTGCCGGTGAGCGAGCCCTTGCCGTGCACGACCTCGTCGTGGCTGATCGGCAGGATGTAGTTCTCGCTCCAGGCGTACACCGTGGCGAAGGTCATCTGGTGGTGGTGCCACTGCCGGTAGATCGGCTCCTTCTCCATGTACGAGAGAGTGTCGTTCATCCAGCCCATGTTCCACTTGAAGCCGAAGCCCAGCCCGCCGAGGTGGGTGGGACGGGTGACGCCCGGCCACGCCGTCGACTCCTCGGCGATGGTGACCACGCCGGGGTTGTTGCGGTAGACGGTCGCGTTCATCTCCTGCAGGAAGCTGATCGCGTCCAGGTTCTCCCGGCCGCCGTACTGGTTCGGGGTCCACTCGCCGTCCTTGCGGGAGTAGTCCAGGTAGAGCATCGAGGCGACCGCGTCGACCCGCAGGCCGTCGGCGTGGAACTCCTCGCACCAGTAGTTGGCGTTGGCGACCAGGAAGTTGCGGACCTCGCGCCGGCCGAAGTCGAAGACGTACGTGCCCCAGTCCGGGTGCTCGCCGCGCCGCCAGTCGCCGTGCTCGTAGAGCGGGGTGCCGTCGAAGCGGGCCAGCGCCCATTCGTCCTTGGGGAAGTGCGCGGGCACCCAGTCGAGGATGACGCCGATGCCGGCCTGGTGCAGCTTGTCGACCAGGTATCGGAACTCGTCGGGGGAGCCGAAGCGCGACGTCGGTGCGAAGTAGCCGGTGACCTGGTAGCCCCACGAGCCGCCGAACGGGTGCTCCATCACGGGCATCAGCTCGACGTGCGTGAACCCGGTCTCGACGACATAGTCGACCAGCTGTTCGGCCAGCTCCGTGTAGGACAGGCCGGGGCGCCACGAGCCGAGGTGCACCTCGTACGCGCTCATCGGCTCCTGGTGCCACTGCTTGGTCGCGCGCTGGGTCATCCAGTCGGCGTCCTGCCAGTCGTACGTCGACTCGTACACGACCGACGCCGTGCGCGGCGGCACCTCGGTGTGCTGCGCCAGCGGGTCGGCCTTCTCGCGCCAGACACCGTCCCGGCCGAGGATCTTGAACTTGTACTTGGTGCCGGAGGAGGCGCCGGGCACGTACAGCTCCCAGACGCCGCTGCTGCCCAGCGAGCGCATCGGCAGGCCGTCGAACGGGCCCCAGCCGGCGACGTCGCCGATGAGCTGCACGCCGCGGGCGCCGGGCGCCCACACGGCGAAGGCGACGCCCTCGCCCTTGGCCTGGGCGCCGAGCACCTTCCAGAGCTTCTCGTGCCGGCCCTCACCGATCAGGTGCAGGTCGAGCTCACCCAGGGTGGGCAGATGCCGGTACGGGTCGTCGCAGACGGTGCCCTCGACGTCGATCCGGTAGTCGAGCACCGTGCCGGGCACCGACGCGGCGAAGATGCCGTCCGGGTGCACCGCGGTCATCGGGACGCGTTCGTCACCGACGACGAGAGTGACCTCCTTGGCGCCCTTGCGCAGCGTGCGGATCACCGTGTGGTCGCCGCTGGGGTGCGTCCCGAGCAGGCTGTGCGGGTCGTGCGTGTCGCCGGCCATCACGGCGTTCATCGCGCGCTGATCGCCGGCCAGGGACGGCGGCGGGGTGGTCTGCATCGGGACTCCTCGAGAATGGCCTTCAGTCCGGTCAAGGGCGGTGGCGGGGCGGTCGGACGGGGTCATCAGCCGGCGAGCCGCGCGATCGACCGCAGCGGGATGCGCAGCCAGCCGGGCCGGTGCCGGGATTCGTACGCGGCCTCGTAGACCGCCTTGTCGAGCTCGTACGCCGCCAGCAGCGCACCCTGCTCCCGCGGGTCGTGGCCGGAGGCGGCCGCGTACCCGTCGCAGAAGGCGGTGCGGTTGCGGTCGACCCATTCGCGGGCCCGGGCGGCGAGGTGCTCGTTGTCGTCCTGGTCCACCAGCAGCTGGTAGGCGGCGTACTCGTAGCTGCGCAGCACGCCGGCGATGTCGCGCAGCGGCGAGTCGGGCAGCCGCCGCTCGTCGAGCGGCTGGCCGGGCTCGCCCTCGAAGTCGATGAGCAGCCAGGCCGCCGGCACCCGCAGCACCTGGCCCAGGTGCAGGTCGCCGTGCACCCGCTGGACCGTGACCTGCTCGCCGGTGAGCTTGCGGAAACGTTCCTCGATGGCCGGGACGTACTCGACGAGCTCGGGCACGGCCGCGGTCGCGCTGGCGAGCCGGGCGATGACCGCGTCGACCGGGAACGGCGACGGGCCCGCGCCCAGCTCGTCGGCGAGGGTCTTGTGCACCGAGGCCACCGCCTCGCCGAGGCGGTACGACTCGCCGGCGAAGTCGCCGCCCACCTCGTCGGCGCCCAGCTCGGCGTCGGCGAACAGGTCGCGGGCGCTGGCGGTGGCCATCGCCCAGCCCTCGGCGGAGTTCAGCGCGTACGCCGTCACCATGCCCAGCGGGCAGGGGTCGCCGCTCTCGGTGGTCTCGAACGAGCCGAGCAGCTTGGCCACGTGCGGGTTGCCGGCCCGGCCGAGCACCCGGTTGAGCTCGATGTCGGGGTTGATGCCGCAGTCGACCCGGCGGAAGACCTTGAGGATGGCCTCCTGCTCGAAGATCACGCTGGTGTTGCTCTGCTCGGCGTCGAAGACCCGCGACGCGTGCTCCAGCGGGAAGGTCGCTCCCGGCTCGGAGGAGAACACGATGTCCCCGGCCGTGGCGTCGGAGGAGATCAGCGACAGCAGGTAGGTCGCGGCCTCCGGGTCGTACAGGCCGTCGTAGCCGGTGCGGTCGCCGTCCGTGCCGATGGTCGCCACCGTGCTGTATTCCGAGATCGGCCCGGAGTCCCAGGCCACCAGCACCTGGTAGCGCTCGGTGCTGCCGTCGGTGTACGAGACGTCCAGCAGCACCAGGTCCAGGTCGTCCTTCAACGGCGTGGACGAGGCCTGCTTGACGTCGGCCAGGGTGCGGCTGCGTCCCGCGTACCAGCGTTGCTGGGGGAGCCATTCGGCGTAGGGCAGCGTCATTGCTTCTCCTCGGACCCGCACAGCTGGAACCAGTAGAACCCGTGTCCCGGCAAGGTCAGCAGGTACGGCAGCTGGCCGATGCGCGGGAAGTTCACGTGCCCGGTCAGCTCGACCGGCGTGTACCCGTTCCAGTGCTGCAGGTTCAGCTCGATGGGCTGGGGGAACCGCGAGAGGTTGTTGACGCAGAGGACCACGTCGTCGCCGTCCTCGCGCAGGAACGCGAGCACCGACGGGTTGGAGCCGCCGAGCTCACGGAACGTGCCGGTGGCGAACGCCTCGTGGCGGCGGCGGACCGCCAGCATCGTGCGGGTCCAGTTGAGCAGCGACGTCGAGCTGTCGCGCTGGGCCTCCACGTTCACCGACTGGTAGCCGTAGATGGGGTCCTGGTTGGCCGGCAGGTAGAGTCGGCCCGGGTTGGCGGTGGAGAAGCCCGCGTTGCGGTCGGGCGTCCACTGCATCGGCGTGCGGACGCCGTCGCGGTCACCGAGCCAGATGTTGTCGCCCATGCCGATCTCGTCGCCGTAGTACAGCACCGGCGAGCCGGGCAGCGACAGCAACAGGGCGGTGAACAGCTCGATCTGGTTGCGGTCGTTCTCCAGCAGCGGGGCGAGCCGCCGGCGGATGCCCACGTTGGCCTTCATCCGCGGGTCCTTGGCGTACTCGGTGAACATGTAGTCGCGCTCTTCGTCGGTGACCATCTCGAGCGTGAGCTCGTCGTGGTTGCGCAGGAAGATGCCCCACTGGGCCATGTCCGGGATGGCCGGCGTCTGGGCCAGGATCTCGGAGATGGGGAAACGCGACTCGCGGCGCACCGCCATGAAGATGCGCGGCATCAGCGGGAAGTGGAACGCCATGTGGCACTCGTCGCCGCCGGTGTCGGCGTCACCGAAGTACTCGACCACGTCGGCCGGCCACTGGTTGGCCTCGGCGAGCAGCACCCGGCCGGGGAACTCGTCGTCGATGACCTTGCGGCAGTGCTTGAGGAACGCGTGCGTCTCGGGGAGGTTCTCGCAGTTGGTGCCCTCCCGCTCGAACAGGTACGGCACCGCGTCGAGCCGGAAGCCGTCGATGCCGAGGTCCAGCCAGAAGCGCAGGACGTCGATCATCGCTTCCTGCACGGCCGGGTTGTCGTAGTTGAGGTCGGGCTGGTGCGAGAAGAACCGGTGCCAGTAGAACTGCCGGCGCACCGGGTCGAACGTCCAGTTCGACTCCTCGGTGTCGACGAAGATGATCCGGGCGTCGGAGTACGGCTCGCTGGTGTCGCTCCACACGTAGTAGTCGCCGTACGGGCCCTCGGGGTCGCGGCGCGACTCCTGGAACCACGCGTGCGAGTCCGAGGTGTGGTTCATGACCAGGTCGGTGATGACCCGGATGCCCCGCTTGTGGGCCGCGTCGAGCAGGGCGACGAAGTCCTCGACCGTGCCGAACTCGGGCAGCACCCGGTAGAAGTCGCGGATGTCGTAGCCGCCGTCGCGCAGCGGTGAGTCGTAGAACGGCGGCAGCCACAGGCAGTCGACGCCGAGCCACTGCAGGTAGTCCAGGCGCTCGATCAGCCCGCGCAGATCGCCGGAACCGTCCGAGCTGGAGTCGTAGAAGGCCCGGACCAGCACCTCGTAGAAGACGGCGCGTTTGAACCAGGTCCGGTCGGCGGGCAATGCGCGGGCATGCCCGAAGTCGTCGGCGGTCGGATGCTCGACCACCCCGTCCTCGACGTGGCTGCCCTCCGCGGGATCGTGCTCGACGTTCTCGTCGAGTTCGCTCGTCAGGTCCATCAGACGTTCACCTACCCCACCCCGCAGGAACTGAATCGCTTGTACTGCCTATCGGCGCGGGTGCACCACGAACACGTGTGCGGGCTCGACGTACGGGTCGATCCGGACCGGGTTGTGCTGTCCCCACTCGTACGTCGCCCCGGTGAGCTGGTCGGTCACGGTGAACTGCTCGTGCCAGTCCAGACCCAGCGCGGGCATGTCGAGTGTCGTGTTGCCCCACTGCACGTTCGCCGAGTCGAACGAGCAGATCACCAGAACGGTGTTGCCCGACTCCGGATCCCGCTTCGACCAGCACAGCAGAGAGGCGTTGTCGATCTCGTGGAATTCCAGGTTCCGCAGCCAGTGCAGCGCCGGGTTCTCCCGCCGGATCGTGTTCAGCTTGGTGATGTACGGCGCCAGGCTGCGCCCGGCCCGTTCCGCCGCCGCCCAGTCCCGCGGCTTCAGCTCGAACTTCTCGTTGTCGATGTACTCCTCCGCGCCCGGCCGGGCCACGTGCTCGAAGAGCTCCAGTCCCGAGTACATGCCCCAGGACGGCGAGAGCATGCTGGCCAGCACGGTGCGGATCTTGAACATCGGCGGCCCGCCGTGCTGCAGCGACTCGTGCAGGATGTCCGGGGTGTTGGGCCAGAAGTTGGGCCGCATCCAGTCGATCGAGGCCTTGAGCTGGCCCAGGTACTCCCGCATCTCCCAGGCCGTGGTGCGCCAGGTGAAGTACGTGTACGACTGGGTGAAGCCGATCCTGCCGAGCCCGTTCATCATGGCCGGCCGGGTGAACGCCTCGGCCAGGAACAGCACGTCCGGGTCGACATCCTTGATCTTGGCGATGACCCACTGCCAGAAGTTCAGCGTCTTGGTGTGCGGGTTGTCGACCCGGAAGATCTTGACCCCGTTGGACACCCAGTGCAGGACGACGCGCAGGACCTCCTCGCGCAGTCCCTTGGGGTCGTTGTCGAAGTTCAGCGGGTAGATGTCCTGGTACTTCTTGGGCGGGTTCTCCGCGTACGCGATCGTGCCGTCGGCGCGGGTGGTGAACCACTCCGGGTGCTCGGTGACCCACGGGTGGTCCGGTGCGCACTGCAGCGCCAGGTCCATCGCGACCTCGAGGCCGTGCTCGCGGGCCGTGCCGATGAACGCGCGGAAGTCCTCCAGCGTGCCCAGCTGCGGGTGGATCGCGTCGTGGCCGCCCTCGTCGGAGCCGATCGCCCAGGGCGAGCCGACGTCGATGCCCTCACGGGCCACCAGCGTGTTGTTGCGGCCCTTACGGTTGATCTTGCCGATCGGGTGGATCGGGGGCAGGTAGAGCACGTCGAAACCCATCGCGGCGACGGCCGGGATGCGCTCGGCGGCGGTCGCGAAGGTGCCGTGCCTGACCGGGGTCGCGTCCGGGCCGATCTCGGCGCCCTCGGAGCGCGGGAAGAACTCGTACCACGACGAGAACAGCGCGCGCTGACGGTCGACCCAGATCGCGTACGAGCGGGTGGTCGTCACCAGCTGGCGGACCGGGTGCTGCCAGAGCAGCTCCTCCAGCTCCAGGCCGGGGGAGACCCGGGAGAACAGCGAGCGCTGCGGGTCACGCAGGGCGGCGGCCGCGTCGCGGACCCGCTCCTCCTCCTCGTGCGGCACGATCTTGGCCGCCAGGTCCAGCAGCTCGGCGCCCTCGGCGAGGTCGTTGGCGAGGTCCTCGAGCCCCTGACCGGCGCCGATCTTCTTGGTCACGGCGTTGCGCCAGGTCTGGTACGGGTCGTCGAACGCCTCGATGGTGAACGTCCACCGGCCCACCCGGTCCGGCTTGATCACCCCGTGCCACTTGTCCAGGCCGGGCTCGCCCGGGGTGAGCCGGGTGAACGGCTCGGCCTCACCCTCCGGACCCTGCCATACCACGTTCACGCCGAGGGCGTGGTGGCCTTCCCGATAGGACACCGCCGAGATGGGGACGAGCTCGCCGACCACCGCTTTCGCGGGGTAGCGGCCACAGGACACCGATGGCGTCACATCTTCGATGGGAAAGCGACCGGTCATGATCTCCACCGTAATCTTCGAGCGCGGGGGCGGGCACGGCGACGGGCGAATTGGGCAGCCGTCAGGACAGGCTTCTCCGCTATGGAGCAAACCCAAACAGTTGCGCACCCGGTGCGTCCAACCTACCGGAGAGCGTTCAGCCCGGGCCGTCGAGGCGCGCCATTGCACCGGCCAGGAAACCGGTCAATTCCGCGCCGTGCCAGACCCGGGCCGGCTCGGGGTCACGGGCCACGGAACGGGTGAGCCGCTCGACGTCCAGCAGCTGCGGCCCGTGCGTCGCCGCGAGCACCACGTTGCCCGCCTTGCGGCCACGCAACAGGCCCGGCGGGGCGATCAGGGCCACCTCGCCGAACGCCGCGCGCAACGTCGCCGCCTGGATGCGCGAGTAGGACAGCGGCGGCACGTCGGTGAGGTTCATCGCCAGCACCCCGGCCGGGCGCAGCAGCCGGGCGGCGGCCGTCGCGAAGCCCACCCCGGCCACGCTCGCCGGCATCGCCGCGCCCTCGAACACGTCGACCACGATCACGTCGTACCCCCGGGCCGGGCCGGCCTCCACGAACTCGCGGGCATCACCCACCACGACCTCCACGGCGGTGGGCCAGGGCAGCGACCGGGAGACCAGAGCGAGCAGCAGGCCGTCGCGCTCCACCACCGTCTGCGCGGACCCGGGCCGCGCCGCGGCCACCCAGCGGGGCAGCGTGAGTGCACCGCCGCCGAGATGCAGAACCGTCAACGGTACGGCCGCAGGCGCCGCCAACCGCAGCACCGTGGCCAGCCGGCGCACGTACTCGAAGGCCAGATAGGTGGGATCGGCCAGGTCGACGTACGACTGCGGCACCCCGTCGACCAGCAGCGTCCAGCCCCGCTCCCGGCGGCGGTCGGGCTCCAGCGAGGCCGTGCCGGAGGCCACCCGCGTGAAGCTCGTTGCGCGTCGGTTGCCGTGGGTTGCCATCGGGCGAGGCTACTCAAGCGGGACCGCCCGCCGCCGAGAGGTAGCGTGACGCACCCCGCGACGGGGTGTGCGCCAACTCTTGGGGGCACACATGGCCGGACCGTCCACCGCGCTGTCGCCGGTCATCGCGGCGAGCACGCACTGGCTGGTCCGGGCGTACCCGTCCAGCGGCGCCGACCGGGCCGCGGACACCCTGGCCGAGCTGCAGGCCCGCCAGGCCGTGACCGTCGCCGCGTGGCTGCGCTACCCGACCCCGGTGGACGCCGAGCTGGTCGCCATGGCCGGTCCGGGCGGCTCGGCGGTGCTGGACTGGCGGGCCGGCAGCGAGCCCGACGACGAGCTGGCCGAGGACGAGGGCTGGCGCACCTGGGTCGACGAGGTCGCGGTGAGCTGGGCCGCGTGCCTGCTGGCCGACCCGGTGCTGGCCGCCCGGGCGGTCGACTCGGTGGTCGCGGCGGTGCCGGTCGCGGACGGCCGGCCCCGGCCGCGCAAGGCGGGCGACCTGCCCAGCGAGTTCCGCCGGCTGACCGCCCCGGACCCCCGCGACCTGGAGGCCGCGGCCCTGCTCCGCCACCCCGACCTGCTCGAGCCGGTCGCCGACCTGCACCGCGAGACCCTGCTCTACCTGCTGGGCGCCGTCGCCGCCTGACGCGTCAGTGTGGCCTGGGTCAGGCCAAACGGGCGGGGAAGCCGCCGGTGGCGATCGGGCCCCACCGCTCGACGGTGATCCGGATCAGGGACTTGCCCTGGTCGCGCATGGCCTGGCGGTACTCGTCCCAGTCCGGGTGCTCGCCGGAGATGCTCCGGAAGTACTCGACCAGGGGCTCGACCGACTCCGGCAGGTCGATGACCTCGGCTGTGCCGTCGACCTGCACCCACGGGCCGCCGAAGTCGTCGGAGAGCACGCAGACGCTGACCCGGGAGTCGCGGCGGATGTTCATCGCCTTGGCCCGCTCCGGGTACGTCGAGATCACGATGCGGCCCTCGGCGTCCACGCCGCAGGTGTTCGGCGACGCCTGCGGGCGCCCGTCCCGGCGGGTGGTCATCAGGATCGCGTGGTGCCGGGGCCGGAGGAACTCGAGGAGCTCCTCGCGGCCGACCTTGGTGTTGGTGGCGACGGTGCGCGGCATGGAACTCCTCAGTTCGGCTGGTCGGCGTCGACGGGGAACGCGCCGGGGTGCCCGTCGGCCTGCCCGGCGGTGACCGCGGCGCCGATGATCCCGGCGTTGTTGAGCAGGGTGGCCGGCACGATCGGGGTACGGATCTCGATCAGCGGCAGCCACTTGTCGGCCTTCTTGCTCACGCCGCCACCGACGATGAACAGCCGCGGCGACAGCAGCATCTCCACGTGCCGCAGATACTCCTGGACCCGGCCGGCCCACTTCTCCCAGCTCAGGTCCTCCTGCTCGCGGGCCCGGTCGGAGGCGCGCAGCTCGGCGTCCTTGCCGTCCAGCTCCAGGTGGCCGAACTCGGTGTTCGGGATCAGCGTGCCGTCCAGGAACAGGGCGCTGCCGATGCCCGTACCGAAGGTGAGCATCATGGTCAGGCCGCGCTGGTCGTGCCCGGCGCCGAAGGCGACCTCGGCGACGCCCGCGGCGTCGGCGTCGTTGAGCACGGACACGGGCTTGCCGAGCCGCTCGGTGAACAGCTGGGCGGCGGGCGCGTCGAGCCACGTCTTGTCGACGTTGGCGGCGGTACGGGTGACCCCGTCGACCACCACGCCGGGGAAGGTGACACCGACGCGGTCGTACCCGGAGAACTTCGCGGCGACCTCGGCGACCGCCTCCACGACGCTGCCGACGTCCGAGGGCTGCGGGGTGGGGACCCGGAACCGTTCCTCGAGCAGCTCGCCCCGCACGGTGTCGACCGGCGCCCCCTTCACGCCGGAACCGCCGATGTCGATACCCAGAATGGCCATGCCAGTACTCCGTCTCCGGTGCGTTTGACGTCTGTGTACCCACGCACACCCGGTGTCGAATCGTGCCATCCGATGATCTGCCCGCTCGTGACGGGTGCCACGCATGTTCTGTTCAAGTCCGGCCGGTTCCGGTCGATAGGGCGGCTGTACCGGCACTGCGCCCGTGGGCGACTCCCCGACCCGGGGGCTGTGGTGCCACCGAAGGAGCATCCATGCGGAAACTAGCGGCACTGGCCGTCACCGCTGTCACCGTGACCGGCACCCTCGCGGTCGCCGCCCCCGCCCACGCGGCCGCGGACACGCCCTGGCTGAGTCAGAACTGGCTGGTGCAGAACGGTACGACCAAGATGAACACCATCGTCAAGGGCGCCGGAGCCGACAAGGCGGACAAGGACAACCCGGACGACGGCGACACCGCCACCGGGATTGCGCTGACCGGCGCCGGGGTCGGCGTGGCGCTCATCGACTCCGGGGTCGCGCCGGTCAAGGGCCTCGACGGCGCCGGGAAGGTCATCAACGGACCGGACCTGTCCTTCGAGTCGCAGGCGGCCAACCTGCGCCACCTCGACACGTTCGGGCACGGCACCCACATGGCCGGCATCATCGCCGGGCAGGACCCCACCTTCACCATCGGCACCCGCTTCACCGGCGTGGCCCCGGGCGCGCACATCGTCAGCGTCAAGGTCGCCTCGGCCGACGGGGCCAGTGACGTCTCCCAGGTCATCGCCGGCATCGACTGGGTCGTCGCGCACCGCAACGATCCCGGGCTCAACATCAAAGTCCTGAACCTGTCGTACGGCACCCAGTCCACCCAGCCGGCGTCGCTGGACCCGCTGGCCTTCGCCGTCGAGAAGGCCTGGGAGGCCGGGATCGTCGTCGTGGTCGCCGCCGGCAACGACGGCTTCGCGGCGAACAACCTGACCATGCCGGCCGCCGACCCGGACGTCATCGCCGTCGGCGGCGCCGACCCCCGCGGTACGGACGCGCGCGCCGACGACATCGTGGCGGACTTCAGCAACCGGGGCAACGCGGGGCGCCACCCCGACGTGCTCGCCGCGGGGCGTTCCGTGGTGTCGCTGCGCAGCCCCGGTTCGTACATCGACCAGACCTATCCCGCGGCCCGGCTGAGCCTGCTGGACGACCCGGAGCAGCGGTTCCTGCGTGGCAGTGGCACGTCGCAGGCGGCCGCGGTGGTCTCCGGCTCGGTGGCCCTGCTGCTGCAACAGCGCCCGAACCTCAAGCCCGACGAGGTCAAGAAGCTGCTCACGAGCACCGCCGACCCGATCGTCGGCGGAGACCCGTACGCCGCCGGGGCCGGCCAGATCAACGTGACCCGCGCCGCCCGGGCGAAGACGAACACCACGAAGCAGGTGAACGTCACGGCCACCGGGCTGGGCTCTCTGAACGCCGCCCGGGGCGGCGCGTACGTCTACGACTCGGTCTCGGGCACGGCACTGACCGGAGAGAAGGACATCTTCGGCCGGGCCTGGAACGCTCAGGCCTGGACCTCGGCCTCGGCCAAGCAGCAGAGCTGGAGCGGCGGCACCTGGAACGGCTCCGTCTGGACCGGTGCCGCCTGGGGCGCCACCTACACCGGCACGAAGGCGTGGTCCCCGGTGAGCTGGACCGGCCGGTCCTGGTCGGGTGCCCTGTGGTCGGGGCGCAGCTGGTCGAGCGCCCTCTGGAGCGGGCGGAGCTGGTCGTCACAGACCTGGACGGGCCGGTCCTGGAGTGGGCGCAGCTGGTCAGCAGCCGGCTGGACCGGGGAGCCATGGCACTAGAGCGGCGCAAGCGGCGGCCGCGCCCCGAGCTCCTGGTGGGTCTGCTCACCGCGAGCATGGGCGCGGCCTCCGCTGCCGTGGCGCTGGCCCTCGCCGCCGGCGGCATCGCCGCGCCCGCGCTGCCCGGCGGGCTCTGGTGGCTGGCCGGGCTCGCGGTGCTGTTCTTCCTCACCGAGGGCTTCACCGTGCACGTGCGTGTCCGCCGCGGCGCGCACGGCATCAACGTCTCCGAGTTCCCGATGGTGTTCGGGCTGCTCGGCTTCGACCCGGTCACCGTGATCCTGGTCCGGGCCCTGGCCGGCGGGGCCGGGCTGGTCGCCGTACGCGGTCAGCGCGGCACCAAGCTGGCCTTCAACGTCGCCCTGCTCGCCGTCCAGGCGAGCGTCGGCGTCCTGGTCTTCCACGCCGTCACCCCGCACGTGCTCGGCATCTCGGCCGAGGGTGTCGGCCTGCGAACCGTGCTGGCCGCCTACCTGGCCATGATCGCCGCCGACGCGGTGGCCGCCGTGCTGGTCACCGCGGTGATCGCGGTGCACGACGACCCGGGGGAGTGGCGCCGGCTGCCGGCCGCGCTGCGCAGCACCTGGCTCGTCGTCGTCACCACGACCGGCGCCCTGATCAGCTTCCTGGCCGCCACCGAGCCGCAGTGGGCGCCGGCGCTGATCGGCATCGTGGCCGTCGTGCTGCTGCTGGCCTACCGCGCCTACATCGCGCTGGGCGACGGCAACGCCGAGGTGGAACAGCTCTACGGCTTCACCCGCGCGCTCGACGGCGCCGGCGGCATCGACGAGCTGGTCGCCGTGGTGCTCGACCGGGCCCGCGACGTGCTCCGGGCGGGCACCGCCGAGCTGGTCGTCGCGCACGGTGACGAGCTGCGCCACACCCGGCTGGCCGGGCAGTCCGGCCGCCCCACGGTGAGCCTGGGCAGCCCCGGCGCCGACGCCTGGCTGGGGCCGGCCCTGCTCGGGACCCCGGTGCTGCGCCCGGCCGGTCCGGCGGGTGACGCGATGGCTGTACCGCTGGTCTTCGGTGAGCGCCGGGCGGTGCTGCTGGTCGCGGACAGTCTCACCGACGCCGGCGGCTTCACCGACGCCAAGCTGCGGCTGCTCGGGGCGCTGGCCAACCACGCCGGCGCCGCCCTGGGCCGCGCCGACCTGGTCGACCGGCTGCGCCGCGAGGCCGACGAGAAGCAGCACCTGGCCCTGCACGACCCGCTCTCCGGGCTGCCCAACCGCCGGCACTTCCACGACCTGCTCGACGCCGGGCTGCGAGCCGTGCGGGCCGGCGGACCCGGGCTGGCGGTGCTGGTGCTCGACCTGGACCGGTTCAAGGAGATCAACGACGCGCTGGGCCACGAGACCGGTGACGCGCTGCTGTGCGAGGTCGGCGAGCGGCTGCGCGCCCACCTCGACGGGCGGGGCCGGGTGGCCCGCTTCGGCGGCGACGAGTTCGCCGTGCTGCTGCCCACCGGCGGCAGCCCGGAGGCGGGACTGGCCGCCGCCGCGGAACTGGCCGCCGTGGTGGACCAGCCGATCCGGATCGGCCCGCTGGTGCTGGCCCCGCGGGCCAGCGTCGGTGTGGCGGTGGCACCCCTGCACGGCGACGACCCCGAGATCCTGATCCGGCACGCCGACGTCGCCATGTACGCCGCCAAGGAGAGCCACGGCCTGCGCCTCTACGACAGCGAGCTGGACCGCAACAGTCCGCAGCGGCTGGCGCTCATCACCGACCTGCGCCGGGCCGTGGAGCGTGGTGAGCTGGCCGTCGCGTACCAGCCCAAGGTCGACCCGCGGACCGGCCGGGTGGTCGGCGCGGAGGCGCTGGCCCGCTGGCACCACCCCGTGCAGGGGCCGATCCCGCCGGACGTGTTCATCCCGCTCGCCGAGCACAGCGGCCTGGTCTGGCCGCTGACCCTGCACGTGCTGGACCGGGCGCTGCGCAGCCGCGCCGCATGGGCCCGGGCCGGGCACGACCTGCACGTCGCGGTCAACCTGTCGCCGAACAGCCTGCTCGACGCCGCGCTGCCCGACCTGGTGGCCCGGCTGCTGGAGGCGACCGGCAACCCGGCGCGGGCGCTGACCCTGGAGATCACCGAGAGCACCATCCTGACCGACCCGGCCGGCAGCCTGGCCACCCTCGAACGGCTGCACGCGCTGGGGGTGGAGATCTCGATCGACGACTTCGGCACCGGCTACTCGTCGCTGGGCCGGCTGCGCGAGCTGCCGCTGCACGAGGTGAAGATCGACAAGTCGTTCGTGCAGCGGGTCGCCGCGGACCACCGGGACCGGGCGGTCGTGCGTTCCGCGGTGCAGCTCGGCCACGCGCTCGACCTGCGGGTGGTGGCCGAGGGGGTGGAGGACGCCGACACGTACGCGTACCTGGCCGCCGAGGGCTGTGACGTGGTCCAGGGCTACCTGCTGTCCCGCCCGTTACCGGCCGAGGAGTTCGCCGCCTGGCTTCACATTCACTCACGCAACGTCACTCATACTTTCGGCTAGTCAGCGCTCGTCCGAGCAGCTAGCGTAAGGAGAAATGAACGGTCGCCGCGTGCGGGCACGGCTCTCTGCCCGCTTGATGGAGGACCTCCTCGATGACCGCAGCCACGATCCCATCGACCACACTCAGTGACGCACCTCCCGCCGCCGGCACCTCGGCGACCGGTCCCGCCGAGCCGCTGGGCGGCGAGACCGCCGCCGAGCTCCTGATCCGGCTGGCCGCGACCCCGTCCGGGGACCGCCGCCGGGCCCGCCTGCGCGACCGGGCCATCGAGGCCTGGCTGCCGCTGGCCCGCCACCTCGCCCACCGCTACTCCGGCCGCGGCGAACCCACCGACGACCTGGTCCAGACCGC